>DASXRJ010000183.1:0-10304 GCA_036506675.1 Nocardioides sp. | reverse complement strand
GCAGGCGTCCCGAGGTTGCCGGTACGTCGTCGACGTTGGTGACGAAGCCGATCCGCCGGTGTCCGTTGGTGGTGAGCTCCTCGGTCGCCGTGCGGCCACCGGCGACTTCGTCGGGCACCACGGACGGAGCGGTCCCGGCGGTGCTCTCGGCGTCGAGCAGGACCAGCGGCTGGCCCGTGAGCGTGTCCGGGACGGACACGATCCGGTGGTACATGGTCGCGTAGATGATTCCGTCCACCTGGTACTCCAGCAGGGCCTGCAGCTCGCGCTCCTCGACCGCGGGATCGGCCTCGGTGTTGAACAGCACCACCATGTAGCCGCGCTCCTGCGCTGCACGCTGAGCACCGAGGATCATCTGGCCGGCGTACGCCGTGGTGGCGATCGAGTCGCCGATCAGTCCCAGCGTGCCGGTGCGCTGGGTGCGCAGGCTGCGGGCCATCCGGTTCGGCTTGTAGCCCAGGCGCTGTGCGGCGAGGAGGACGCGCTGCCGGGTCTCCTCCCGGATCTGGGCATGCGGCGTCTCGTTGAGCACGTGCGAGACCGTCGTCATCGACACGCCAGCCTCGGCCGCCACCTGCCTGATGCCTATCCGGCTCACCGCGTCCTCCTGTCGTTCGGTTTCTGATGTGTCACTCGTCCCAGAGGCCGTGCTCCGGCCAGCGACGCGGCAGTCGCTCCGACACCGGAGGCAGATCGGGATGCTCGGCGTGCGGCCCGACCTGGTACCAGTAGGCGACGCTGGAGTAGTCGTTGCCCTGGTCGTTCGCGTGCCCGTGCTCGATCGAGAACCGCAGTGACTTCTCGAACCGGACCGGGTCCTCGATGTGGAAGCGGTACATGCTCCACAAGCCGAAGTGTTCCTGCGGGCTGCTGGCCAGGCTGATCCCGTGGTACGGGCCGGCATACGCGCCGCTCGGGAACCCCCATGCCGCGTTGAAGTAGTCCTCGGTTCCGGTGCCGTGCAGGGACGGCGGCCACCGCTCGCCGTCGATGAAGAACATGTCGTCGCCCTCGCCCGGCCAGGTGAACTGCTGGTTCGAGGCGTTGAAGTTGTCGATGCTGAGCACGCAGCCGACGAAGTGGCCCTTGCCGACCGCGTCCAGGATCACGTAGTTGTCCTCGCCGGTCAGGTTGCTGCCGGGCAGGTCCCACGGCGCGGGGCTCTCGAGGTCGGAGGTGTGCACGACCGGCGTCGTGGGCTTCTCCTGCCGGTAGTAGGCGCAGAACCGTGCCACGTCGTCCGGGATCGGCTCGTCGGTCAGCTGGTGGTCGACGTAGTAGAAGAGGTTCTCGATCGGCGCGTCGCTCTCGTTGCGGATCTGGATCCGCGCCGAGCTGCCGAACGGCATCGGGAAGTAGCTGTTCATCGCCGCGGCGAACGGGCCCTTGGGGCCGCGGCGGGGACCGAAGACCATGCTCAGCGGAAGCGACACGTAGTGGGTGCACGTCGCGTGTCCCACACCGAAGAAGTCGCCGAGCGGCGCCCGCACGCTGGGGTTGTCCTCGCCGTCCCAGAACATCTCCAGGACGAGCTTGCGCAGGTACTTCTCCGAGTAGCAGCGGGTGGTCATCCAGATGTGCTCGATCCGGCCGGCACCTTCGATGTCGGCCATCACGAAGGTCTCCCCGGGGGCGACGACCTCGAAGTCGCGGTTGCCACCGGTCCGATCCCAGCTCGAGGACCGGCGGGACCGGCTGGTCTTGACGTGTGCCAGACCACCGAGAGGGCTGTTGGGCTGCCAGAAGTCCATCTGTGCGGTCCTTCCTTTCGCGGGTATGTTCTCAGCCCTTGACGGCGCCGAGGGTGAGGCCGGCGACGATGTGTCGCTGGAGGATGAGGGTGAGCAGGATGACCGGCACCGAGTACATCGTGGCCAGCGCCGTCATCGCGCCCCAGTCCAGGCCGAACTGGGTCTGGAAGTTGGCGATCACGATCGGCGTCGTCTGAGCCCGCACCGCCGTGAGCAGCAGCGCGAACAAGAACTCGTTCCAGGACGCCAGGAAGGCGAAGATCGCGGTGACGGCGAGGCCGCCGGCGACGACCGGGAGGACGACGTGCCAGAGCGCCTCGAGCCGGCCGCAGCCGTCGACCACGGCCGCCTCGTCCAGCTCGTCGGGCACCGCCTCGAAGAAGCTGGCCATCAGCCAGATCGAGAGCGGCAGCGAGACAGTCGTGTGGGCGATCGCCACCCCGGTCGGTGTGTCGATCAGCCCGAGGGCGCGGATCATCGACAGCAGCGGGATGCCCACCGCGACGGGCGGCACCATTCGCGCGACGAGTGCGCCCATGATGAACACCCGCCCGGAGAAGGTGCGGAACCGGGTGATGCCGTACGCCGCCGGCACGGCGATCAGCAGGGACAGGACCGTGCTGAGGGTCGCGGTCGTGAGGCTGTTGACGAACGACGCGACCACCCCGCCGCGGTGGAGGGCACTCGTGTAGTTCGCGGTCGTCCAGCGGTGCGGCAGCACCGTCGGCGGCACCGCGATGGTGTCGAGCGGCGTCTTGAACGAGGTGAGCAGCAGATAGACGAACGGGAAGCCGTAGAGGACGAGGAGAGAGGTGAGCAGGGCCCACACCAGGGCGCGGGTGCCCGGCCTGCGGACGAAGAGGCTGTTCATCGCTGCGCCGTCCCTGGTCGCCAGATGAACCAGACCGCGACGGTGGCGACGAGCAGCATCACGACGAGGTACATGGTCGCCATTGCGCTCGCGAGGCCGGGGTCGCTGAACCGGATCATGGTCTGGTAGATGAGCAGGCTGAGGGTCTGCGAGGCGTTCTCAGGCCCGCCCTTGGTCTGGATGAGGATGATGTCGAACGCCTTCGCGGCGTCGATGCCGCGGACGATCAGGGCCACCGCGATGACCGGCCGCAGCAGCGGCAGGATGATCCGGAGCAGCATCGAGGCCGGCGGCGCACCGTCGATGCGCGCCGCCTCGAGCACGTCGGCCGCGATGTTCTGCAGTCCGGCGAAGATCACCAGCGTCATGAAAGACGTCGTGAGCCAGATGTCCGGGATCGCGACCGACAACAAGACGATGTCGGGGTTGCTGAGCCAGCCGATCGCGTCCGCCCCGGAGAGTATCCCGGCCCTGCTGAGCAGCTCGTTGACGATGCCGAAGTTGTCGATCAGCAGGAACCGCCACAGCAGGCCGGCGACCACCGGCGCGATCATCAACGGGTACAGGAAGACGGTGCGGAACACCGTCGACCTCGCCCCGAGCATCGAGAACAGCAGCGCCGCGGCCAGCCCGAGGACGAACTCGGCCGACACCACCAGCCCGGTGTACGCGACGGTTCGGACCGCCGCGCTGGTGAAGGTGCTGGACCGCAGCGCGCGGAGGTAGTTGTCCAGGCCGACGAAGGAGCGCGGGCCGCCGGCGATCGGTGAGATCCTGTAGAAGCTGTCGATCACCAGCCGCACCAGCGGCCAGGCGACGAACACCCCCAGGAAGACGGCAGCGGGCGCCATCAGCAGTGTGGCGAAGGTGCGGTCATCGGCTCGACGCACGACCCGACCCCTTCCTCTCGATTCCGGACGGGACCTACTTCAGAAGGGCCTCGATCTTGGACTGGGCGTCCTCGAGCAGAGCGGCGTTGTCGGCTCCGGGGGCTACCGACTTCTGCAACATCGGGACCAGCACGGTGTCCACGATCTGCTGCCATTTCGCGTTCGCCGGCCGCGGCGTGGTCGCCGGGGCGTCGAGAGCGGCGACCAGGGCGCCGAGGTTCTCGTGACCGGGCTTGCTCTGGTACTTCTGCAAGGCCGACTTGCGGGCCGCGAGGCCGAGGGCGGTCTGCACGCCGAGGTCGTTGTGGTCGAAGGCGAACTCGACGAACTTCTCCGCGCCCGCCGCGTTGCCGGTGGCCTTCGGGATCGACAGGTACCACGCGCCAGGCACCGCGGCCGTCCCCGCCGGGCCGGCCGGAAGCACCGTCACGCCGGTCTTGCCCTTCGCGGGCGACTCGGCCGGGATCTGTGTGTAGGCGTGTGCCCAGAAACGCATCATCGCCGTCTTGCCCTGGTTGTACAGGTTCTGGGCGGCGGCCCAGTCGACCTGGGCCGCGCCGGCCGGGCTGACCTTCAGCCTGGTGGCCAGGCCGGAGTAGAAGTCGAGCGCCTTCAGCGCCTCGGGCGTGTCGATGTCGGCGTTCCCGTCACCGGACAGCACCATGTCTTTCGCACCCGCCTGCATGAGCGTGGCGAGGTACTCGGTCTCCACGGCGCCCTTGACGTCGGTGCCGTAAATGCCCTTGCGGGTGAAGAACTGCGCGGTGTCGGAGAACTGCTGCCAGGTCTTGGGAGGCGCCAGGTCGTAGCCGTACCTGGCCTTGAACGCCTGCTTGTTGGCGGGGTCGTCGAACAGGTCCTTGCGGTAGTACAGGATCTCGGCGTTCGTCCAGACGGGCATGCCGACGTAGGACCCGTCCACCTCGGCCTCCTTCAGCAGCGCCGGAAACAGGTCCGATCTGGCGTCCGGGGTGAACAGGTCGTCCAGCGGCTTCACGCCGGCCGAGAAGTTCTTCAACCAGATGGCGTCCAGGGCGGCGACGTCGAACGACACGGCCCCCGACGACAGTTCGCTGGACAGCCGGTCGTAGAGACCGTCGTACGGCAGTTCGACGAAGGTGACCTTGGTGCCGGTCTCTTTCTCGAAAGCGTCGGCGACCGGCTGCAGCTCGGCGTGGCCACCGGCCTCGACCAACACTCGCACGGCGCCGTCCGAACCTGCGGCGCCCGTGCCACCGGTGCCACCGGCGCCGCACGCCGTGAGCCCGAGTGCTACCAGCGCGATCGCGCCGCCCAGCACCTCCCAGTGGTGCGACCGCATGGTCCTCGATTGCCTGACGATCCTCATGATGCCTCCGCGTGACTGCGCACTGTGTCGACGGGTCAGGCGGGTCGAGCCCAACCCAAAACGTTTTGGGTAAACGTTTTGGGAACGATAGGACGAGGATGAGCCCGCCGTCAACCACGGCGCTACGGCGAGACTGCCGAAGAGCTCACCAGGCCGTGCGGGATCCTTGGGAGATGGCGCTCGAGCCGCTCGTCGTCGTGGATGCCGCGAACGTGGTCGGGTCACGTCCCGACGGCTGGTGGCGGGACCGGCCCGCCGCCGTACGACGCCTGCTGGACACGATCACCGCCGGGCTCGATCGCCGAGCCGACGTGGTACTGGTGGTCGAGGGCGCGGCCCGGGCCGGAGTCGGGCCTGGCGTCCACGACGGGGTCCGGGTCGTGCACGCGCCCGGCTCCGGCGACGACGAGATCGTCCGGATCGTCGCCGCCGAGGCGGATGCCGCACGCCGGCCGGTCACCGTGGTGACGGCGGACCGGGCGCTGCGAGAGCGGGTCGCGGCCCTCGGGGCGGCGGTGCTGGGCCCGCGTCAGTACCTGGCCGGCGCCGCGGGCTCGGTCACCCGAAGGCCTCGTGGACGACCGGCCGGACCAGCGCGAGGTGCGGATCCACCCCCGTCATGAGGCGGGCGCATCACCAGAGCGAGTGGTGGCGAAACCCTCATCCCGAAGCAGGACCGCTGAGACGGAGCCGGACGTCGCCCAGCCCGCGTGCCACCAGCAGTTCGCCGCCCTCGAGCCGGTCCCAGGCATGCCGTGCCGGGTTCCAGGTGCGCCACATCCTGTCGTCGCACACGACCGTGACGGAGGCGGTCGCTCCAGCGGGCACGTCCGCCGCGGCCCAGCCCACCAGCCGGACCGGCTGGCCCTCCCGCTGCGGGTCCAGGTACACCTGCACGACCTCGCGAGAGTCGTAGCCCGAGGTGTTCGTGATCTCGACCGTGACGGTGCGCCCCGAGACGCGGCCGCCGCCGTACGACCACGAGCCGTAGCCGAGACCGTGCCCGAACCAGAACGCCGGCTCGGGCGCCCGGCCCAGTGGAGCGTGACCGCGGTAGCCGGCGAACGGACCCTCGGCGTAGCGGAGCTCTCCGTCGGTCGGTACGACGTCCCAGGCCGGCGTCGCGCCGTCGGCCACGGGGAACGTCGTGACCAGGCGACCGGAGGGCTCGATCTCGTTGAGCAGGGCGGCGGCGACGGCGTGCCCGCCCTCCTGCCCCGGGAGTCCCACCCAGAGCACGGCGTCGACCTGGTCGAGCCACGGCATCAGCACGGGTGTCGCCGCGTTGAGGACGACCACGGTGCGGCGGGCGGCGCCCGCGACGGCAGAGACGAGCTCGTCCTGGCGCCCGGGCAGTGCGAGCGTGCTCTTGTCGACCGCCTCGGTCTCCTGCTCCTCGGTCAGGCCGACCACGACGACGGCGACGTCGGCGGCCGCGGCCGCCCGGACCGCTGACGCGACAGCCTCGTCGTCGGGAGCCGGCGTCGGCTCGGCGACGATGCCCAGCGCGCCCTCGCCGCCGGAGACGACCGCCTCCGCGACCACCTCGGCCGGGGTGTCCAGGACCAGGTTCGTCTGCCAGCCCGGCGGCCGCAGCACGGATTCGGCGAGGTCCGGGCCGCTCGTCCGGAGCGTGACCTGCTGGGTCACGCCGGCGGCGCGCACCGTCCAATCGGCCACACCCAGCACCCCGACGGTCATCGCGCCGGCCGGCACGACGGCCGAGAGCTCGGCGCGAACGACAGGCTCGGAACCCGGAAGCCCGACCAGAACCAGCGCGTCCTCCTTGACCGAGTCCTCGAGCAGCGCCCCGGACTCGCCGTACAGCCGGACCCGGATCCCCGGCCGGCCCGTCACCGGGTCGCTCACGTGAGCCGGCTTGGCGGGACGCGGCCGCGTCCGCACGCCCACCCCGTCCACGACCGAGAGCCGCTCGCCGAGCCGGGCCCCGAGACCCTCGGCGACGCTGACCTGGTGCGGCGGCCGGACCTGCGCCGAGCCACCGCCCATGCACTGCGTCTCGACGGCGTGCCGGCCGATCAGCGCTACCGTCACGTCCGGCGCGAGCGGCAGGGTGCCGTCGTTGGTCAGCACGGTCATGCCCTCCGCGGCCAGCTCGGTCAGCTGCGCCCGGCGTAGCTCGCTGTCGGGCTCGGGCAGGTCCTGCGGCGCCGGGTGCGGGGTGCCCAGGGCACCGACCCGCGAGCCCAGCCTGAGCAGCCGCCGTACGTGCTCGTCGATGACGCCGGCCGGCACAGCCCCGGCCTCGGCCGCGGAGACCAGTGCGTCGCCCCAGGGCCCGGTGGGACCGGGCATCACGAGGTCGAGGCCGCCGTTGGCGGCGGGTGCCGCGGACTTCGTGGCGAACCAGTCCGACATCAGCAGTCCCGGCCAGCCCCACTCGTCCTTGAGGATGCCGTTGTTGATCTCGTCCTGCTCCGTGGCGGGAACGCCGTTGACGTCGTTGTACGCCGCCATCGCCGACCACGGGTCGGCGTCGGTCACGGCGATCTCGAACGGCAGCAGGTACACCTCCCGCAGGGTGCGCTCGTCGACGACGCTGTTGACCGTGTTCCGCTCGGTCTCGGCCTCGTTGGCCACCAGATGCTTCAGGCAGGCGCCGACCCCGCGCGACTGCAGTCCGTTGACGTAGGCCGCGGCGAGCAGTCCGGTCAGCAGCGGGTCCTCCGAGTACGCCTCGAACAGCCGGCCGCCCAGCGGCGACCGGTGCAGGTTGATCGTGGGACCCAGCACCACGTGGATGTCCTGCCGCTGCGCCTCCTCGGCCAGCAGCCGGCCCACGGCGTACGCCGCGTCGACATCCCAGGTCGCCGCGATCAGCGTCGCGTTGGGCAGCAGGCTGGCGGTCGGTCCGCCGGTGAACTCCAGGCCCCTGACGCCGGTGGGGCCGTCGGAGAAGGCCATCGGCCGCAGCCCGATCGAGTCCGCGCCGTGCAGGGTGAAGAAGCTGGCCCCGGTCAGCAGGCGGACCTTGGACCGGAGGTCGAGCTTGCCGAGCAGGTCGTCGAAGTCCATCACGACTCCACCGAGTGGACGTGGCGACCGGCGCCGAGATCGACGTCGGGTGCGCCCGGCAGCGAGAGGACGCCGGTGACACCGGGTGGCAGCTCCGCCTCCACGACGAGTGCGCCGTCGTCACGGCGCCACGCGACCCGCACCGCCCCGTGCCGCGTCTCCAGCCGGGTGTCGGCCCAGGTCAACCCGCCACCCGGTCGCGGCGCGATGCGGACGCGCGAGTACCCCGGCTCGGCGGGCGCGATGCCGCCGATGGTGCGGTGCATCCAGTCCGCCACCGCTCCCAGCGCGTAGTGGTTGAAGCTCGTCATCTCGCCGGGGTTGATCGTCCCGTCGGGCAGCATCGAGTCCCACCGTTCCCAGATCGTCGTGGCCCCCATCGTCACCGGATACAGCCACGACGGACACTCCCGCTGCATGAGCAGGGCATACGCGTCGTCGAGGTGCCCGGTCTTCGTCAACGCCTCGGTGATGAACGGAGTGCCGGCGAAGCCGGTCGAGATCGTGTAGCCGCTCTCCGCGACCAGCTGGGCCAGCCGCTTCCCGGCGAGCTGCTCGGTCTGCTCGTCGAGCAGTCCGAAGGCGATCGCCAGCGTGTAGACCGTCGTGCAGTCGGAGACGATCGTGCCGTCCCCGGAGACGTAGTGCTCGTTGAACGCCTCCCGGGTGCGCTCGGCCAGGGCGTCGAACACCTCCGCGTCGTCGGCCCGGCCGAGGAGGGCGGCCGTCCCGGCCACGATCCGGGCCGAGCGGTACAGGCACGCGGTGGCGACGACGCCGTTGTCGGCCTTGGCGTTCCAGGGCTCGTGCGGAGAAGCGTCCGGGTCGAGCCAGTCGCCGAACTGGAAGCCCGTGTCCCACAACCCGCTCGGGGAGGTCAGTGACGCGACCCGCCGTACGTGTGCGGTCATCGAGTCGTACTGCCGCTCGAGCACCGCGCGGTCGCCGTACGCCTGGTACAGCGTCCAGGGCACCCAGACCGCGGCGTCGCTCCACACGGCGGTGCTGTCCGGGTCGGGGAACTCCGCGGGGGCGGGCATCAGCTTGAGCACGTCCGGGATGACGAACGGCACCATGCCGTCGTGGTGGCGCTGCTCCAGGGCCAGGTCGAGGAGCCAGTCACCGAGGAAGGCGTCCACGTCGTACAGGAACGCGGCCGACGGGGCGAAGGCGGCGATGTCACCGGTCCAGCCGAGCCGTTCGTTGCGCTGCGGGCAGTCGGTCGGCAGGTCGAGGAAGTTGCCCTTCGTGCCCCACACCACGTTGCGGTGCAGCTGGTTGAGCAACGGGTCGGAACACTCGAAGAACCCGGTCCGGCGCAGCTCCGAGTGCACGACGACGGCCTCGACCGAGTCCGTCGTCAGCTCGCCGGGCCAGCCGCTGATCTCGGCGTACCGGAAACCGTGGAAGGTCATGGTGGGCTCGAAGAAGTCCTCACCGCCGCTGAGGATGAAACGGTCGGTCGCCTGCGCGTCCCGCAGCGGTCGCACGCCGAGCTCGCCGTCCTCGAGCACCTCCGCGTGCCGGATCCTGATCTCGCTGCCGCGCGGACCGCGCACGGTGAAGCGCAGCCAGCCGACCAGGTTCTGGCCGAAGTCGACGAGCGTGCGACCGCTCGGCGAGGTCCAGATCCGCTGTGGCTTCAGCACCTCGTGGCGCGTCACCGGGGGACCGGTGTACGGCGCCAGCCGGGCGGTGTCGAAGTCGATCTTGCGTGCGTTGAAGACCCACTGCTGCGTGGCGCCGAAGGTGTACCGGTCGGGGTCGCGCCGGCGGGCGTCGACGGTCTGCCCGTCGTACAGGTCGTCCGCCACGACGTCGGACCCGCCGGCCGTCCAGGACTCGTCGGTGACGACGACCTGGCGGTGCCCGTCGGCGAAACCGATCTCCAGCTGGGCGATGACGCCGAGCTCCTTGCCGTACAGCGCCCGCATGCCCGCGAAGGCGAGCCGGCCGCGGTACCAGCCGTTGCCCACGGCAATGGTCAGGACACTGCGGTCCGCGAGCAACGCGGTGACGTCGTACGAGCGGTAGCGCAGGCGCCACTCGTACGCGCTCCAGCCGGGGCTGAGGACGTCGTCGCCGACGGGACGGCCGTTGAGGGCGGCTTCGAAGACACCGAGGCCGCTGATGTGCAGCACCGCGGAGTCGACGGCGCCGTGGCCGGCGTCGAGCTCGAGCTCCTTGCGGAACAGCGGCGCGGAGCCGAGCTCGGCGAGCGGGGTGATCATCGAGGCGGACCAGGAGACGGACATGTTCACCTTTCGGTTCGGGTTCAGCCCTTGACGGACCCGGCGGTCATGCCGGCGACGATCTGCCGCTGGAAGAACAGGAACAGCAGCAGCGGCGGGATCGTGATGAGCAGGATGTCGGCGAACAGCAGGTTGTACGACGTGTTGTACTGGCTC
>DASXRJ010000182.1:0-9942 GCA_036506675.1 Nocardioides sp. | reverse complement strand
GCCCGGCTCAAGGAACGCCGATGACCCCGCACGGGCCTGCTCGCGGCGGACCGTCACTCATCCGGTTGAGCGGGTGCTGAGTCCGACGCCGCTTCGAGTGCCACCGTGGCTTCCGAGAACAGTGGGTCCAATGACGACCTCCACTCGGGGAGATCGCGCGAGAGGGTGAGCCACGTGAGTCTGCGGTTGATCTCGTCGTACTGGTGAATGAGGAAGTTGCGGTTGGCGACAGCAAGAGCCCACTCGACTCCGTCGGGCGCGAGCACTTTCAGCCGCGACAGCCGGTTCGCTGCCTCGCCGAGTTTCATCATGAGCGAGTCACCGGCCTCCTGAAGGAGGTCGTCGGCGAGATAGGCGTCCTTGCCTCGCTCGATGATCTCGTCGATGCGCTCGAGCCAGCCCAGGATATGGAGCAGTTCCTTGGCGACCTTGCGGTCCATTAGAGCAGCACCGCGTCGCGGCGGATGTCGTCGTCGAGCTTGGGCTTGAGGCCGCCGTAGTCGACCAAATCGACCTCACGGCCGATGACATGTTCGACGAGTTGCTTGAACCGGATGAACCCGAACGTCGACGTCCCTTCAGGCGTCTCGACGAGGAGGTCGATGTCCGAGTCCTTGCGGGCCTGATGACGGGCAACGGATCCGAAGACAGCGAGGCGCGTGTAGCCGTTCGCCTCGGCCAACGCCTTCAGGATCGGTCTTGCCGCCTCAACCAGAACCTCGGGGTGCACCTCGTCGAGCTCGGGTGCGAACTTGAGTTGCTGGCTGACCGCCGACTGGGTGATGCCGAGCAAGTCCGCGATCTGACGCTGGCTCATGCCGGTCGCGACCATCGCACGCAGCGCGAGGACACGGCGCAGCCGTGCGCTCTCCTCATCGCGCCGGGCACCGTGGTATTCGGCCAGCAGGGTCATAAGGCGATCTTATCAGTCCGGACGCGCTGCTCTGCCGATGTCGTCGGTGCCGCGCGCTACGGTCGTTCCCGGACGGATCATGTCCGCGAACGGAGGGTGTCTCAGATGGACTTCGCGCTGATGGACGGCGCCAGCCCGACCGCGCGGGCGCTGCTCGCCCTGGAGGTGCTGCAGGACAGCCCCGGCGTCTCGGCCGAACGCCTGGCCGGCCGGCTCGGCGTCACCGACCGCGCCGTACGCCGCTACGTCGGGCTGCTGCGCGACGCCGGCATCCCGATCGAGTCGACGACCGGTCGGTACGGCGGCTACCGGCTCGGCCGCGGCACCCGGCTGCCTCCGCTGATGTTGTCGGCCGCGGAGGCGCTCGGCCTCGTGATGGCCGTCTTGGAGGGCCGCCCCGGAGCCGTCGACAGCGCGGACCCGGTCGGCACCGCGCTCGGCAAGATCACCCGGGTGCTGCCGACGTCGCTGGCCGAGTCGGTCGCGGCGATCCGGCAGGTGACCACCACCGAGACCGGCTTCGGCACGCACGCGCCCGACCCCGAGACGACCGCGATCCTGGTGCGCGCCTCCGACTCCGGCCACCGGATCCGGCTCAGCTACCGGCTGAGTGAGATCCGGGTCATGGAGGTCGACCCGTGGGCGGTGTCGGTGTGGCGCGGCCGGTGGTACCTCCTCTGCTGGTCGCACACCAGCAACGCCCAGCGGGTGCTGCGCATCGACCGGGTCGCGTCGGTCGCCGTACTCGACGAGACGTTCGCCCCACCCGCCGCCCTCGACCCGATCGCGACCATCGAGGAGCACCTGAGCACCGGTTGGAAGTACGACGTCGAGGTCGTCATCGACGCCCCTCCCGACCGGGTCGGCTGCTGGCTGTCCCGCAGCCTGGGCCGCCTCGAGCCGACCGACGACGGCGGCACCCGCCTCCTCGCCAGCACCAACGTGCCGGAGTGGTACGCCCGCAAGCTCGCCGCCATCGAGGCGCCGTACCGCGTCCTCGCCTCGCCCGAGCTCCAAGAAGCCACTCGCGACCTCGCCCGCATGCTCACCCGCGCCGGTACGCCGTCCGCGGGCTAGCTCGACGGCTTGTTCAGTTTCGGCGCTGTTCAGTAATCCTGAACAACCCGGGTGAGGACCCGCGGGCTCGAAGCTGCGGCTACGTGACGCAGCGCAACCGCCGACCTGCACAAACGCTGCAGTTCGTCGGACCTCGCCTCACCCTCACGCTCAGCCCGCGCCGGCGGCGTACGAACTGCAGCGTTTCTGCAGGCCTGAGCCATCAGCACGCGCTGCAGACCACGGCGGCATGCGCGCGCTGGCCGTCGCGTAGCGCCTCGCTAGACGCCGAGGTTGGTGCGGGCCTCTTCGACCCACGTGAGTACGGCGGCCGCACCGGACCGGTCGGCGAGGTCGGCCGCCTCGTCGAGGAGCGGGCCGGACTCGTCGGGACGGCCCAGCTCGGCCGACAGGTAGGCCAGCCCCACCAGGTTGGCGGCGACGCCGGCCGAGAAACCGAGGTCACGCCGCAGCTGGGTCGACTCAGCCATCAGCTCGCGGGCGCGGTCGACCCGGCCGGCGTCCTTCTCGACGAAGCAGAGGTGGCGCAGCACATAAGACAGCGTCAGCCGGTCGTCGGCCCGCTCCGCGAGCCGATGGGCGCGGGAGAGCAACGGCAGGGCGGTGGCCTGGTCTCCGTGGATCACCTGGTGCCGGATCGCCACCCAGAACAACGCTTCGGCCAGGCCGCGGTCGTCGCCGAGACCGTCGTACAGCTCGACGGCGCGCTCCAGCAGTGGCAGCTGTGCGGGATCCTCGGAACCATCAAGCAGGTACGACGCGTGCAGCAGCCGGCCGCGCGCCAACGCGGCGTCCGCCTCGACCGCGTCCACCTCCAGAAGCCCCAGCCTGATCGCGGATGCGTCGCCGGCGAAGACGGCCCGTTCGTAGAGCTCGCCGGCCCGGTCGAGTCGGGTGTCGGTCATCGATTCCCCCTTCAGAGTGAGGGCCCAGTCTCGCAGCCCACCCCAGCCGTCACTGGTCCGTAAGGACCGGATCGTTGTCAGCGACGCCGGCGCGGGGCAAGGTCGACTCATGACTGACTGGGACTTCACCGGCCTCAAGGCGACGTACGTCAACTGCACCCTCAAGAAGAGCCCCGAGCTCAGCAACACCCAGGGGCTCGTCGACGCCAGCGCCACCATCATGCGCAAGCACGGCGTCGACGTGGACGAGATCCGCTTCGTCGACCACCGGATCGCGACCGGGGTCTACCCCGACATGCGCGAGCACGGTTGGGAGTACGACGAGTGGCCGGACCTCTATCCCGGCATCCTGGCCAGCGACATCCTGGTCGTCGCCGGCCCGATCTGGCTGGGCGACAACTCCAGCATCACCAAGCAGTTCATCGAGCGGATCTACTCGCTGAGCGGGATGCTCAACGAGAAGGGCCAGTACCTCTTCTACGGCCGGGTCGCCGGCTGCCTGATCACCGGCAACGAGGACGGCATCAAGCACTGCGCGCAGAACATCCTCTACAGCCTCCAGCACGTCGGCTACACGATCCCGCCCAACGCCGACGCCGGCTGGATCGGAGAGGCCGGGCCGGGGCCGTCGTACCTCGACCCCGGCAGCGGCGGCCCCGACAACGACTTCACCAACCGCAACACGACCTTCATGACCTGGAACCTCATGCACCAGGCCAAGCTGCTGAAGGACGCCGGCGGGGTGCCCGGCTACGGCAACCTGCGCTCGGAGTGGGACGCCGGGACCCGCTACGACTGGGAGAACCCGGAGTACCGCTCCTAGGGTGTCCCCCCATCCCATGGCCTGCTGCGCGACCCCCCGCACGTTCCCTGGCTGCGTTGTCGTCGGTCGTCGATGCTGGCGCATCGCCTCCCTCCTCCGTCTTGCCAGCGCACGCACGGGACGCCGCTCGCGACGGCCGAGGATAGGGAGACACACCCTGAGGCTCAACGACCCAGCGCGGGGTCGCTGGCCGACGCGGTCCCGTCCTCGAGGTGACCGGCGAAGGTACGCCGCCAGGTGGTGCCGGGCACGGCCACGGTGACGTCGTACCAACCGGATGAGGCGGTCGTGTCGAGGGTGGCCAGCCCACCGGCCAGGGGAACGGCGCCGGCGTACGCGTCCTCGACGACGACCTCCACCCCGCGCGGCGCGGTGACGGTCACCAGCAGGGAGAGGCTGTCGCCCTGCCGTCGTACGCCGGCCGCGGCCCGGTCGGAGCGCGAGTCGCCGGCGTACCCGCGGAAGAAGCCGTTCGGCCCGTGCAGGTGCACCTCGTAGGCTCCGGTCACCGGCCAGGTCGCGGTGAGCGAGTCGCCCGCACCGACCGTGTAGGCGTGCGGAGCGCCCGCGGGGGTGAGCAGCCGGGCCTGCAGGTGGGCCCCGAGTCCGCCCTTGTTGATCACCTCGGCGGTGACGGCGCCGCGGGCCTGCCGCTCGAAGACGTCGAGGTCGTAGCCGGTCGGGCGGGCCGGGCGGACCCCCGGCTCCTGGCTCGGCATGGTGCCCCGCGCCGGGGCGACCGGCCGGTACGACGGGTGCCGCTTGTCGTCGAACGGCTTCCACGCCGACGTGTCCGGCAGCGCCGGCAGCTCGGGCTCGGTCTTGGAGAAGTCGAACGCCGAGGTCAGGTCACCGGCGACCGCCCGCCGCCACGGGGTGATGTTCGGCTCGACGACGCCGAACCGCTCCTCCATGAACCGGATGACAGAGGTGTGGTCGAAGGTCTCGGAGCTGACCCAGCCGCCCTTGCTCCACGGGGAGACCACGAACATCGGCACCCGGGGTCCCATCCCGAACGCCCCGTCGCCCAGGCTGCCGGCGTAGAACTCGTTGTCGGTCGGCACGGTGGACCTGCCCGGGATCTGCGGGTTGGTGGCGTGCGGCGGGACCAGGTGGTCGAAGAAGCCGTCGTTCTCGTCGTACGTGATGAACAGCGCCGTCTTGCTCCACACCTCGGGGTTCGACGTCAGCGCGTCGAGGACCTTCGCGATGTACCAGGCGCCGTAGTTGGTCGGCCAGTTGGAGTGCTCGCTGAACGCCTCGGGCGCCGCGATGTAGCTGACCTGCGGCAGGTTGCCGGACTGTACGTCGGCCCGCAGCAGCTCGAAGTAGTCCTGACCGTCCCGGGCCTTGGTGCCGCGGCGGGCCTTCTCGTACAGCGCGTCGCCGGGCTGCGCGTTGCGGTAGGGGTTGAAGTAGAGCAGCGAGTTGTCGCCGTAGTTGCCGATGTAGGGGTCGTCGGTCCAGCCCCAGTATCCGGCGGCGTCGAGCCCGGTGCCCTCGTCCTGGTAGACCTTCCACGAGACGCCGGCCTTGTCCAGCCGCTCGGGGTACGTCGTCCAGTCGTAGCCCAGCTCGTCGTTGTAGAGCACGGGGCCGCCGCCCTTGCCGTCGTTCCCGGTCCAGCCGGACCACATGTAGTAGCGGTTCGGGTCGGTGTTGCCGATGAACGAGCAGTAGTACGCGTCGCATACGGTGAACGCGTCGGCGAGCGCGTAGTGGAACGACGCGTCCTCGCGCTCGAGGTAGGCCATCGTCACCGGCGTCTTGGCCGGGATCCACTGGTCGTAGACCCCCTTCGCGAACGCCTGCTGGCCGCCCTTCCAGGTGTGGTCGAGGCCCTGCAGGAACTGGGCGCCGAGGTCGTCGGCCGTCGGGTGGAACGGCAGGATCTCCCGGGTGCCGTCGGACTGGCTCCAGACCGTCTTCCCGCTCGGCAGCACGGCCGGGTGCGGGTCGCCGAAGCCGCGTACGCCGCGGAGCTTCCCGAGGTAGTGCTCGAACGACCGGTTCTCCTGCATCAGGACGACGACGTGCTCGACGTCCTTGAGCGAGCCGGTGGCCCGGTGGGCCGGGATGGCGGCGGCCCGCTCGATGCTCTGGGTGAGCATCGAGGCGGCGGTGGCGCCTCCGGCGATGGTGAGGAATCGGCGGCGGTCGACATTGACCATGAGGGCTCCTTGGGCAGGGTGCGGACTGCGGTGTCACGACCCTGGTCCAGCCCGGTGAACGCCGATGCTGCCCTCGGTTACGGCTGGGCGACCGGTTACTTCTTCTTCGCCTTGGGTGGGAAGGTCCCGACGTACGCCGCGGCCTTCTCGACCCAGGGCGCCGCTTGCTCCGAGGTGTACGCCGTCGGCAGGCTCAGGAACCCGCCCATCGGTCGCTCCTCCGGCCCGAACGGCCCGCCACCCGCACTGGCCAGCGACTCGAGGTCGTCGGCGGCCAGCTTGAGCCCGATGTCGGAGCCGAAGAGCCCCGCGAACATGTTGCCGTTCACGAACGCGCCGAGCTGGCCGAACATCGGCTTCACCTCGGCGCCGGCGACCCCGGCGACGTACTCCCGGAAGCGGTCCTTGTCCTCGTCGGTTGCCTTGGGCATCTTCATGCCCTCGATCGTGCCCGGAGGTGCCCCGAGTGTCGAGGCCGGGTCGAGGTGAGCGTCGAGGTGACTGTCGGTGCGGCCTGCGAGGATGCCGGGCATGGGTGGACCAGTGATCGGCGACGACGGCATCGCGCGCTGCCCGTGGGGCTCGGTGCCGGGGATGATGCGCGACTACCACGACACCGAGTGGGGCGTGCCGGTGCGCGGCGAGGTGGCGGTCTTCGAGCGACTGACGCTGGAGGCGTTCCAGTCGGGGCTGTCATGGTCGACGATCCTGACCAAGCGCGACAACTTCCGGCTCGCTTTCGACGGCTTCGATCCCGAGAAGATCGCGGCGTACGACGACGCCAAGGCCGCGGACCTGATGCTCGACGCCGGCATCGTCCGCAACCGGCTCAAGATCGCGGCCACCATCACCAACGCCCGGGCGCTGCTGGCGCTGGATGGGAGCCTGGAGGACCTGGTCTGGTCGTACCGGCCCGACCCGGGACCGAGCCCGGAGACCACCGACGAGGTCCAGTCCACGTCACCGGAGTCGAAGGCGCTGGCCAAGGAGCTCAAGAAGCGCGGTTTCGCCTTCGTCGGCCCGACCACCGTCTACGCGCTGATGGAGGCCATCGGCATCGTCGACACCCACCTGGTGGGCTGCCACCGGCGCGGGATCGGGCAGCGCTAGGGCACGCCTGGGCCTGACGCCGTCACCGACCGCCTTCGGGTCCCGGGCTCGGCGCGACCACGCCGGTTTCGTAGGCGTGGATGACCAGATGGACGCGCGTGGTCAGGTCGAACTTCGTCAGCAGCCGACTCACGTAGGTCTTCACCGTGGCAGCGCCGATGTGCAGGGTCTCAGCGATCTCGCTGTTGGACAGCCCCTGGGCAACCAGCCTCAGCACGTCCGCCTCCCGGTCGGTGAGATCCAGCGTCGGCCGAGACGCCGCCGGTGCGGGCATGCTCGCGAACACCTCGATGAGGCGCCGGGCGATCGGCGGGGAGAGCAACGACTCACCGTCGGCGGCCGCCCGGACCGCCCGCAACAGCTCGACCGGCGGGGTGTCCTTCAGCAGGAACCCGACCGCACCGGCGCGGAGCGCTCCGAAGACGTACTCGTCCATCCCGAACGTCGTCAGGGCGATCACCCTCGTGTAGGCGCAGGACGGCTCGGTGGTGATCTGTCGCGTGGCCTCGATCCCGTCGAGCACCGGCATCCGCACGTCCATCAACACCACGTCGGGCCGCGTCTCCCGCACCACCCGGACCGCTTCCTCGCCCTGGCCAGCCTCGCCGACCACCTCGAGATCCGGCGCCGAGGACAGCAGCGCTACGAAACCTGCCCTGACCAGCTCCTGGTCGTCGACCACCACGACCCGCAGGGTGCTCACACGCCCGCTCCGTCCCTGATCCGGCTGTGCAGTACGGCGTGGACCCGGAAGCCACTGTCAGCGGTCGGCCCAGCGTCGATCGTTCCGTCGAAGAGTGCCACGCGCTCGCGCATCCCGACCAGCCCGAAGCCCGGATCGCCGGACCGTCCGGACGTGGCAGAGACGACCGGGCCGCCGTTCTCCACGCGCACCTCGACGCGTCCGTCGGCTGCGCGGACCTCGACCGTGACCGGTGCCCCGGACGCATGCTTGCGCACGTTGGTGAGGGCCTCCTGCACCAGCCGGTAGACGGTCGCCCGCAGGCTGTCGGGCTCTTCCGCGACCGCAGCGTCGACCGACAGGGAGACCGGACCGTCGGTCACCCGATGCGTCGACGCGAGCAGCTCCAGCTCGGCAAGACCGGGCACCGGCGCGAGCGCCGCCTCGGTGTCGGTGTCGAGTACGTCGGAGAGGTGCCGCAGGTCCGCCAACGCCCTTCGGGAGGAGTCCTCGATGATCTGCAGCGCCGGCAGCACCTGCTCGGGCCGGTCGTCGACCACGTAGCCGGCGACACCCGCCTGCACCGCGATCACCGACAGCGTGTGTGACACGACGTCATGCAGGTCCCGGGCGACCCGTAGGCGCTCCTCCACGACCGCGCGCTCGGCGGCGACGGCACGGTCCCGCTCCGCGGCCAGCGCTCGCGCGACCGCCGCCTGCAGACCGAGCCGACGGTTCCGGGAGAACCGACCGATCACCCAGACGGTGCTGAAGGCCACCACGCTGACGAACGCGAAGGGGCTGTCGAAGTACGGCGCCCGCACGAGCGCGAGGACCCCCATCACTGCGTACACCGCGAGCAGACCGCCGACGGCCCGGCGCCGGTCCTGCCAGCTGGCCACGGCGTACAGCGCGATGGCCAGGCACACCGGTGTCCCGCCGGCGTTCCAACCCAGGCCCGACACCAGCCCGACCGATCCCAGGACCACGGCCAGCACCGTGGCCGGCCAACGCCGACACCACGCCAGCGCGAACCCGGACACCAGCGCAAACAAGGCCAGGCGCAGATCGGGATCCGGGTAGCTGTAGGCGTCGGTCGGATCGGTGGTCAGGACGCTGCTCACGCTCACCGCGGCCATCGCCGCGCCGAACACCAGGTCCAGCGGGTGCACCCGTACAGGATCAGGCGAGGCGGGCGCCTCCTCTTGCGTTCGTGGGCCCGCCCTGAGCAGACCGAGCATGCGACGCAGGTCATCGAGGGCGGCTCGGCTGGCGCTCTCGATGACGGCCAGCGCGGGCGCGGCGTCCTGCGGCCGGGTGCCGACCAGGTGCCGGGCCACCGACGACTGGACGGTGATCACCGACAAGGTGTGCGTGACCACGTCGTGGAGCTCGCCGACGATCCTCCGTCGCTCGGCGAACACCGCTCGCTCGACCGCGGCCGCGCGGGTGCGCTCGGTCGTCATCGCGCGCTCGAGCGCCTCGGCCCGCCCGAGTCGCCAACGGCGTACCACCAGTCCGAGCACCCACACCCCGACATAGATGAACGTCTCCGGCGACACCTGCTCGCGCGACGACGGCGGCGCGGGCACGTAGTAGACGACCGCCTGGACGGCGTACAGACCGACGACGCAGGCCCCGGAGAGCTTCGGCGACCGCCACGCCGCCACCCCGTAGAGCGCGAACAGTACGCACACCTTGACCAGGTTGGGGTTCCAGCCGTGCCACTCGATCGCGGTGTCGGCCGCGACGGTCACCAGCAGCACACCCAACGGCCAGCGCCGGCGCTGCGCGAGCGAGAGGCCGGCGATCGCCGCCAGCAACGCGAGCCAGACGTTCGGCTCGGGTTGGACGTAGCCGGTACTCGGAGACTTCGTGAGCACGCTGCCGACGGCCGCGACCGCCATCGCCAGCGCGATCATCAGATCGAGCAGGCGGTCGCGATCCTGCGGCTCGTGCACGATCGCAGCGTACGGGCGCAATCGGCCGCGCGCTGCCGCCCGGCGGCGGAGGCCGCGTTCCCCCATCCGGCGGACCGGCGCGCCGGGCATCCGCCCGTCGGCGGACCTGACCAACCATCCTCGCGGCGGCTGTGCGCGGATCCGAGACGCCGCAGGCTTGCACTCAGCACCCAAACAGAAAGGCACATCATGACCGTCAACACGATCCAACAGACACGAGCAGGAACCCGCTTCGCGATCCAGGCGGGAGGCCTCATCGGAGCGATCGGCGCCGCCGCGTCCATCTCCGGCATCGTGTTC
>DASXRJ010000181.1:0-2921 GCA_036506675.1 Nocardioides sp. | reverse complement strand
GTGCGGCCCTGCGTACACCGTGAGGTACGAGCCGGTCCAGGATCGGAGCGGAACGGTCGGCGACTTCCTCGACGATGTGCCTGCCGGCGCCGTGGTCGTGATCGACAACCAGGGCCGCACGGACTGCACGGTGTGGGGCGGGATCATGACTCGGGTCGCCTCGTCGCGAGGCGTCGGCGCGACCGTCGTCAACGGCGTCTGCCGCGACGTCGAGACCACCGTGAGTACCGGCTACCCGGTCTGGAGTCGACCTCTACGGGCTGTGAACCGGACCTGCGGGCGGGGTTCGGCTGTGCGCCGAACCCGCCCGCTGTGCCGGTCAGCCGGTCGTCGCCGCGACCACGTCGGTGTTGCCGAACGTCGCCGGGCAATCGGTCGGTGGGTACGGCGACGGAAGAGCCCGCTCGCCGGCCGCGAGCGACGCGGCCCGGTACGCCTGGACCGCCGGGCACACCGCCGCGTTCGAGGCGTCGATGTACAGCCCCACGCCGTAGGTACGCGTGGCCGCGGCGTACACGTAGTCACCGATGCGCTCCTGGTAGATGTCGTGGCCCGGGTACGACGCTCGGATGTCACCCATGGGCCCGACGTACGCCGTACTCCACGATCCCGCGCCCGAGGCCGGAACGGCGGCGGTGAGGAACACACCGTGGTACGGCCGCGGCGAGGTCATGTCGGCGCCACGCCACGGTGAGGTCACGGCCTCGTAGACGACGTACGCCCTGTCGCCGGCGGGCGAAATGGACGGTGCGGCGTAGATCGGCCGGTCACCGGCCAGCGAGACCGCGGCAGGTGTGCTCCACTGCCCGTCGCGGTTCCACGCGACCATCACCTTCTCGGCGTTGAGCGTGCCGTCGACCCAGGCGTCGATGATCGTGTCGGTCGCGTCGGCACCGGTCGGTGCGCCGTTCGCGATGTCGACGCTGGGCGCCGCGGACAGGTCGGTGCGCGCGCCGGCGTACCCGTCCATCACGCAGCGGCCGTAGATCGGGTCGACGAAGTAGCACGGGTCGGTGCTGCGCCACAGCGTGGTCATCTTCGACCAGGACTTACCGCCGTCGGTCGACGTCCACATCACGTGGAAGCTGTGGGTCGGCAGGCCCACGAGTGCCGGGTTCTCGAACATCTGAGCGAAGACGTACACCACGCCGGTGCTCGTCGTGCGAACCGTGCAGCCGCTGACGCCCCACAGCGTGGGACCGCGTCCCTCCGTCCCGGCGCGGGTGATCTGCTTCGTCGTCCACGTCGACCCGCCGTCGGGCGAGACCGACACCTCGAGCGGCGCGGGGAAGTTGCCAGGCAGGTGCTGGCCCACGCTGCGGAACTGCGGCGCGCAGACGTAGACGCGACCGAAGAACGGCGACGACGTGGCGTTGTCCGCCCAGATCTGCTCCTTGTCCTCGAACGCCGTCTGGCTGCTCCGGGTGTTGATGATCACCGGCGGCTTCCAGCTGCTCTTCAGCTGCACGCTGGCCGGCGTCGGGTCGTCCAGCCGCGAGACCGCCAGCGCCTCGAAGCCCCGGAACGTCGTGTTCGGGAACCCCTGGCCGATGGCCGACGTGAGGTTGGCGTAGTAGACCCGCGAGCCGTTGCCCCACGAGAAGCCGTTCGGACCCGGCTTCGGTCCGACTGCCACCGCCGGGTCGCCGTCGCTGATCAGCCCGTTCTCGTAGTACCAAGGCAGCGTCCGGATCGGTCCGAACTCACCGGGGCAGGTCGAGACCGGCGGGCAGTTGCGGCCGGTCCACCCGGTGTACGTCGGCTGTGTCCAGGTGTGACCGGAGTCGAACGAGAAGTAGATCCCGGAGACCCCGGCGCCGGTGGCGAAGGCGTCGCACCGGCCGTTGACGGCCATCAGGTCCTTGGGACAGATCGGCTGGTCGACGTAGTCGTTGGAACCCGCCACGAGCACGCTCGGATGGTTGGCATCGACGGCCACGGCGGGTTCGTTCTGGTGGTTGGGCGGCGTGATCGTCGCCGGTGAGCCCACGCTGACCAGGGCTGCGCTGGCAGTCTGGGCCGAGGCGGGCAGCGTCGGAAGCAGTGCTACGACCGTGCCGAGCGTGGCGAGAAGTACTGAGGTGCGTTTCATCGAGCGGCCCTCCCGTACGCGCCGGCCCGGGCCATCGGATGCCGAAGCAAGGCCGGCAACTGATGTGAGAAACGTCCTGGCGAGCACGCTACGCCTGCCCGAAGTACCGCGGAAGATCCAGCCCGGGCAGGCCAGCCGTTCAAGCCTGGCGCCTCGACACTCGTGACAAGGAGGCGGCGGCACGGCAGGCTGGCAGCGCATTCCCGGCAACTGAGGAGGTGCGCCGTCATCACCCGGACCCAGTCGCTCGTCCTCGGCTTCTTCGTGATGGCCGTGGGCAGCTTGGTCGTCATCCGCGCAGCGGCACCGGACGTCTACGACCAAGCAGTCAGCTTCCCGCCCAGCTGGCCGCGATGGACCAAGACGATCTTCCTGCTCGCCCTGGCGGCCTTCCTCGCGCTGGTGTCGATCGGCGTACTGCGGCGCTGGCGATGGATCTTCTGGCTGATCCTGGTCGCATTCTTGGCGGGGGCGCTGCGGGTACCGGCAGCCGCCTTGCAGCTCACCGATGTCGTGCCCACACCCCTACCGAACTGGTACGTCGTGTTCCAGGGCCTGATCGGTCTCGTCCAGCTCGCCATCGGGCTTGCACTGCTGACCGAGTACCGGCGCTCCGGCGCCTGGGGAACCGCTCAAGCTGACCTCCCGGGGACGACGAGGCCGGACTCGTAGGCGGCGATCACGGCCTGGGTGCGGTCGCGCAGGCCGAGCTTGCCGAGCAGCCGGCTGACGTGGGTCTTGACGGTCTCGTCGCTGACCACCAGCCGGGCCGCGATCTCCGGATTCGACAGGCCCTCCGCGATCAGGCCGAGCACCTCGGTCTCACGCG
>DASXRJ010000180.1:0-16481 GCA_036506675.1 Nocardioides sp. | reverse complement strand
CATAGACGCCCCGGATCCGCATGATCTGGCCGCGATGCACCGCGGCCTGCCCCGTGAACGCCACGAGCCCGGGCTGAGCACCACACCAGCGGGTCAGCGCCGTGGTCCACTCGGCCGCGCGCTCGAGGTCGGAGATCTCCTGGCAGCCCTCGATCATCACGCAGTAGACGTTGCCCGCGAAGACCGGCGAGACGTCCCCGGCCGCGACGCCGAGCATCGCCTCGTCCAAGAGCGCGAGACCCCTCGGCACGCGGCCCGAGTAGAGGCTCATCCGGCCTTCGGCGGACAGGCCGAGGGCGAGCAGGTCCGGGTCGGTGAACCGACGTCCGTACTCCGTCACGAAGGCCGCGTCCGCTGCGGCCGCCGCCCAGTCCTGGGCGTCGAGGTGGTGGAACATGTGCAGGAAGCGGACGTATCCGCGCTCCACCACATCGTCGCCGATGTCCTCGAGCAGCCGATCGGCGCGGGCCGCCCAACCGGCGGCCAACGCGGGGTCGCCGCCGGTGGCGAGCACCATGCTCATCCAGAAGGCGCATCGTGCCGCTTGGGCGAGCTCGCCGCGGTCGGCGTACGCGTGGAAGGCGCTCTGGATCGCGGCCACGCACTCGTCGTGCTTGCCGAGCAGGAACGCCGCGGTGGCCAGGCTGTGCAGGTCGGCGGGGCCGAAGGCCTCGGGGTCGATGTCGGTCCAGGCGTCGAACGCGGTGACCCAGTCACCGCGTTCGAACGTCTCGCGAGCCTGTCTCAGTTCCTCGATCACGCCCATGCCGTGGACCTCCTCTTCGGAGGATACGGCCGGATCGAGGCTGCGTCGCGGCTTCATGGCGCCTGCTCGCTGCCGCCGGTCAGGCCACCGCGGCGGGCCGCTTGGCGGAGGCTGTACGCCGGCTGCGTTCGGTGATCTTGCCGGCGACGAACTCGGCGTCGCGACCGACCCCGAGCAGCACCATCGACCCGAACCCGAACTGGAAGGACAGGCCACAGAAGAAGAGACCGGGGGCGTCCTTGACGACGCCGCGGTACTCGACCGGCCAGCCGTCCGCGCCGAGGACCGGCAGCTTGATCCAGTCGAAGATCTGCCGGAAGCCGGTCGCCCACACGACGGTGGAAACGTCGTACGCCCGGCCGTCGATCACGGGTCGGCCCCCCTCGACGCCGGTCACCCGCTCGGTGATCCGCTGGACGCCACGGGCCTCGAGGTCCGCCTTCTTGACCCGGATCATCGGCCCGCCGTGGAAGCGCACCTTCGGCATCTCCTTGCGGCCGACGGGCGTACGCCGGGTCAGGACGTGCCGCCACACGAACACGATGATGGGGAAGAGAACGCGCATCTTGGGCGTGTCGATGCGCGGGGGGATCTGGCCGCAGTAGCGCCCGGCCAGGATCGTCGGGTGGGTCTGCGCCACCTCGTAGGCGATGTCGGTGCCGGAGTGCGAGGCGCCGACGACCAGCACCGGTCCGTCCCGGAGCTGGCCGGGGCGGCGGTACTCACTCGAGTGCAGCTGCAGGATGCCGGGGTCGAGCTGGTCGGCGAACGACGGCACGCTGGGCGTGCGTCCGAAGGTGCCGGTGCAGATCACGACGTTCCGACAGCGGAACTCGCCCTGACTGGTGTGTACGACGTAGCCGCCGTCGCCGTCGGACTCGAGACGCTCGACCCGGGTGTGGAACCGGACGGGCAGCTTGAACCGGGCGGCGTACTGCTCGAGGTAGTCGGCGGCCTGGTCCTTGCTCGGGAACGACCACGGCGTGCCGGGGAACGGCAGGCCGGGGAGGCCGTCGTACCTGGTGGGGGAGTAGAGCCTCAGGCTGTCCCACTGCTGGCGCCACTGGTCGCCCACGCGGGCGGCGGCGTCGAGGATGACGAACGGGCGGTGTTGGCGCTGCAGGTGGTATCCGGTCGAGAGGCCGGCCTGTCCGGCGCCGATGATGACGGTCTCGATGGTGGTGGTCATGGTGTCCTCCGCGTGCTTGGGTGCGCCCCACGCTAGGAGTCCAGGACGCCCGCGCGCGTCGGTCGTACGACGCATCTGTGCGGGTGACGCGTGGGTGTAACTGCCCATCCGGCTCACAGCGTCGGGTAGGCGAACCGTTCCTCGAGCGCCAGAAGCACCGCGAAGCCGGCAGCGCCGAGGACGCCGGCGACCAGCAACGCCCGGAGGGTGGCGGTGCGGCCGGTGCGGAGCCAGGCCAGCGCGACCAGCCCGGTAGCGACGACCAGCAGGCCCGCGGCGGCCACCTCGAGCCCGGGGAGGTCGAAGCGGCGGCGGGCGCCGAGGATCATGAGCACCGCCTCAGCGGCGATGGTGGCGGCGGTCAGGGAGAAGGCGAACGCCCGGACGACAGGCCGTCGGTCGGGGTGGGTGCCGGCGAGTCCGCCGAGGCCGCCGTACAGGAAACCGCCGAGGGTGGCGCCGACTACCCAGGCGGCCCCGGAGGCGCCGAGCTGCGAGGTTGCCGAGTGGGCGCCGTGGACGAGCCAGGAGTAGCCGTAGTAGGCCAGGATCGAGAGCAGCCCCTCGAGGCCCCCGACCAGGGTGCCCCGAACCGGTGAGCCGCCGGCGATCGCCCAGGCGACGAGAAAGGGTACGACGGCGTACCAGCCCTGCACGTTGGCCAGGGTCGCCAGCCCGTCGGAGCCCAGCCTCCAGCTGTCGATGTTGGTCGCCGCGAGCACGACCGGCGGGACCAGGAGCAGGGCGACGGCGAGGAGAGGGCGGGGCACGAGTGGATTGTGACCGAGCCTTCAGGGCGTTGCCGGGCCGGGGTCGGCCGGATGCGTCCGGCAACGTCGGGAGCCAGGTCGGAACGCCTCAGCCCGCGGTGCGGGCCGCCTCCACCAGACCCCGGAGAAGCCCGTGATCGGCGCCTTCTTCCGGGTGCCACTGCACGCCGAGCCAGAAGCGTTTGTCCGGCCGCTCCATCGCCTCGACCGTCCCGTCAGCGGCATGGGCGACGAGGACCAGCCCGGGGTGGTCGCGCACCGACTGGTGGTGGTGGCAGGCGACGATGGTGTGCTCGCCGACCAGCCCGGCCAGCCGGGAGCCGGGCGTGGTCGACACCTGGATCGGACCGAAGACGTCAATGCCGGGGCTGTGGTCGTCGGACTCGACGAGGTCCGGCGTGTGCTGGTCGAGCGTGCCACCGGCGTACACGGCCATCAGCTGGTGGCCGCGGCAGATGCCCAGGACCGGAAGGCCGGCCTCGTCGGCCGCCGCCAGCAGGGCCAGCTCCCACGCGTCCCGGTCGGGCCGCCAGTCGGCCGTGCGGGGGTGCGCTTCGGCGCCGTAGCGGGCGGGTTCGACGTCGGCGCCGCCGGAGATCACGAGCGCGTCCAGCCGCGCGACCACTGCCGCTGCCGCCTCCGGCTGGCCGGACGGAGGCAGCAGCACCGGTACGCCGCCCGCGGCCGCCACCGCGTCGGCGTACGTAGAGGGGAGCAGGTCGGCGGGCTGTCGCCAGACCCCCCACTGGGCGGTCTCGCGGTAGGTGGACAGGCCGACGACCGGCGTACTCGCCATCCTCATGCGCTCGGTCTCATGCGCTCGGTCTCGTGCGCTCAGTCTCATGCGCTCAGAGCGGCGTGACGTAGGCACCCGAGATGCCGCCGTCGACCAGGAACGTGTTGGCCGTGATGAACGACGACTCGTCCGAGGCCAGGAAGAGTACGGCGTTCGCCATCTCGTCCGGCTCCGCGAACCGGCCCATCGGCACGTGCACCAGCCGGCGGGCGGCCCGTTCGGGATCCGTGGCGAACAGCTCCTGCAGCAGTGGAGTGTTGACCGGCCCCGGGCAGAGCGCGTTGACCCGCACGCCCTCGCGCGCGAACTGCACGCCGAGCTCGCGCGACATCGACAGCACGCCGCCCTTGGAGGCGCTGTAGGAGATCTGCGACGTCGCCGCGCCCATCACGGCCACGAACGACGCGGTGTTGATGATCGAGCCGCGCTTCTGCTCGAGCATGTAGGGGAGCGCGGCCTTGCAGCATAGGTAGACGCTGGTCAGGTTGACCTCCTGCACCCGCCGCCAGGCCTCGAGGTCGGTGTCGAGGATCGAGTCGTCCTCGGGCGGCGAGATGCCGGCGTTGTTGAACGCGATGTCGACCGAGCCGTAGGTGTCCTTGGCGGTCTTGAACAGCGCGTCGACCTGCTCCTTGTTGGTCACGTCGACCGTGACGAAGGTGGCCACCTCGGCCCCGCCGAGCTTCTCCACCACCTCGGTGCCGCGTGCGGCATCCAGGTCGCCGATGACGACCTTCGCGCCCTCGTCGGCGAAACGGCGCACGGTCGCCAGCCCGATGCCGGAGCAGCCTCCGGTCACCACCGCGACCCTGCCGTCGATGCGTCCTGCCATGTGCGTGTTCCTTTCTGGTGCCGTCGCGAGGCCATCGACGACGGCCTCGCTGGCTGGTCAGTGGGCGATGAAGACGTTCTTCTCCTCGGTGAACGCGTTGGGCGCGTCGGGACCGAGCTCGCGGCCGAGGCCGGACTGCTTGTAGCCGCCGAACGGCGTCCAGTAGCGCACCGAGGAGTGCGAGTTGACGCTGAGGTTGCCCGCCTGCACCGCGCGAGCGACCCGCAGGCCGCGGCCGAGGTCGTTGGTGAAGATCGAGCCGGAGAGGCCGTACTCGGTGTCGTTGGCCAGCTCGACCGCGTGCGCCTCGTCGTCGAAGGGCATCACGGCTACGACCGGGCCGAACACCTCCTCGCGCCAGATCCGCGCTCCCGGATCCTCGTTGAGCACGACGGTCGGGGGCACCCAGAACCCGTCACCACCCGGCGTCGTACCGGAGAAGGCGACCTCGGCCTCGCCCAGGAAGCCGGTGACCGTGTCGCGCTGGCGGGCCGAGATCAGCGGCCCCATCTCCGAGGACTCGTCGCTCGGGTCGAGCACCCGCAGGCCGGTCACCGCCGGCTCCAGCCGCGCCACGAACTCGTCGTACGCCGACCGCTCGACCAGGATCCGCGAGCGGGCACAGCAGTCCTGGCCGGCGTTGTCGAAGACGGCTCCCGGGGCGCTGGCGGCGGCCGCCGCGATGTCGGCGTCGGCGAACACGATGTTCGCGCTCTTGCCGCCCAGCTCGAGCGTCACCCGCTTCACCTGCTCCGCGCAGCCGGCCATGATCTGCTTGCCGACCGCGGTCGAGCCGGTGAAGCAGACCTTGCGCACCAGCGGGTGGGCGACGAACCGCTCGCCGACCACCGTGCCGTGGCCCGGGATGACGGTGAGCACGCCCTCCGGCAGGCCCGCCTCCACGGCGAGCTCGCCGAGCCGGACGGCCGTCAGCGGGGTCAGCTCGGCGGGCTTGAGCA
Organism: Nocardioides sp.; assembly: GCA_036506675.1. Lineage (GTDB taxonomy): Bacteria > Actinomycetota > Actinomycetes > Propionibacteriales > Nocardioidaceae > Nocardioides. The sequence continues at coordinate 11,169 of DASXRJ010000180.1, read as the reverse complement.
CCACGGTGTTTCCGGCCGCGAGCGCGGGGGCGAAGCCCCAGCCGGCGATCGGCATGGGGAAGTTCCACGGCACGATCACCCCGACCACGCCGAGCGGCTCGTGGAAGGTCAGGTCGACACCGCCCGCCACCGGGATCTGCCGGCCGAAAAGCCGCTCCGGCGCCGCCGAGTAGTAGTTGAGGCAGTCGCGGACGTTGCGCGCCTCCCAGCGGGCGTTGCCCCAGGTGTGGCCGGCGTTGAGCACCTCGAGCTCGGCCAGCTCGTCGACGTGCTCGTCGACCACGGCCGCGAACCGGCGCAGCAGCGCCGCCCGCTCACCCGGCGCGACGTCGCGCCACGACGCGAACGCCTCGTGGGCGCGCTCGATGGCGGCGTCGGTCTCCTCGGCCGAGGCCAGCCGGACGTCGATCACCGGCGCGGCGGTGGCGGGGTTGACGACGGTGTAGATGTCGGTCACGAGTGGTCATCTCCGGAGGTGGGTCGGGGGTGGGCCGTGCTCCGGGTGCGTGCCTCGCAAGGCGGAGGAGCGAAGGCGGGCCGGAGGCCCGTCGAGTCGACGACAACGCAGCGAGGTGCGTGCCCGGGGTGCGGGACACACGACGAACTTCCGGAGCTGACCACTAGAGCCTCTCGAATCCGCGGTTGAGCTCCCAGTCGGTGACGGTTGCGTCGTACGCCGCGAGCTCGACGTCGGCCATGTTCAGGTAGTGGTCGACGACCTCGGTGCCGAACGCCGTACGCGCCACCTCGGACGCGGCGAAGGCCTCGCGGGCCGCGGCGAGCGTGCGCGGGACGTGCGGGCGGTCGGACGTGTAGGCGTTGCCGACCAGCTCGTCCTCCAGCTCGAGGCCCTTCTCGATGCCGTGCAGGCCGCCGGCGAGCATCGCGGCCAGCGCCAGGTAGGGGTTGACGTCCGCGCCGGGCAGCCGGTTCTCCATCCGGGCACCGGCGCCGTGGCCGACCAGCCGCACCGCGCAGGTGCGGTTGTCATCCCCCCACGCGATCGCGGTCGGCGCGAACGAGCCGGCGGCGAACCGCTTGTAGGAGTTGACGTTGGGGGCGTAGAGGAGCGTGAAGTCCGCCATCGTCGCGAGTACGCCGGCCACGAACTGGTCGTAGAGCGGAGTCCGTGCGCCGTTCTCCCAGAAGACCAGCTCGCCGTCCTCGCCCCGCAGCGAGAGGTGGATGTGGCAGGAGCTGCCCTCGCGCTGGTTGACCTTGGCCATGAACGTGATCGCCTTGCCGTGCTGGGCGGCGATCTCCTTGGCGGCGGTCTTGTAGACGGCGTGGTTGTCGGCGGTGACCAGCGCCTCGGCGTACAGGAAGCCGATCTCGTGCTGGCCGAGGTTGCACTCGCCCTTGGCGCCCTCGACGTCCAGCCCGGCGGCGTACATGTGGTTGCGGATGTCGCGCAGCAGCGGCTCGATGCGTGTGGTGCCGAGGATCGAGTAGTCGACGTTGTACTGGTTGACCGGCACCAGGTCGCGGTAGCCCTTGTCGTGGGCGGCCTCGTAGCTGTCCTCGTAGGCGATGAACTCGAGCTCGGTGCCCGACAGCGCGGTCCAGCCGTGCTCGGCGACCCGGGCGAGCTGGTTCTTGAGGATGGAGCGTGGTGACTGTGCGACCGGCGTACCGTCCGGCCAGACGAGGTCGCACTGGACCATCGCCGTGGCGGGCAGGTGGGTGAGCAGCCGGATGGTGTCCGGGTCGAGGACGAACTCCATGTCGCCGTACCCGCGTTCCCACGAGGAGATCTCGTAGCCGCCCACGGTGTTCATCTCCACGTCGACCGCGAGCAGGTAGTTGCAGCCCTCGGTGCCGTGGCCGACGACGTGGTCGGCGAAGTAGCGGCCGTGCAGCCTCTTGCCCTGCAGTCGTCCCTGCATGTCGGTGAGGGCCACGACGACCGTGTCGATCTCGCCGGCCCCGATGCGGGCGACGAGGTCATCCATCGTGAGGTGCCGTTCGTTGCGGGTTGCCAAGGTCTCTCTCCTTCGTGGGTACGCCGTCGGTTTCAGCCCAGCAGGCCGCGCAACAGGGCGGCCGTGTCCTCGCAGTGCTCGGTCATCACGCGTCGCGCCTTGCGGGCATCTCCGGCGAGGATCGCGGCGACGATGGCCTCGTGTTGGGCGTTGGAGTGCTCGATGTTCACGTCGAGGACGGGGATGGCCTGCAGCATGTCGTGGAGGTCGCCCTGGACCTGGGTGACGGCCGCGATCGTCAGGGGTGAGCCGCACGCGGTCGCGATGGCCAGGTGCAGCCGGGAGTCGCACTGGCGATGCAGCGCGGGGCTGTCCGCGGCGGCGACCGCAGCCAGACTGTCCCGCAGCAGCGCCTGGGTGCCCTCGTCGAGCTCACGCTCGGCGGCCAGCCCCGCGGCCCCCGGCTCGACCACGCGCCGGAACGTCAGCGCGTCGAGCAGCTCGTCGTGGCGGCCCTTGAGCGATGCGGCGGCGGACGCTCGCGGCGCCCGCGGCCGATGGCGTACGACGGTCCCTCCGCCGCGACCCCTCGTCGTCTCGACCATGCCGGCGGCACGCAGGGCCGCCATGGCCTCGCGCAGGGTGGCCCTGGAGACGGCCATCCGCTCGGCCAGCTCACGCTCAGGTGGCAGCAGCACGCCGCGGGGGTAGACGCCCAGCCGGATCGCGGTCGCGAGCTGCTCCACACAGGCCTCGAACGCATGGTGCCCCCGCACCGGGCGCAGAACCGCGCCGGTGAGGTCCGCGGAGGGTGAGGCAGTCATGGGCGTCAGTTTCATGAAGTCCTCTCGTTGTGTCAATGGTCAGAATTCAGACCAATTTTCCCACACCTATTTACGGCCCGCTCGCGGCGGGTCTAGCCTCCTGCCCAGATTGCCATCACACCAAGCCATCGGGGGCCCGGAACGGCACAAGAGAGGAAGCATCGTGGCGGACAACCTCAAAGCCTCAGGCGGGCGGGGCAGCACCAGCACAGCCGGGGTCACCTACGCACATGCAGGCAAGGACTACTTCGACAAGCGCGGGCTGACGCGTCACGCCGGCGCCTGGTCGCTCTGGGCGCTCGGCGTGGCGGCGGTCATCTCCGGAGACTTCTCGGGCTGGAACCTCGGGATCGACGAGGCGGGCTGGGGCGGCATGCTCATCGCCACCGTCGTGATCGGGGTGATGTACCTGCTGATGATCGCCAGCATCGCGGAGATGTCATCAACGATGCCGCACACCGGGGGCGCGTACTCGTTCGCGCGCTCGGCGATGGGACCCTGGGGCGGCTTCGTGACCGGCCTGGCCGAGACCATCGAGTACGTCATCACCACGGCGGTGGTGGGGACGTTCGCCGGCCTGTACGCCGACGCGATCACCGACGACCTGTTCGGCTTCACGATGCCGTTGTGGCTGTGGGTGGTCGTGTTCTACCTGATCTTCGTGGCCCTGAACTCGGCGGGCGCGGCGGCATCCTTCAAGTTCGCGGTAGCGATCGCGATCATCTCGCTCGCGGTGCTCGCGTTCTTCTTCGTGGTAGCGGTGTTCTCTGGTGACTTCTCGTGGGACAACCTGTGGAACATCGCGCCGGACGCCGGCAACAGCAAGTTCCTCCCGTTCGGCGTCGGCGGCGTACTCGCGGCGTTCCCGTTCGCGATCTGGTTCTTCCTCGGCATCGAGGAGCTGCCGCTGGCGGCCGAGGAGACGCACACTCCTCAGGACGACATCCCGCGCGGCTCGATGTGGGGTATGTGGACGTTGCTGGTGACCGCCTTCCTGGTGCTCCTCCTCAACCCCGGTGTCACGGGAGCCGAGGAGATCCGGGCCAGCGGCGAGCCGCTCCTCGATGGGTTCCGGGCGATCTTCCCCAACAGCGACATCGCGTCCCTGCTTGCCCTCTTCGCACTCGCGGGCCTGGTCGCGTCCTTCCAGGGGATCATGTTCGCGGCCGGGCGCAACATGTACTCGCTGTCGCGCGCGGGCTACTACCCGAAGGTGCTGTCGCTCACCGGAGGACGCAAGGTGCCCTACGTCGCCCTCTGGGCCGGCGCGGTGATCGGCGTCGTACTGGTGTTCGGTCTGGGGGTCATTCGGGACGAACCGGGCGAGTCCGCCACCGATGCCTCCGTCGCGGTGGCCGGCCAGCTGCTGAACGTCGCGGTCTTCGGCGCGGTGATCGCCTACTTCCTGCAGATGGTCGCCTTCCTGCTCCTGCGCCGGAAGTTCGGTGACGTGGCCCGCCCGTACCGGAGTCCGTCCGGCGTGTGGGGCGCAGCCGTGGCCGCGGTGATCGCCGGCGTCACCTTGGTGATCCTGCCGTTCAACGAGTCCTACCGGTCGGTCGTGGTCGGTGTGGCGATCTTCTTCGCAATCGGGCTCGCCTACTTCGCGATCGTGGGACGGCACCGCCTGGTGCTGTCTCCCGAGGAGGAGTTCGCCGTCACCCACGGCCTGCACGGCCACCCTGAGACCGAGGGGTACGACGTGGTCGAGCAGCTCGAGGAGTCTGGAGCGGAGACCGACGGCCCGGCCTGACCCGGCCTCCCGGTCAGACTCGGAGCCGGGGCGCCGCATTCCGGGGAGTGCGGCGCCCACCGAGCTGACCCGATGACCGCGTCTTGGCGGTGTCGCCAGCCGGGGACCAGCTCACCGGCACGATTCGCTGCAGTTGGCGAAAGCGAGTGGTCGGCTGAGCGCGGCTTGGCCGGCCCCGACGGCGAACTGCAGCGAATCGTGCATGTGGGGGATGGCCATCAGCGCTCGACTCATTGCCTGACCCATTGCCACCCGGCGAGTCCTTTACCCCATCGATGCGGGTGACCCCGCCGGTCGCCGGCTCCCGGCCCCCACCCCCGACCTACTTCCGGAGATCACCACTGGCGCGAGTACAGATCCCGGATGACGTCCTCGATGTCGGGCTCGTGGATCGACAGGTCGGCGACGTCGTACGACGCGGCGACGGCGGCCACGATCGGGGCCGCACTGGCGTGGGCCGGGAAGGAGAGCCACTGACGCGGACCCTCGACCTTGCGGGTGACCGCGCCGGCGACCTCGATGGCCGGCGCCTCGTCGACCAGGTCGACCACCAGCATGCGGGACGAGCCGTCGCCGCGCTGCAGCTCGCTCAGCGGGCCGTCGAAGACCGCGGTGCCGTGGTCGATGACGATCACCCGGTCGCAGAGGGCCTCGATGTCCTGCAGGTCGTGAGTGGTCAGCAGCAGGGTGGTGCCGCGCTCGCGGTTGAGGGTGCGCAGGAACTCCCGCAGCCGGCCCTTGCTGATCACGTCGAGCCCGATCGTCGGCTCGTCGAGGTAGAGGATCTCCGGGTCGTGCAGGAGTGCCGCCGCGATGTCGCCGCGCATCCGCTGGCCGAGGCTGAGCTGGCGGACAGGGGTGTCGAGCAGGTCGCCGAGGTCGAGCAGCTCGACGTACTCGGCGAGGTTGTGCGCGAACCGCTCGGGTGGCACCCGGTAGATCTTCTGCAGCAGCTCGAAGGAGTCGCGCAGCGGCAGGTCCCACCACAGCGTCGTGCGCTGTCCGAAGACGACGCCGATCCGGCGAGCCAGGTCCGTACGCCGGCTGCTCGGGTCGATGCCGGCGACCCGGAGCCGGCCCGACGTCGGGACCAGGATGCCGGTCAGCATCTTGATGGTCGTCGACTTGCCGGCGCCGTTCGGGCCGATGTAGCCGACCATCTCGCCGGCGTCGATCTGGAACGACAGGTCGTGTACCGCCCGAACCTTGGTGGCCGTGCGCCGGAACCGGCCGCTGCGTTTGCGCACGGTGAAGGTGCGCTCCAGACCGCGTACGTCGATCAGGGGGTCCGTCACCACCACCCCTGTCGGTGGGTCCAGCGCAGCAGCACGAAGCTCATCACGACCATCACGCCGATCACGATCGTCAGCTCGACGGTCTTGTCGAGGATGTTCATGCCGTAGACCGAGGAGAGCGCGGTGATCGGCAGCGTCACGGCCGCGATCACCGCGAGCCGCTCCATCGCGACGGTCATCTTGGTGTTGACCTTGGTCTGGTAGAGGTCGATCACCCCGATGAGGAAGTGAGACTCACCGTCGCCGATCGAACGCACCCGGTCGAACTGGTCGGCGAGGTCGCGGAGCAGGTCGGCGTCCTCGGTCGAGATCCGCGGGTCGATCGACACCATCCGCGCCATCACCTCGTGGCTCTGAGCGGCCATCGTGCGTGCGGTGGTGAGCTCGTGGCGGATCAGGAACAGCTGCTCCAGGAGGGCCTCCGGCTGCCGGAACTGCGAGGACATCACCTCCTGCTCGAGGGTAGGGAGCCGCTCGGCGACGGCGCCGATCAGGTCGCGCTGACGCCTGGCCAGGGCCGAGGAGATGGCGTAGGCGACCTTCAGAGGACTGCGCGCAATGAGCCGACCGGCCCGCAGCCGCGCCAGCACCGCCTCCGTCTCGATGTGCGCCTCGGCCGGGTCGACGATCGGGTTCAGCGGACCGTGGACGGTGATCAGGTGGTCACCGCCCACGAGCAGGTCGAGCTCGAGCAGGTGTACGTGCCCGGCGGCGCCCAGCAGCGGCGCGTGCAGGACGAGGAAGGTGTGCTGGTCGTAGACGTGCACCGTCGGCACATGGTTGCGGGTGTGCATGGCCTCGAGCGCCCGCTGGTGGATCCGGAACTGGCGCACCAGGAGGTCCTCCGCGGCATCGTCCAGCACGGGGACGTCGACCCAGACGAAGCCGTCCGTGCGGGTCATCAGGTCGGGCACGTCGGAGTGCTCGTGGTCGGTTACCCCGTCGGCGGTTGTGAAGTGCACCTGCATGTTTGCCAGCCAACCGCGCGCCGCACCGTCTTGTCGAATGTCCACGCTCACGATCCGGTCGACGTGTAGTGGCGTACGCCGCGGCGCCAGACCAGTGCGGTGACGCCGCACAGCAGCACGGCCGGGACCGGCGAGGCGAACTGCAGCCAGGCCGGCATTGCATAGGGGTCGTCGCGGCCGAGCAGGTAGAGGCATGGGTACCAGTTGACGAACGCGAGCGGCAGCAGGAAGGTCAGCGACTTGACCAGCTCCTTGGGGAACACTGTCAGGGGGTACTGGGTGACGGTGTTGCCGCCGTACGTGAACGCGTTGGCGAACTCGCTCGCGTCGGCGGTCCAGAACTGCACGCACGAGAACACCACGAACAGGCAGAAGAAGATCACCGATCCGGACGCCACCATCTCGACCGCCACGAGGACTCGCGCCGGCGTCCAGTCGACGTACGTGGCGGACCAGGCGAAGACCGCACCGGTTTGGGCGATCCGGGCCAGCCGGCGCGGCGCGAACTGGTCGGCGCAGACCTGCACAAGCAGCGACACCGGGCGCACCATCATTGTGTCGAGGGAGCCCATCCGGACGTGGTGGCCGATCCGCTCGACGCTGCCGATCAGGAGATCCGCGACCCCGATGCCGAGGCCGGTGGCGCCGTACAGAAGGCCGATCTCGGCGAGGCCGAAGCCGCCGAGGCTGTCGATGGTGTGGAACATCAGCCAGATCGCCACGAAGTCCAGCCCGGTGGTCGCCAGGCTGCCGATGGACATGGTCCAGAACGACAGCGGATAGGCCAGCGCGGCGCGTACCCACATGCCGGCGATGGCGGTGTAGTCGGCCACAGCGCGAGTCAGCTCAGCCACCCTGGACCACCACCTTGTGGGTCGCCGCGGTGAGCACCAGCTGGCAGCAACCGAGCAGCACCAGCGCCCAGGCCGCCTGCAGGCCGAGCGCACCGAGGAGCGACCAGCCGTCGTACTGGCCGAGCCAGACGTCGGCCGGGGTCTGGATGAACGACGCCCACGGCAATGCGAACGCGACGTCCTTGAGCGGGCCCGGAAAGAGCACCAGCGGCAGCGCGAGGCCGCTGAAGAAGACCGCGAGTACGGCGCTGAGCAACCGCGGCCCCTGCGCGTCGAGCAGCCAGAACGCCGTCGCGGCGAACAGGAACCGGACCGCGAAGGCGACCACCACCGCCAGCGTGATGCTCAGCGGGACCGCGGCCCAGGTCAGCGGCGTACTCGGCCAGCGCAGGTCGAACAGGAGCGCGCCGACCAACATGGGCGCGAGCCCGCGGGTGAGCAGGTGGTACGCCGCCCGGCCGAGGTCGGCGGCGAGGTACCAGCCGACCAGGTTCACCGGGCGGTAGAGGTCGATCGCGATGTCTCCGGACCGGATCCGGTCGGCGAGGTCGTCGGTGCTCCCGCCGCCCCACAGCGCCACCGTCATCAGCAGCGCCTGCCCGATCCAGACGTAGGTGACCGCGTCGACGGAGTCGTAGCCGCCGGCGTGGGGGCGCTGGTCCCAGAGCGCGAGGTAGGCGTAGCTGTAGATCACGCCGAAGACCGAGTTGGTGAAGATGCCGGCCAGGGTCGCCGCGGTGTACGTCGAGTAGCGCCGGAACGCCCGCGTCGCGATGGCGACGTGCAGCATCATCGGCCTCCGGGCGTCGGGTGGGGGAGCGCTCGATCATGCCATCCGGGAGGGGTCCGCGCGAACCGTTCAGGCGGGTGTCGCGACGCGCTCCCGAGCGGTGGGCCGGACCAGCGCGAGTACGGCGATCACGGCGGCCGGCAGGAGCAGCACGAACTTGGTGGAGGCGAAGGCGGTCGCGAGCGCGAAGGCGGCCTGGGTCGGGTCGGTGAGGCCGCGCCAGAGCCAGGCGTTCTCGACGACGTCGAGGGCGCCCGCGACCATCGCCAGGACGGTCACGAGGGTGGCCAGCCGGTGGCTCGCCAGCCGGCGTGCGGCCAGCACGATGCTCAGGACGTAGCCCGGGATGAACGCGACCCAGTCGACCACCACCGCGTCTCGGAAGTCCGACGTGCGGCCGTTCACGATCTCGACGGCCCGGTCGGCGGTCCCGGCCAGCTCGAGCTGGATCATCGGCAGGAACGGGTGGCCGAAGACGGCGTACACGAGGGCGCCGAGGGCGAGGGGGAGCAGGCAGACGAGGCGAGGCATGGGCCCGAGCATCGCACCTGCGGCGCGACTAACGCCCGCGTAGTCGCGTCGTTTTGGACACCTTCGAGACGGCTCGAGGTGGACAGCCGCACGGGCCGGGAGCGGCGGAGGACAGAATGTCCCCGTGACCACTCCCGAGCAGTTCCTCCAAGACACCGTCGGCGCGATCCAGCCCCTCGACCGGGCGGCCATGGACGAGGCGCGGGCCCGCCAGGCGATCCTGACCAAGCCCGCCGGGGCACTCGGCGTACTCGAAGAGGTCTCGGTGACCCTGTCCGGCATCGCGGGCGCGTGCCCGCCGCCGTACCCGGACGAGCTGGCGGTCGCCGTCTTCGCGGCCGACCACGGTGTGGTCGCCAGCGGCGTGACCCCGTGGCCGCAGGAGGTCACCGCGGGCATGGTCGAGAACTTCCGGGCCGGCGGCGCCGCGGTCAACGTGCTCGCGGGCGAGGCCGGCGGCAACGTCGTCGTGGTCGACATCGGCGTCGCGTCCGACGTGAAGGCCGACGAGGTGGTCTGGGTGCGCAAGGTCCGCCCGGGGACCGCCGACCTCTCCGCCGGTCCGGCGATGAGCCGGGTCGAGGCGCTCGAGGCGATCGCGGTCGGCATCCGGGTCGCCGCCGAGCTCATCGACCAGGGGTACGACGCCCTGGCGACCGGCGACATGGGCATCGGCAACACGACCCCCTCGGCGTGCCTGATCAGCGCCCTGACCGGCCGCCCGGCCGCCGAGGTGACCGGCCGCGGCACCGGCATCGACGACGAGATGCACGCCCACAAGACCGAGCTGGTGACCGGCGCGGTGCGGCGGCTGGCCGCCGACGCCGACCCGGTCGGCGTACTCGCGGAGGTCGGCGGGCTGGAGCACGCCGGCCTGGTCGGCCTGATCCTCGGCGCCGCCGCTCGCCGGGTGCCGGTGGTGCTCGACGGCGTGATCGCCGGGTCGGCGGCGCTGGTCGCGCAGCGGCTGAGCGCCGACTCGATCGGCTACTGCATCGCCGGGCACCGCAGCGTCGAGCCCGGCCACACCGCGGCCCTGGCCCAGCTGGAGCTGCGGCCGCTGGTCGACCTCGACCTGCGCCTGGGCGAGGGGAGTGGAGCGGCGCTGGCATTCCCGATCGTGCGCGCGGCGGCGGCGATCCTGCGCGACATGGCCACCTTCGCGGACGCGGGCCTCGACTGATGGACGACTTTCCGCCGTACCCCTCCGGTCTCCGGCTGTCCGGCCGGCGCGTGGTCGTGGTCGGCGGTGGCAACGTCGCCCAGCGGCGGGTACCGGCGCTGATCGCCGCGGGGGCCGACGTACTCGTCGTGTCGCCGCACGTGACGCCGGCGATCGAGGGCATGTCCGCGGAGATCACCATCGTGCTGCGGGAGTTCACCGAGAACGACCTCGAGGGCGCGTGGTACGCCATCGCAGCCACCGCGAACGCCGCGGTCAACGAACGGGTCTTCGCGGCCGCCGAGGAGCGCCGGATCTTCTGCGTCCGCAGCGACGACGCGACCTTCGCGAGCGCCTGGACGCCGGCCACGGGCCGCCACGAGGGCGTCACGGTGGCCGTGCTCGGCAACCGCGAGCCGCGGCGTTCGGCCGCGATCCGCGACGAGATCTTGCACGCCCTACGTGAGGGTGTCATCACCACCCAGCACGACCACACGCCCGGTGTGGTGCTGGTGGGCGGCGGCCCGGGTGACCCGGAGCTGGTCACCATCGCCGCGCGCAACGCGCTGGCCTCCGCCGACGTCGTGGTCGCCGACCGGCTGGCGCCGCGCGAGCTGCTCGACGAGCTGGCGCCGCATGTCGAGCTGATCGACGTGGCCAAGCTGCCGCGGGGTCGGTCGGCCTCGCAGGACGAGATCAACCGGGTGATCGTCCAGCGTGCGCAGGCCGGCAAGCGCGTGGTGCGGTTCAAGGGCGGCGACAACTTCGTGTTCGGTCGCGGCTACGAGGAGGTGCTGGCCTGCGCGGAGGCCGGCGTACCCGTGACCGTCGTACCGGGGCTCTCGTCGGCGATCTCGGTGCCCGCCCGGGCCGGGATCCCGGTCACGCACCGCGGCGTGGCGCACGAGTTCCCGGTGATCTCCGGGCACATCCCGCCGGGCCACCCCGACTCGCTGGTGAACTGGCCGGCACTCGCACAGCTGCGCGGAACCCTGGTGCTGCTGATGGCCGTCGACAACGCGGCGGCGATCGCGGCCGCGCTGGTCGACGGCGGGCGCCCGGCGTCGACG
>DASXRJ010000179.1:0-3128 GCA_036506675.1 Nocardioides sp. | reverse complement strand
GTCGGTGCTGCACGCCCCGACCAACGGCGGCCTGGTCAACCCGGCCGCGGAGGCCACCAAGATCGCGCATTCGGTCGGCGCGCTTGTCCTACTCGATGCCTGCCAGTCGGCCGGGCAGCTGCCGATCGATGTGGCCGAATTGGGCGTCGACGCGCTCTCGGTCACCGGCCGCAAATGGCTGCGCGGGCCGCGCGGCACCGGGTTCCTGTATCTCCGGCCGTCGCTCGCCGCGACCCTCGAACCGACCGCCGCCGACCTCCGCGGTGCCGTCTGGACCTCGGACTCGACCTACGAGCTGCGCCCCGACGCCGCCCGCTTCGAGCTCTGGGAGTACGACGTCGCGGCCCGGCTCGGCCTGCGGGTGGCCGTCGACTACCTGCTGTCGCTCGGAGCAGACGTCGTCGAACGCTCGGTGCGGTCGCGGGCCGCCTACCTGCGGTCCAGCCTGGCGACGGTGCCCGGTGTCGACGTGCACGACCACGGCGACGACCTGTGCGGTCTGGTGTCGTTCACGGTGGCCGGGTCGGCGCCGGAGGCGGTCAAGGCGGCGCTCGAGGAGGTCGGCGTCACCGTGACGGTCAGCGGGCTCCCGTCCACCCGCCTCGACATGAGCGCGCGTGGGCTGCCCGCCGTCGTACGCGCCTCCCCGCACTACTTCGTCACCACCGACCAGCTCGACCGGGCCGTCGGCGAGGTCCGTGCACTCACCCCGGCCGGCTGACCACGGACCTGATCGGACCCGTCCTGGCCCGGCCGGCGATGCTGCCGGCCACGTGAATGCCGCGCGAGCGAAGGCCCCGCCGAGAGTTCATCCGGGTAGCACCCCAGGGTCTGAGATCGTTCACGAGGCCGCCCCAGGGTGGGACCATGCGGATCGCTCTGGTGGCCGAGTCGTTCTACCCAGCCGTCGACGGCGCGACCACGACGGTCAAGAACCTCGCCGACCGGCTCATCGACCGTGGCCACGAGGTGTTGATCGTGGCGCCCGGGCCGGGTCTGGCGTCATACCGGAGGAGCCGGGTCGCGCGGATCCGCCCACTCGACAAGCCCGGCAAGCAGGTCAGGGCAGCGCTCGAAGGCTTCCGGCCCGAGCTGGTCCAGGTGCACTCGCCGGGCCGGCTGGGTCAGATCGGGCTGGGCCGCAAGGCGCTCAAGCACGCGACGCTGCTCGGCGTACCGGCGCTGACCGTGCAGCAGTCGGTGGTCGGCGACCTGACGGCGGAGTACTGGCTGCGCAAGGTGGCCGCGCGCTCCGACCGGGTCGTGGTGACCTGCCGTTGGATGCAGTCGCGGCTGGCCTACCTCGGCGTCGACGCGCCGCTCTGGGAGCCGGGGGTCGCGACCGCGGCGTTCGGGCCGCAACTGCGCGACGACTGGCTCTACGGCAAGTGGAGCCGGCGGCGCTCGCCGCAGGGCCCGCGGGTGGTCGTCGGGTACGTCGGCAGCCTCCACAAGCGCAACGGGGTACGACGCCTGGCCGAGCTCGCCGGCCGCACCGACCTGCGCCTGGTCGTGATCGGCGACGGCCCGCAGCGGATCTGGCTCAAGACCCAGCTGCCGGACGCGAAGTTCGCCGGCGCCCTCGAGACCGGCGAGCTGGCCACCGCGATGGCCACCTTCGACCTGCTGCTCCACCCGGGCACCGCCGAGACCGACTGCCACGCCCTGCGTGAGGCCGCCGCGAGCGGGATCCCCGTGGTCGCCCCGGCCGCCGGCGGGACCCCCGACGTGGTGGGTCACCAGCGGACCGGCCTGCTCTACGACCCGGCCGAGGACGAGGGGCTCCGGCGCGCGGTCGGCGTACTCGTGAGGGACGCGGACCGGCGGGCCGAGCTGGGCGCCGCGGCTCGCAAGGCGGTCGCCGCCCGCGACTGGACGGTCGCCGCCGACGAGCTCATCGACACCCACCACGTCGCGCTGTTCCCCGGGGCCGCCGACGGCGGTCTGAGAATCGCCTGAGCCGGACACCGTTTACCTGGGTCCACTCGCCTTGGTCGAGGCCTTCCGACCGGGTATTTGTCACACTCCCCCGGGGCAGTCCGGAGGGCTCGCTGGCGGTACCGTGACCTCCGTGGCAACCACGACTCTCGTCAAAGGAGCGCGCGCGTCGCGCTCGACAATCGCGCTGAAACTCCTGATGGCCGTCAGCGGCATCGTGTTCATCGGCTTCGTGCTTCTGCACATGTACGGCAACCTCAAGGCCTTCTCCGGCCACGACGCCTACAACGAGTACGCCGAGCACCTGCGCACCATCGGCGTCCCGATGCTCCCGCGCTCCGGGCTGCTCTGGATCATCCGCGCGGCGCTGATCGGCTCGCTCGTCGTACACGTGTACGCCGCGGCGACGCTCTGGCGCCGCGCCAGGAAGGCCCGCACGATCAAGTACGTCGTCAAGAAGCACACCGGCGCCACCTTCGCCAGCCGGATGATGCGCTGGGGCGGCGTCACGCTGCTCCTCTTCATCATCTGGCACCTGCTGAACTTCACCATCGGCAAGGTCAACGTAGAGGGCGGGCCGACCAACGACCCATACAACCTGCTGGTCGACAGCTTCTCCGTCTGGTGGCTGACGCTGATCTACCTGTTCGCCATGGCCATGCTGGGCGCGCACCTCCACCACGGCATCTGGAGCGCGGCGCAGACGCTCGGCCTGACCGGCAACGCCCGAGCGCGGACCCGGGCCAAGCAGGTCGCCTTCACCCTGGCCGTCATCATCTCCGGCGGCTTCTCCCTCGTCCCGATCTTCGTCCTCGCCGGCGTCATCGAGAAGTAAGGCCTTCCCTCACATGAAGCAGAGCAAGTCCGAGTACCAGCCCGAGTTCGAGTCGGACGTCGACTCCAGCAAGCACGCGCCCGCGCAGGAGACCGACGACGCCGTCGGTTACTACACTCCCGGCGACCCGATCGCCGACACCAAGGCCCCGCTCGACGAGCCGATCGCCGAGCGCTGGAGCACCCGCAAGTTCGAGGCCCGGCTGGTCAACCCGTCGAACCGCCGCAAGCTCAACGTGATCATGGTCGGCACCGGCCTTGCCGGCGCCTCGGCGGCGGCCACGCTCGGCGAGGCCGGCTACAACGTGAAGTCCTTCTGCTACCAGGACTCCCCGCGCCGGGCCCACTCGATCGCC
>DASXRJ010000178.1:0-9641 GCA_036506675.1 Nocardioides sp. | reverse complement strand
ACTACGAGGTCTTCCTGATCAGCCGGATGAGCGAGACCTGGGTGCGCACCAGGGACAACGGCCAGGCCATCCTCACCGGGCTGGCCGGGACCGGCCGGGTGATCACCGCGGCCGCCACCATCATGATCGTGGTGTTCGCGGCGCTGATCGCGATCGACGACGTGACCATGAAGTCCTTCGGGATCGGCATGGTCGCCGCGATCCTGGTGGACGCGACCGTCGTACGGATGCTGCTGGTCCCGGCGGTGATGCGGCTGCTCGGCCGCGGCAACTGGTGGCTGCCCCGTCCTCTGGAGCGCTGGGTGCCGCAGCTGCACGTCGAGGGCCGGGCCGAGGCGTACCTGGCTGCGCGTGATGCCCGGACGCCGACCCCCTTCCTGGCGCGGTAGCGCCGTGGCGCCTGCAATCGGACATCCACCCAACCTGAAGGAGCTCTGCCATGCGTAAGGCATTCGCTGGATCGGCGGGTCTGTTGATGCTCGCCATCGCCGCCCAGTTCTTCCTGGCCGCCAGCGGCGCGTTCGACACCGCGCCCATCGACGAGTCCTTCCAACCGCACCGGATGCTGGGGTACGGCATCCTGCTCCTCGCGCTGCTGCTGACGGTGTACGCCGCCGTGGCGCGGATGCCCGGCCGCATCATCGGGAGGTGCGGGCTGGTCGTCGGCCTCGGGCTTCTCCAGCCGGTGATCGCGGCCATCGCCAACGCCATCGAGGACTCCGGGGACGGCTCGAACGCCGGCCAGCTGGTCTTCGGTCTGCACGGCCTCAACGGCCTGGTCATGATGGCCGTGGTCGGGACGATCGTGCGTGCCGCCCGCGAGGCGGCGAGGTCGACTCCGCCGGCGCGGACGGGTGCGGGCAGTGCCCCTGCGGACGGACCCGCGGACCTCACTCGACCGGCCCCATGACGACGGCTCAGTGGATCGTCACCGACCTGGTCGTTGCCCTGCTGAGCGTCGGGTCCTGGTTCGCGACCGCGGTCAGCGCGGCCCTTCGGCGGCCCCGACTCGCGCTCGGACTGCTGATCGCCTCGGTCGTCATCGCGGTGGCCAGGGTGGGCACCGTGGCGATGCTGGCTGGGCGTGGCTGGTGGTTCGTCGAGGAGAAGGTGCTGCTGGGCCTGCCGATGCTCGGTGCGGCGGGACTCGCCGCCGTGCTCATCGCGGGGCCTCGGCTGCGCGCACTGCAGCGAGCACCGGGCGACGGCGTACCGGCCGGCGGCATCGTCGCGCTGTTCACCGTTGGGTACGCCGCGCTGGCCGGGCTCCTGGTGACCTCCCTCGCCGGCTACCCCCTCACCTGGCCGACCGCGCTGATCACGATCTCGCTGGTGGCCGCCGCCTCGATGCTGACCGCCCGGGTCGTCGCGGGGGAGGGCGAGCAGCCGGAAGGCGTGGGGACCGCGCCGGTGGCGTCGCCCCTGCTCGCCCGCCGGCGGTTCTTCACGCTGGCCGGCGGGGCGGTCGTGGTGGGCGCCGGAGGCGCCGGCGTCGGCCTGCTGTTCCGGCCGTCCGAAGCCCTGGTCACCGGAGGTGGGCCGGGCCCGTCGCACGGCGGGCACATGATGATGACGTCGGTGGCCGACCTGCGGGGCGCCCGGACGCCGGCACCGGGCGGGACCGTACGGCGGCACGTGCTCACCGCACAGACCGGCAGCGTCCGACTCCCGACGGGCCGCGACCTCGACGCGTGGACCTACAACGGCCGGGTACCCGGCCCGGCGATCATCGCCACCGAGGGCGACCTGGTCGACGTGACGCTGCGCAACCTCGACGTCGAGGACGGGGTCACCCTGCACTGGCACGGGTATGACGTGCCGTGCGGCGAGGACGGCGTCCCCGGGCTGACCCAGGACCCGGTCGCACCGGGGGCCGAGTTCCGCTACCGGTTCCGGGCCGACCAGGTGGGGACCTACTGGTACCACACCCACCAGGCCTCGCACCCCAACGTCCGCAGGGGTCTCTACGGGACGTTGGTGGTCAAGCCGCGCGCTGTCGGCGACGAGCTCGACCTGACCCTGCCCGTGCACACCTTCGACGACGTCGTGGTCGTGGGCGATCGCGACGAGCCGACCGCGCACTCCGCGCCTGTCGGCGCGCCGGTGCGGCTGCGGCTGGTCAACACCGACTCGGCTCCGCACCGCCTCGCTCTCGTCGGTACGCCGTTCCGGGTGGCCGCCGTCGACGGGCGGGATCTCAACGAGCCCGGCGAGCTCGCGGAGGTCGGGCTGCGACTCGCCGCGGGCGGTCGCTACGACCTGGTGTTCGTCATGCCCGAGCACCCCGTCGGGCTCGTGCTCGACGGCGCCGGAGAGTACGCCGTACGGCTGCGGCCCGACGACGCGACCGGCGACTTCGACGCGCCCGACATCTCGGGCTGGCCCGACCTCGACCTGCTGGAGTACGGCGCGCCGGCAACGCTGCCGTTCGACCCCGATGCGGCCGACCGGCACTTCACGATGGTGCTCGACCGGGGGCTGGCCCTGGTCGACGGGCGCCCGGCGTACGCACAGACCGTCAACGGCCGGGCCCACCCGGCGATCCCCGACCAGCTCGTCGCCGCGGGCGACGTCGTGAGGTTCACCGTCGTCAACCGCGGCCTGGAGACGCACCCGTGGCACCTGCACGGCCACCCGGTGCTGATCCTGTCCAGGAACGGGACCTCCTCCACCGGGAGCCCGCTGCTGATGGACACCTTCGACGTCCGACCGGGCGAGGTGTGGGAGGTCGCCTTCCACGCCACCAACCCCGGCATCTGGATGAACCACTGCCACAACCTGCCGCACGCCGACCAGGGCATGATGCTCCGCCTCGCGTACGACGGAGTCACCACGCCCTTCGGCGATGCACACTCGACCCACGGGTAGGCCCCGCCGCCCGCGCCAGGTCTGTGACCGCTACGCAGCTTCGGGGTCGGGCTGGTGGATGCCGAACGTGTTGCCCTCGGTGTCGAGGTAGTAGCCCTGCCAGGCGAGCCCGGTGAGTGCCATCTTCGGCAGCGCGACGCGCCCGCCGGCGTCGAGGATGCGGCGTTCGGTCTCGTCGTAGTCGCCGACCCCAACCGTACACACGAACGCGTTCAGTCCCTGACCAGCGCCGGGCGACGGGGCGGGCCGCTGCAGCAGGCCGCCGTTGATGCCCGGCTCATCGTCGGGACCGGTCACGATCCCCCAGTAGGTGGAGCCGGTGGTCTGGCCGTAGTCCCGGAAGGACCAGTCGAACGCGGCCGTGTAGAACGTCTTCGCCCGCTCGACGTCGTCTGCCTGAATCTCGAAGTGCACCACGCGGGACACGGCAACCTCCTCGGCTAGGTGGCTAGAGACAGCCAGTCTGCCCCTACCTGAGGGAACCGCCGGAACCTGCCGGCCAGCCGCTCGCTGCTCATGACCGGCCCTCCCTCTGGTGCAGGCGGGTGGTCAGCTCTGCGAAGGCGTCGAGGAGACCGTCGCGCAGTACGTCGATGTCGGGCGTCGACTGCCGGTCGGCGGTCACCCCGAAGAACAGCTTCCCGGCGTACGACGTGACCGCGACGCCGATGCGCACCCGGTCCGCGATCGGGACGTAGGGGTACGCCGCGAGCATCCGCCGGCCACACAGGTGCAGTTCCTCGCGTGGTCCCGGCACGTTGGTCGTGACCGTGGTCAGGGACCGTTGCGGTACCCGGAACGCCAGCCTGAGACCCGCGGCCAGCCCCGGCGCCGGGACGCTGTTGCCGAGTGAGGTGACCAGCTCGCCGGCCTCGGCCTCGTGCGAGGCCTTCAGCTCCGTCATCCGCTGGGCGACGACGCCGAGCACGACCACCGGGTCCGACTCGTCGACCGGGAGGTCGAGCAGGATCGCCGACACCCGGTTGTCGAAGTGGCCGCGCTGGTCGGGCCGGCGTACCGACACGGGCACCAGGGTGCGTACGGCGTGGCTGGACGGAATCTCGCCCCTGCCGAGCAGCAGCTGCTGGAAGGCCATGGTCACCGCGGTGAGCACCACGTCGTTCACGGTGCAGTGGTAGGCGGCCCTGAGCTCCAGGACGTCCGGCAGCGGCACCTCGGCCCACCGGTAGCAGCGGGCGGTCCCCAACGGTCCCAGCAGCGAGGAGCGGCTGACCGGGCGAAGGGCGCCCAGGTAGTGGAGCAGGCCGGCGGTCGAGGCGCGCGTGGTCCCGGCCATCATGCGCGGATGGCGCATCGCCGTCACCGCGGCCCGGGCGGTCGTGGAGGAGTCCGCGGCGGCCTCGCGGACCGCGCGGGCGACCAGGGTCAGCCGGCTGGGCAACGGCGCCGCCGCGGTGGGGCTCTGTTCCTCCGTCTCGGTGTCGGACGTGGAGCCGAAGAACGAGGTCAGCAGGTCGGTCCCGGCGATGCCGTCGACCATGCTGTGGTGGACCTTGGTCACCATCGCCCAACGGCCGTGGTCCAGGCCCTCGACGACCCAGTCCTCCCATAGCGGGCGGTCGTGGTCGAGCGGCTGCGACATGATCCGCCCGACGACGTCCTGGAGCTGCAGGTCGCCGCCCGGCTCGGGCAGCGCGGCTCGGCGCAGGTGGTAGTCGAGGTCGAAGCCGGGGTCGTCGTACCACTTCGGTCGGCCGAGGTTGCCCGGCACCCGCAGCATCCGCTGCCGGTAACGCGGCACGCGGGGGAGTTTGCACTCGATCTCGGCCCGAATCTCCGCGAACGCCGGCGCCGGTCCTTCGAACACCGCGACGCTGCCGATGTGCAGCGCCGCATGCCGGTCCTCGATCTGCAGGAACGCCGAGTCCAGCGCACTCATCGTGTCCATGGACGCCTCCGATCACCGATCCTCCTTCGATCCTGACCACGACCGCCCGAAGACGGCAGGGCACTTGGTCCCCGAGGCCCGGGGACGACGGTCTGACCGAGCGTCGTCGGGGGTGGTTTGCCGGGCAAGGGCGCTTCCCAGCTCTGGCGAATGTTGTCCATCGCCACTGCCGCGCGTACTGTCGCGGTCACCCAGCGACGACAGTGAGGACCCGGCCGAGGTGGACCTGAAGCGGACCGCCGCTGCCCTTCTCACCTTCGGTGTCGTCGTGACGGCCGCCGCCTGTCAGGGTGCAGCCGACGACGCGAAGCCCGACGCCATCCCCGCCGGCGACCTGCACGCCTCGGCCATCCAGACCCGGTTCGACGAGGCCAGCGGCATCCTGCGCGCCGGGATCACGAACAACGGTGAGACCCCCATCAGCGTCACCACGGCGACGATCGTGTGGGCGGGCTTCAGTTGGCCGACCATCGAGGTCGACGCCGCCCCGGTCGCGCCGGGACTCACTGCGGCGTTCAAGATCCAGCCCGGGGTTCCGCACTGCTCCGCCGACGTCACGAGCCCGACCCTGACGGCCACCGTCAACGGGAAGCCGCTTCACCTACCCCTCACGATCACGGACGGGGGACTGCTGGACCGGCTGCGCGCAAGCGCCTGCGCCGAACGGGCCCTGGCCCAAACCGCCCGGATGTCGATGTCGATCACCGACCGTGTCGTCAGCGCCAGGGGTGGCCGCTACCTCGCCGGCTCCGTCGTCCTCACCCGGTTGCCGGGGGCCTCGACGCCGATCACCGTCGTGGACGTCCTCGGCAGCGTGCTGTTCGACGTACTCCCCGACCGGGCCGGCCGGCTTCCCGCCACCCTGGCGAGCGACGCATCGCACCTGCGGGTGCCGATCATCGTGGGCCCGACCCGCCGTTGCGACCCCCACGCCCGGGGGCAGGCGTCGCAACCGTTCCTGTTCGGAATCTTCACCCGCACCGGCAACGGGCACCCCCACCGAACCATCAGCGTTCCCAGTGCAGCCGAGCAGCAACGGCTTCTGCACCTGATGGACCAGACCTGCGGGGACTGACGGCGCTCGCTGCTCGCTGTTGCGGGCCAACCAGCCCCTCGTGCACCGGGTGCTCGCGGCTCGGCGCGGCTACTGCCTGGCAGGGGTGAGCTTCTGCTCGAAGAAGGCCAGGACTCGGTCGACACCCGCCTGCTGGCGGTGCTCGGTCAGGGTGGCGTGCTTGCGGCCGGGAAACTCCACGGCGATGAAGTTGTCCCCGAGCTCGCGGCGGAGGGTGTCGAAGCGGGTGCCGACCGCCGGATCTCCCTCGTAGCGCAGCCCGAGCACCTGGCATCCGGCAGCGAGCTTCTCCTTGACCGACTCGAGGTCGGCGGGACTGAGGCCGAGGTCCGCCCTGTGTCTCTTGCCCAGGGGAGCGGGTGAGGCCGGCTGGGCGAGGACCGGCGCCGCGACGGGCGCATCGGCCAGCATCGCGAGCGCGTATCCACCGGTCAGGCACATGCCGACCGCGCCGACACCCTGCCCTCCCAGCTCGGAGTGCAGCTCGCGAGCGAGCGACCGCAGCCACCCGGCCACCGGCGACGTACGGCCCATGGCGAACATGGTGAACTCGCGACTGACGCAGACACCGACGATGCTCCGCACGGTCTCGGACACCGTGGCCGGGGCCTCCGGGCGGCCGAACAGGGACGGCATCACGACGGTGAAGCCGCGATCCACGACCTCCTCGGCGAACGCGAGCACCGCCGGAGTGATGCCGGGGATCTCATGGATCACGATCACGCCTGGCCCCCTGCCCTTGCGGTACGTCGGGTGCGTGACGCCGTCTGCCGTGTGGCTGCCGAGGGTCCAGGAGTCGAGCGCGCTCATGCCAACGAGCGTATGCCGGTCGGTCACCGGATGGGCGGTCCCAGTGAGTACCTTGCCGGTTACGTAACTAATCAGTTACGCTAGGTCCATGGATGCCGCTCTTCACGCCTTGGCCGACCCCGGCCGCCGTCGGCTCGTCGAAGCGCTGCGCCAGGGCGAGGCGACGGCCGGCGAGTTGGCCGACCTGTTGCCGATCGCCAGGCCGGGAGTGTCGCGGCACCTGCGCGTCCTGCGGGAGGCCGGCCTGGTCGAGGTGCGGGCCGAGGCGCAGCGCCGGGTCTACCGGCTGCGGCCCGAGCCGCTCGCCGAGGTCGACGACTGGCTCGCCGACTATCGCCAACTGTGGGAGCAGCGGCTGTCCGCGCTGCACACCGAGATCGCGCGCGGAAAGCGCCAACAGAGGAGCAGTTCATGACCCAGACCGACATCGTCGGAACCGTCCGCGAGCATGAGGGTGCGGCCGTCGTACACATGGAAGCGCGCTACCCCACCGACATCAGCGACCTTTGGTCGGCGATCACCGAGCCGGAGCGCCTGGCCCGGTGGATCGCCGAGGTGTCCGGCGACCTGCGGGTGGGCGGCAGCTTCTCGGCGACGTTCACCAGCACCTGGTCGGGCACCGGACAGGTCGTGGTCTGCCAGCCGCCGCATCGCCTGCTGGTCGCGACGGACGGAGGCGACGGAGACATCGGCGAGATCGAGGCGACGCTCACCGAGGACGGAGACCACACCCTGCTGGTGGTCGAACAGCGCGGGATCGCCCTCTCCCAGGGGCCGCTGTACGGCGCCGGCTGGGAGGTGCACCTCGAGGACCTCGCCCTGCACGTGGCCGGCGAGCCGGCCGGCGACTGGAGGGCCCGGTGGGCCGAGCTCTCGCCGGCGTACCTGGCCCGGGGCCTCGATGTCGGTTGAGGCCGAGGCCGGCCGAGATCACCTCCGGCGCTTCGTGGACGCGCAGCGGCGGAGCGTCCTGGCGATCGTGGACGGCCTGACCGATGACCAGCTGCGGGAGCCGGTGCTTCCGAGCGGCTGGACGCCGGTCGGCATGGTCCTGCACCTCGCGGTGATGGAGCGCTTCTGGTTCCAGCGGGTCATGACCGGGCGGTCGAGCCGCTTTCCCTGGCCCGACGACAGAGGGGGCGACGAGCGGGTCGAACCGTTCACGACCGGGCACCCGGCCGCTGACGTCCTCGACTTCTATCGCGAGCAGGGCCGGATCGCCGACAGAGTCATGGCCGAGACCCCCTTGAGCACGCCGCCGGCGCTCACCGACCTGCCCCCGGCCCTCGCCGTACTCGCCACGAACCTGCACACGATCGCGTTGCACGTGCTCGAGGAGACCGCGCGGCACGCCGGCCACCTTGATGCGGCCCGGGAGCTCCTCGACGGCCGCACCGGCCTCGGGCCGCGGTAGTCGTCCGGAGCCGGGCCCGCCGCAGCGTCCGGGGTTGACCTTGTCCTTGGGGGAAGCCGGAGAGTCTCCGAAACCGGTGAGAGTCACCGGCAAAGGATGAGGGCATGGACTACCTGACCCATCGGCGAGTTCGCTCGGGAGAGCGGACTGACGGCGAAGGCGCTGCGGCTGTACGACGACCTCGGGCTGCTCGTGCCCGCGGACGTGGACCCGGGCAACGGCTACCGGCGCTACACCCGCGACCAGCTCGGCCGCGCCCGGCTGGTGGCGCGGCTGCGGCTGCTCGGCATGCCGCTGGCGCGGATCCGGTCGCTGCTGCAGCTGTCCGCGGGCGGTGCGGCCGACGAGCTGGCGGCGTTCTGGCGCCAGGTCGAGACCGACCTGCGCGCCCGCGGCGAGATCGTCCGGGCCCTCCTCCTCGAGCTCCGACAAGAGGAGACCCCCATGAAGAAGACCCAGCACGTCAGCCTCAGCGCGGCCTTCCGCCTCGGAAAGGGTGCGCGCGCGACCCAGCAGGACGCCGTGTACGCCGGCCGGTCCGTGGTCGCCATCGCGGACGGATTCGGCAACGACATCTCGGCCGCGAGCGCGGCGGCGACCGTGGCGGCGCTGGAGGATGTCGCGCCCGGTGCCGATCCCCGAACCGCGCTCGAGGGCACGGTCGCGGCAGCGGCCCGGGCCGCCACCGGAGCCGAGGGCGGCACGACGCTCACCGCCCTCTGGTTGTACGACGGTCGCGTGCACACCGCGCACGTCGGCGACGGGCGGCTGCACCGACTCCGCGACGGTCACCTCACCCCGCTGACCCACGACCACACCCTCGTCGCCGCGCTCATCGAGGAGGGCAAGTTGACCGAGGACGAGGCCCGCTCGCACCCGCACCGCAACCTCCTCAACCGCGCACTGACCGACGGGCGGGGTGAGGCGGACCTGGCCGAGACCAACGTCCAGGCGGGGGACCGCTTCGTGCTGACCACCGACGGCGTACACGCCGTGGTGCCGCCCGAGACGCTTGCCGATCTCTTGCGAGCCGACGCCGACCTCGACCGCGTCGCCGCCGACGTCGCGGCCGCGGTCGAGGACGCCGGCGCGCCCGACAACTACAGCGTGGTCGTCATGGGCGTGAGCTAGCTCCGCGCTGAGCCGGCGTCAGGCGCGGTCGGGCAGCACCAGGTCGAGGGCCAGCCAGTCGGCGAGGTCCTCGATCTCGGCGTGTACGGCGTCGCGCACGTCGGCGGCGAACGGCTCGTCCTCGTGGATCGCGTGCACGATGAGCTCGCCGGCCGGGTGGTCGGCGGTGGCGTCGAGCTTCCCGACCAGCCGGTCGCCGTACAGGATCGGGAGCGCGAAGTAGCCCCACCGGCGCTTGGCCGCGGGCTTGTACATCTCGAGCTGGTAGTCGAACTCGAAGAGCTCCGCCATCCGCTTGCGGTCGAAGACCAGCCGGTCGAGCGGCGACAGCAGCGCCGCCCGGCCCGAGAAGGGACGGTCGAGCAGCGACGGCTCGACCCGCCACCTGCCCGGCACCCCCTCGATCACGGCGGGCTCACCGACCTCGCCCACGT
>DASXRJ010000177.1:0-5313 GCA_036506675.1 Nocardioides sp. | reverse complement strand
GGTCAGAAGCGTGACGGCGGCCGACGGGTCCTGCTTCTTGGCCGCAATGGCCGCGAACGTGCCGGCCGGACCTCCGCCGATGACCAGGATGTTACGCACGGGCCAGACAGGTCAGGTACGTCAGGCAGGTCAGGCAGGTCGGGCGGGTCGGGCGGGTCGGGCGGGTCGGGCGGGTCTGTCGGGTCGGGCGGTTCTGGCGATGGCGGCTGCGGTTCAGGAGAGGGTACGGCGGTCCGCGCCAGCATCGGTCTCGGCACCACCGAGGAGCACGTCGACCGGCTGATCGACGCCCTGCGGGAGCTCACCGGGAGCTGACCGCGGCGGGGGCGGCTGGGACGTCATGCGGGTGGAGCCGCCGGGACGTCATGCGCCCGGGGCCGCCGGGACGTCATGCGCCCGGGGCCGCCGGGACGTCATGCGGGCGGGGCCGCCGGGACGTCATGCGGGCGGGGCCGCCGGGACGTCATGCGGGGGCGGCTGGGACGTCATGCGGAGAGAGCCCTCTACGGCTCGGGGCGTATGACGTCCCGGGACCCTTTCCGCGAGGCAGCGTCAGCCGCCGGCGATCGTCTTGGCGAGGCCGACCAGGTGGCCGAGCCGGGCCAGCTCGGAGTCGAGGATGTCGGGGCCACCGCGGCGGGCGATCACCACGAACTCGTCCGAGGTCACTGGTACCGCCGCGAGCAGGTTGTCGTCGACGCTCGGGAGCCGGGTCGCTCTCTCGACCTCGGTCCAGCCGAAGTGGTTGGGTGCGGCGTTGGTGCGGAGGACGGCGCCGTCCTTGCCGACCCGCATCGCCCAGTCGGCCCGGAAGGTCGCGGGCAGCAACCCGATCAGCCGCTCGAGCGCCTCGGCCGGGTAGGCGGTCAGCTCCTCGACGACCTCGAGGTCGAGGAAGAGATTGCCGCCGGCGGCGTACCGGCTGATCCACACGACCTTGACGCCGTCGAGCGAGTTGCAGGCGGAAACGATGGAGTCGGGCATGGTGCCGGGCGTGGTCTCGAGGAGTACGTCGTCGACCGCCGCACCGTCCGCGCGGTGCTCGACGATCTCGATCGCCTCGATGTCACCGCCCGCCTCACCGATGGCCGTGGCCACGCGGCCGAGGGATCCGGGGATGTCCGGGAGCTCGACCCGCAGCAGGAAAGGCATGATTCGACCATATCGGGATTGATGTTTCCCCGGCGTTGCTTTGTCCGTCAGCCGAACGGGAACGTGTCCAACACCTCATAACGCGGACGCTTGCGTGGGCCCTCGCCCAGATGGCTCTCGATCAGCGCGAACTCGTCCACCTGCCAGGCGGGTCCTTGGTACGCGTCGAGCAGCCGGACCCAGCTGGTCAGCTCCTGCGGCTGGCCGAGCCGAGCCAGGGTCAGATGGGCGCGGAACTTGCCGCCGTCGACCTCGGTGCCGGCCCTGGTCGCGGCGGCCCGGGCCCCGGTGGCGAGACGGCCGAGCTCGACGACATCGGGTACGGCGGCGTACAGGACCTTGGCGCGGGCCACGTTGGGGAACGCTCCCCCACCCCCGACGGAGAGCTCGAACGGGTGTCGCTTGTGGCCGGCCCGCTGGAGTCGTTCGACCAGGTCGTCGAGGTGCCGGTCGGCAACGTTCGGCATGAAGGCGAGGGTGAGATGCCACTGATCGGTCGTGGTCCAGCGGAAGTCGCCAGCTTCACGGCGTACGGACAGGAACTCGTCGAGATGCTCGATCACGTGGTCGGGCGGGGTGATCGCGCTGAACAGCCTCATGCGGGCGAGGGTGTCAGGAGGGCGTGGGGCTTGTCAGGTGCAATTCCCTGACAACCGTCGGTTTCCCCGGTTATCCGGGGAAACTTGCGCTTGTCAGGGGTTGCAGTCCCTGACAACCGTCAGTTTCCCCGGATATCCGGGGAAACTGACACCCCACCCGTCACAGCCCCAGGTCGCGCCCGATCAGCTCCTTCATGATCTCGTTGGAGCCCGCCCAGATCTTGGTGACCCGGGCGTCGCGCCAGGCGCGGGCGACGCGGTACTCGTTCATGAAGCCGTAGCCGCCGTACAGTTGCACGCAGTGGTCGAGCACCTCGCTCTGCACCTGCGACGACCACCACTTCGCCTTGGCGGCATCGACCGAGGACAGCTCCTTGGCGGCGTGCGCCTCGACGCACCGGTCCATGTAGGCCTCGCACACCTCGACCTGGGTGAAGAGCTCGGCGAGCAGGAACTTGTTGTGCTGGAAGGAGCCGATGGACTGGCCGAACGCCTTGCGGTCCTTGGTGTACTCCAGCGTCTCGGTGAGGATCTGCTTCGCGTGCGCGGTGTTGGACACGGCGCAGCCCAGCCGCTCCTGCGGCAGCTTCTGCATCATGTGGATGAAGCCGTTGTCGAGCTCGCCGATGATCTCGGCGTCGGTGACGCGCACGTTCTCGAAGAAGAGCTCCGAGGTGTCCGACTCCTCCATGCCGACCTTGTCGAGCTTGCGGCCGCGGCTGAAGCCCTCCTTGGTCGCCTCGATGGCGAAGAGGGTGATGCCGCGAGCGCCCTTGCCCGGCGTCGTGCGGGCGGCCGCGATCACGAGGTCGCAGCTGTAGCCGTTGGTGATGAAGGTCTTCGAGCCGTTGATGACCCACTCGTCGCCGTCGCGTACGGCGGTCGTCTTGAGCGCGGCCAGATCGGACCCACCGGACGGCTCGGTCATGCCGATCGCCAGCAGGATCTCGCCCGAGGCGACGCCGGGCAGCCAGCGCTTCTTCTGCTCCTCGGTGCCGAGCTCGACGAGGTACGGCGCGGTGATGTCGGCGTGGATCCCGACACAGGTCGGCAGCGCGGCGTTGACCTTGGCCAGCTCCTCCATCAGGACGGCGTTGAAGCGGTAGTCACCGGCCCCGGAACCGTCGTACTCCTCGGGGATCTCGAGACCCAGGAAGCCCTGCTTGCCGGCCTCGAGCCAGAACTCCCGCGGCAGCGACTTCGCCGCGATGTGGTCCTCGGCGTGCGGCCGCACCTCACGGTTGAGGAACTCCCGGACCGAGCTGCGGAAGGACTCGTGGTCGGCGTCGTAGATCGTGCGCTTCATGGACCGATCGTACCGAGGAGTAACCCTCCTGGCGCTGCCTAGTTCGTCACGTTCACCTCGGTCAGGAACGCCTTGGCCGCGGCGTCGTCGGGCTCGTCGTCCTCGTCGACGTTCTGGACCAGGTAGAGGGTCGTCGGGCCGCCCTTGGCCGGGTCGAGGAAGGTGACGGAGTAGACGGCGTACTGCTGGATGTAGCCGGGGCAGGAGTTGGTGCACCGGCTCCACTCGCCCTCCGCGCGACGGACGTCGCCGAGCGGCACCGTGAAGACGACCCGCGAGTCGGGGCCGGCCCAGCGGGTGGGCTCGCCGTACTGGTCGCACACCTGGTCGTTGGTTCCGAGCACGTGACCGGCCGAATGCACCTCGGCGTACGCGCACGACGGGTTGTCGGAGCTCCACACGTGGTCGTTGCGGTCCTCCGGACTCGAGGTGTACGCCGGCTCGTGGTCGCGCCAGTGGATCGTGATGTCGCCGAGGTCGGCCGTGAACGCGCGGATCGGGGTGGCTGAGGTGGGGCCCGGATCCGGGTCCTCCGCGCTGTCGCAGCCGGCCAACAACATCGGCAGGCAGGTCAGGCAGGCCAGTGTGCGGAGCAGGGTGGCGGCGGTCTTGTGGGCGACGGTCGTCATGGCGACAGTCTTCCCGGTCCGGCCGTCGTTCACGCCCGGACCCGCCCGGGATGACAGCCGGACAAGACCGGGGTTCCCCAGAGCGGTCCCCACCCGCCCAACCCCTTGTGCTCGCGCGCGGATCGGGGTTGGTTGTTGTTATGGCAGAGAAGACACCACGGACAGCCCGGGGAGCGGGTGGGCAGGACCTCGCGGCGACGGGGCCCGACCGGATTCGCAACGTCGTCCTGGTCGGGCCGAGCGCGTCGGGCAAGACGACCCTCGCGGAGACGTTGCTGGTGGCCGGCGGGGCGGTGACCCGGGCCGGCACGGTCGCGGAAGGTACGACGATCTGCGACCACGAGGAGGCCGAGCAGGCGCACGGCCGGTCGATGTCGCTGGCGGTCGCGCCGGTGGTCCACGGCGAGACCAAGATCAACCTGATCGACACCCCCGGCTATGCCGACTTCGTGGGTGAGCTGCGAGCCGGCCTGCGGGCTGCGGACTGCGCGCTCTTCGTCGTCGCGGCCAACGAGGGAATCGACCACGCGGTGGCCCAGCTGTGGCGGGAGTGCGCGGACGTCGGCATGCCGCGGGCCGTGGTGATCACCAAGCTCGACCACGCCCGGGCCGACTACGACGGCGTACTCGCGCAGGCGCAGGAGGCGTTCGGCGACAAGGTGCTGCCGCTGTTCCTGCCGGTGACCGAGGGGACCGAGGTCGTGGGGCTGGTCGGGCTGCTCGACGGGCTGTACTACGACCACCATCACGGTCACATCCGGGCCGGCGTACCCCTGGGCGGCTCGCCCGCTTCCGAGTACGCCGATGCCGCGGCCGAGCGTCGCGGCACGCTGATCGAGGGCGTGATCGAGGAGTCCGAGGACGAGGGGTTGATGGACCGCTACCTCTCCGGCGAGGAGATCGCCGAGCAGACGCTCATCGACGACCTCGAACGCGCGGTCGCCCGGGCCTCGCTGTTCCCGGTGCTGCCGGTCTGCTCGTCGTCGGGCGTCGGCTGCGTGGAGCTGCTCGACCTGGTCGTGCGGGCCTTCCCGTCGCCGATGGAGCACCCGAGTCCGGAGGTGTTCACGGTGGCCGGCGTGCCGGCCGAGCCGCTGACCTGCGACCCGGACGGCGTACTCGTGGCGGAGATCGTGAAGACCACCAGCGACCCGTACGTCGGTCGCGTCAGCCTGGCCCGGGTCTTCTCGGGCACCCTCGACGCCGACGCGCCGGTGCACGTGTCGGGCCACTTCGCGGCCTTCTTCGGCGACGGTGCGGGCCACGAGGACCACGACGACGACGAGCGGGTGGGACAGCTGACCTATCCGTTCGGGCGACAGCAGGTGCCGGCCAAGCGGGTGGTGGCGGGCGACATCGCCGCGATCGGCCGGCTGTCGCGCGCGGAGACCGGCGACACGCTCTCGTCGGTCGACCAGCCGCTGGTGCTGCGGCCATGGAGCATGCCGCTGCCGCTGCTGCCGGTGGCGATCGAGGCGGCCACCAAGTCCGACGACGACAAGCTCTCTCAGGCGCTGACCCGGCTGGCCGCCGAGGACCCGTCGCTGCGGATCGAGCAGAACGCCGAGACCCGGCAGCTGGTGCTGTGGGTGATGGGTGAGTCGCATGCCGACCTGGCGTTGGACCG
>DASXRJ010000176.1:0-1612 GCA_036506675.1 Nocardioides sp. | reverse complement strand
GCGGCATGAGCACGTCGAGCACGACCGCGTCGGGGCGGTCGTCGCGCACCCGCTCCAGCGCCTCGGCGCCGTCGGCGGCCACCACCACCTGGTAGCCCTCGAAGCGCAGGCTCCGCTCCAGCGACTCGCGGACCGCCGCCTCGTCGTCCACCACCAGGATGCGCATGCCTCCATTGTCGGCGCGATGCCTGAAGGCAGGCTGAACGGCCAGGCTATGACCGGAAGTATTGATTTGGGTGCGGCCTGCCGAAGGTCTTTGACGAGGTGGCGGCAGGCACCCTCGACGACGTCGGCGGCGATCGGCCAGCCTCGGTACAGCGGTTGGGGTAGTCCAGATGCGGGCGCTTGTTGCGCAGGTGGTTGGCGCAGTTGTGTCGGCGTTCTTGCGGGCGTGGGGGTCCAGTCCGGCAAGTACCGCCGACGCGTGGTGGTCGCCCTCGGCGAACAAGCTCGAAGGAGTGGGGTGCGGCCCCCGAGGTTCTCGATGAGCAGCAGGCCCGCCTGAACGTCCGTCTGGCCGGCTTGCCCGCCGCGGTCGAGCACGCGGTGGACCTTCGGCGTTGCCGACCGCGTGGCCGAACCTGACCCTCGACGAGAGGCGCCAGGCGCTCTTGTTCGCACGCGGGTGACGCTGTACCCGGCCGGCACTCACGGCAAGGCTCTCGACAGGCGCGTCACTGTCGAGTTTCTGGTCGACGACGGCCCGGCGGGCGCGCTTGCATCGGCGACGACCTGATCCCCAGGTGGGGACGTGGCGACGAGCCTGGTTGAGCGTCGCCGCTTGTCGGAGATGTTTGGAGCTGCGATCGTGGGGCCGATGCCGACCCGTCTGGTCCATCTCGTCGTCGACGCCGCCGACCCCGGCGGGCTGGCCCGGTTCTGGTCGGCCGCGCTGGAGTGGCCGGTCACGTTCGAGGAGCCCGCCGAGGTGGTGATCGAACCCCCCGACAGTGACCCAGCCCAGGCCGGCCAGTTGCCGCTCGTGTTTGTGCCGGTTCCTGAGCCGAAGACGTCCAAGAACCGCGTGCACCTCGATGTCGCCTCGACCTCGGACGAGCACCAGGCGGCGCTGGTCGCGCGGCTGGAGGGGCTGGGAGCCCGGCAGGTCGATATCGGCCAGCCCGATGACGTGTCGTGGGTGGTGATGGCCGACCCCGAAGGCAACGAGTTCTGCGTGGTCAGCCATCTCGGTTCGGTTGGCAAGGACCCCGCGTCGGCGTTCGCCGGGATCGGGCCGGTGGCCGCGGTCGTGTTCGACTGCGCGGACCCCGAGGCGATCGCTCCGTTCTGGGCCGCGGCGACCGGGTGGCCGGTGCTCGGGCACCACGACCAAGGCGTCTGGCTCCGCGACGACCGAGGCGGCGGCCCCTACCTCGACCTGCACCGCGTCACCGAGCCCAAGACCGCCAAGCTGCGGGTGCACCTCGACGTCGCACCCCTCCCCGACGACGACCACAGCGCCGAGGTCACACGCCTCCGCGCCGACGGCGCCGAGCCGATCGACATCGGCCAAGGCGACGACGTGTCGTGGGTGGTGATGGCCGACCCCGTGGGCAACGAGTTCTGCGTCCTCACCCCTCGCTGACCCCCCAGCCGCGGTGCGGCCAACGAC
>DASXRJ010000175.1:0-10461 GCA_036506675.1 Nocardioides sp. | reverse complement strand
GGACGCCCCTGCCAGTTCAGCTGACGTGGACCGTCAGGGCGAACGCCTGACGCCCACGCAGATCGGCCCCAGGCGACCGGCCCCGAAGCAGCACAAGAAGACCGCGGCCCTGTCGGCATCGTGCACCGCGGCGGACTTCGGCTCCAGGACCGGCGACGACCTGGTGACGTTCGTGAAGGCGTCGACCACCGACTGCATCAACAGCGTTCTGTTCGGTGTGACCGGCACCGACGCCGGCAACGTCTTCCGCGAGTCGCAGATGGTCACCGTCGCCGACGCGTTCAGCAGCGCGGCAGCCGGCTACCCCGGCGACAACTCGACCAGCGTCCAGCAGCTCGTGCTGTTCCTGCGGGCCGGCTACTACGTCCAGTTCAACCACCCGGACGATGTCGGCGAGTACGGCCCCGCGCTTGCGACCGCTATCGAGGGTGGCCTGGACAAGTTCGTCGAGAGCTCGCACTTCATGGACGTCAACGACGGGAACGGCGCCATCGTCTCGGAGGTGATCACCCTCACCGACAGCGCGGACGAGCAGCACCGGTATCTGAGCACGTACAAGCGAATGCTCGACGCATACGACAGCTCCTATGACCAGTACTACTACATGGTCACTGCGGTCAACAATGTCTACACCCCGCTCTGGCGCGGGCACCAAAACCCGGAATTCGTCACCGCGGTCACCGCCGACCCCAGCATCATCGACACGCTGGACGCTTTCGCTCACAAGCACCTGGACCTGCTGGGAACCGAGAACTCGTTCCTGGACTCCAACGCCGGCCGGGAAATGGCGCGCTTCGTCCAGCACCCCGAGCTCCAGGCGAAAGTACGGCCGCTGGCGAAGGGCATGCTCAGCGCATCGGAGATGACGGGGAAAACCGCGCCGTTATGGGTGGGCGTCGCCGAGATGGCCAACGAGTTCGACAAGGACAACTGTGCCGACTACGGGGTCTGCGACCTGCCCGAGAAGCTCAAGGACGCCTCGCTGCCGACCACGCACAAGTGCGACGACGGCCACACCTTCCGGGTCCAGTCGATGACGGACGCCGATCTCGCCGCGGCGTGTACCAGTGTCGTCAATCAGGATGCCTACTTCCACAACCTGGTCAAGGACAGCGGCCCGGTCGCCGACGACCACAACACGAACATCGAGATCGATGTCTGGGCCAGCAAGACCGACTACGCCACCTACAGCAGCGTGATCTTCGGTAACGACACCAACAATGGCGGCATGTACCTGGAGGGCGACCCCGCCGACCCAGCCAACCAGGCCCGGTTCGTCGCCTACCAGAAGCCCGAGGACGACGGCTTCCCCGCCCGGGTCTGGAACCTCAACCACGAGTACACCCACTACCTCGACGGCCGCTACGACATGTCCGGCGACTTCGCGGCCGGGCAGGTGGTGCCCGACATCTGGTGGGTCGAGGGCCTGGCCGAGTTCGTCTCCTACAGCTACCGCAAGGTCGAGAACACCGACGCCATCCAGGAGGCCGGCAAGCACACCTACGACCTGAGCACTCTGTGGCAGACCACCTACGAGAACAGCGACACCACCCGGATCTACGCCTGGGGCTACCTCGCCGTGCGGTACATGGTCGAGCGGCACCCCGACGACATCCAGAACATGCTGGCCAAGTTCCGCACCGGCGACTACCAGGGCGGGTACGACTACTACAACACCACCATCGGCAACCGCTACGACGCCGACTTCGACGACTGGCTCACCGCCTGCAACACCGGCGCCTGCTCGGGTGGTACCTCATCGACACCTGGACACTGACCCTCTGATCAGCAGCCGACGGCAGTGCCGCTCATCGCGCATGAGCGGCACTGCCACTGCGCTGTTCACCGACGGTTTCTGACCGACGCCGGCCGGGGCGTGTACCTGACGATCTGCGCGGTGTCGGCGACCAGGCGGCGCAGCGACTCGAGATCACCGGACAGCGCGCCGGCGGAGCGCCCCTGGACCACGACGTTGCCGATCGCCGTCGCCTCCACCGGGCCGGCCAGCACGGGTCGCCCACATCGGTCGGCGGTCGCCTGGCACAGCAACCGGTTGAGTGCTCCTCCGCCCACCAGGTGTACGACGCGGATGGCGTGCCCGGACAGTTCCTCGGCCCGGTCCAGGGCGTCGGCGAACGCCTGCGCGAGGCTGTCGACGATGGCCCGCACGACAGCCGGCCGGGACGACGGCGCAGCGAGGCCGGCCTCGTCGTACCAGCGGGCGATGCGGGCGGGTATGTCGCCGGGCGCGAGGAAGACCGCGTCCTGGACGTCGAACACCGACGTGGTCGCCGGGAGCGACGTGGCCGCCTGGAGCAGCTCGTCGAGCGCGACGGCCGGACCCGAGCGCTCCCAGCTGCGCAGGCTCTCGCTGAGCAGCCAGAGGCCCATGACGTTCGTGAGGTAGCGGATCCGTCCGTCGACCCCGCCTTCGTTCGTGAAGTTGGCGGCGCGGCCGGCCTCGGTGACGACGGGCTTGTCGAGCTCGACGCCCACCAGCCCCCAGGTCCCGCACGAGATGTAAGCCGCGTCGTCGGTCTGGATCGGGACGCCGACGACAGCGGACGCCGTGTCATGCGACCCGACGGCGGTCACGGCGAGCCCGGGGACCCCGACGCGCTCGGCCGGAGCAGGTAGCAGGCTGCCGATGACCTCGCCCGGGTCCACGAGCCGGCCGAGGAGACCTCGACGCACGCCCAGGCGTTCGACGAGCTCGTCGTCCCAGGTCCCGGAGTGCACGTCGAGCATGCCGGTGGTCGAGGCGTTCGTGCGCTCGGTGACCGCCTGGCCGGTCAGCCAGTAGGCCAGCAGGTCGGGGACGAGCAGCAGCTGATCCGCGCAGGCCACCCACGGGTCGGCGGCGAGCTGGTACACCGTGTTGAACGGCAGGAACTGCAACCCCGTACGCCGGTACAGCTCGCGCCGCGGCACGACCCGGTGCACCAGGTCCACGCCGGCGACCCGCTGCTCGTCGCGGTAGTGGAACGGCAGGCCGAGCAGCCGGCCGTCGCGCAGCAGGCCGTAGTCCACCGCCCAGGCGTCGATCGCGACACTCGCCAGGTCCCCGGAGGCCTCGCGCGCCGCCCGGGCGAGACCCTCCAGCGCACGCTGGTACAGCTCGGCGATGTTCCAGTGCAGGCCGTCCGGTAAGCGCACCGGGTCGTTGGGGAACCGCGCGACCGCCTCCGTGCGGAGCACGCCACGGCCCACCTCGCCGACGATCACCCTGCCGCTCGACGCACCGAGGTCGACCGCTGCGACGTGGACCGTCACGGCGTCACCTGAGAAACGCGGCGGCGACGCCCGCGTCGACCGGGATGTGCAGGCCCGTGGTCTGGGTGAGGTCCGGGCCGACGAGCGCGTAGGCCGCATCGGCGACGTGCTCGGGGAGGACCTCCCGCTTGAGCAGTGTGCGCTGCGCGTAGAACGTGCCGAGGTCCTTCTCCTCCACGCCGTAGACCGCGGCCCGGTTGGCGCCCCAGCCGCCGGCGAAGATCCCGGAGCCGCGGACCACGCCGTCGGGGTTGATGCCGTTGACGCGGATGCCGTATTCGCCCAGTTCCGCGGCCAACAGGCGGACCTGGTGGGCCTGGTCGGCCTTGGTGGCGGAGTAGGCGATGTTGTTCGGGCCGGCGAAGACCGAGTTCTTGCTCGAGATGTAGACGATGTCGCCACCCAGCCGCTGCTCGATCATCGCCCTGGCCGCCGCCCGCGAGACCAGGAAGGACCCCTTGGCCATCACGTCGTGCTGCAGGTCCCAGTCGGCGACGGTCGTCTCGAGCAGTGCTTTGGACAGGGAGAGACCGGCGTTGTTGACCACGAGGTCGAGACCCCCGAACGCGAGCAGGGCCGCGTCGACCGCGGCCTCGACCGCGGCCTCGTCGCTGACGTCGACCCGGACGCCGACCGCGACGTCGGTGCCGCCGATCTCGGCCGCGGCGGCCCGCGCCTTGTCCAGGTCGAGGTCCGCGACGACGACGCACGCGCCCTCGGCGGCGAACCGGTGCGCGATCGCCTTGCCGATCCCGGAGGCGGCGCCGGTCACGAGCGCGATCCGCGACTCGAGCGGCTTCGGCTTCGGCATCCGCCGTAGCTTCGCCTCCTCCAGGGCCCAGTACTCGATGCGGAACTTCTCCGCCTCGTCGATCGGCCGGTACGACGACAGGCCCTCGGCGCCGCGCATCACGTTGATCGCGTTGACGTAGAACTCGCCCGCGACCCGCGCGGTCTGCTTGTCCTTGCCGAAGCTGAACATGCCGACACCCGGCACCAGCACGATCAGCGGGTCCGCGCCGCGGATCGGCGGGCTGTCCGGGGTCGCGTGCCGGTCGTAGTAGGCCTGGTACTCCTCCCGGTACGCCGCGTGCAGCTCGCGCAGCCGGGCGACCGACTCCTCGACACTCGCGGTGGCCGGCAGGTCCAGGACCAGCGGCTTCACCTTCGTGCGCAGGAAGTGGTCCGGGCAGCTCGTGCCCAGGGCCGCGAGGCGCGGGTGCTCGGCACGCGCGAGGAACTCCAGCACCACGTCGCTGTCGGTGTAGTGGCCGACCATCGCCCGGTCCTGCGACGCGATCGACCGGATCGCCGGCGCCAGGGCCGCGGCCTTCGCGCGCCGCTCGGCCGGCGGCAGGGCGTCGTACCCGTCGAGAACGGGGCCGAACGGCTCCGGCTCGGAGTGCTGCTCGATGTACCGCGCGGCGGTGTCGATGATCCACAGCGAGTTGCGCTCCGCGTCCTCGCTCGTCTCGCCCCAGGCGGTGATCCCGTGACCGCCGAGGATGCAGCCGACCGCCTGCGGGCTCGCCTGCCGGATCGCCGCGATGTCGAGGCCGAGCTGGAACCCCGGCCGGCGCCACGGCACCCACACGACCTTCTCGCCGAAGATCTCCTTGGTCAGCTGCTCGCCCGCGGCCGCCGTGGCGATCGCTATGCCGGAGTCCGGGTGGAGGTGGTCGACGTGCGGGGCGTCCACGAGCCCGTGCATGGCGGTGTCGATCGACGGGGCCGCTCCGCCCTTGCCGTGCAGGCAGTAGTCGAACGCCGCGACCATCTCGTCCTCGCGCTCGACCCCGGGGTAGACGCCGGCGAGGGAGCGCAGCCGGTCGAGCCGCAGCACGGCGAGCCCGCTCTCGGTGAGCGTGCCGAGGTCGCCACCGGAGCCCTTGACCCAGACCAGCTCGACGTCCTCGCCGGTGACCGGGTCGGTCCCGGTGCCCTTGGCGGAGGTGTTGCCGCCGGCGTAGTTGGTGTTCCTCGGATCGGCGCCGAGCCGGTTCGACCGGCCGAGCAGCGCCTCGACGACGGGGTTGGTCATGGCGGTCAGCTCCATCCTGCCTGGGCGCCGCCGACGCGGTCCGCCTCGATCTGCTCCTGGTAC
This sequence comes from Nocardioides sp., assembly GCA_036506675.1. Lineage (GTDB taxonomy): Bacteria > Actinomycetota > Actinomycetes > Propionibacteriales > Nocardioidaceae > Nocardioides. The sequence continues at coordinate 5,084 of DASXRJ010000175.1, read as the reverse complement.
CCGCTGGCCCGGTAGGCCGCCACCGGGTCGGCCGGCAGCCCGCGCTCCTCGCGCCAGCCGGCCAGGTCACGTCGTACGTCGGTGTAGAACGCGTCCATGAAGATCTCGTTGGCCGCCAGCACGTCCCCGCCGCGGCGGGCCCGGTCGAGAGCCTCGGTGTCGAGCAGGAGGGCCCGTGCGGTCATCTCCTGCACGTTGAGCACGGAGCGGATCTGCCCGGGGATCTTTTTCTCGATGTTGTGGCACTGGTCGAGCATGAAGGCGACGTCGCCGCCGGTGCCGTAGCCGCCGCCGCGCACCACCTCGACCAGGATCCGGAACAGCTGGAACGGGTCGGCCGCTCCGACCATGAGGTCGTCGTCGGCGTAGAACCGGCTGTTGAAGTCGAACGACCCGAGCTTCCCGAGCCGCAGCAGCTGGGCCACGATGAACTCGATGTTCGTGCCGGGCGCGTGGTGGCCGGTGTCCAGGCAGACGACCGCCTTCTCCCCCAGCGCCGCGCAGTGCACGTACGACGTGCCCCAGTCGGGGACGTCGGTGTGGTAGAACGCCGGCTCGAAGAACTTGTACTCCAGCACCAGCCGCTGGTCGTCGCCGAGCTGCGCGTAGATCGTGGCGAGCCCCTCGGCCAGCCACTCCTGCCGGGCACGCATATCGGCCTGCCCGGGGTAGTTGCTGCCGTCCGCGAGCCAGATCTTCAGGTCGCGCGACCCTGTCTGGTTCATCACCTCGATGCAGTCGAGGTTGTGCCTGACCGCCTTCGCCCGGACGTCGGGATCGGCATGCGTGAGGCTGCCCAGCTTGTAGTCGTCGTCCTGGAACGTGTTGCTGTTGATCGTGCCCAGGCGCACGCCCAGGTCCTCGGCGTACGCCCGCAGCTTGCCGAAGTCGTCGACCAGGTCCCAGGGGATGTGCAGCGCCACGCTCGGCGCCAGGCCGGTGAACCGGTGCACCGTGGCGGCGTCGGCGATCTTCTCCTCCACCGTGCGCGGCGTGCCCGGCGAGCCGAAGACCTTGAAGCGGGTGCCGGAGTTGCCGTACGCCCACGACGGGACCTCCACGGCGAGGGGCTCCAGCGGACGGGCGATGGCGGCGAAGGTTGTCATGAGTGTCACTCCTGAAGAGCGCGCGAGCTGTTGAAACGTTACAATCAATGTCACAGTAGGCGACACACTCGCGCAGGGTCAAGAAGACCTTGCGGAAGTGGGTCAAGATTTCCCCGGAACACGGCGCGTCCCGTGCCGGTTCGTCCGTCCTCGTCGAGAGGTGCACCGATGGTCAGCGTGAAGGATGTGGCCCGGGCCGCCGGCGTGTCGCTGGGCACGGTCTCCAACGTGCTGAACCGCCCCGACCGCGTCAGCGAGGCGACGCGGCAGCGGGTCGAGCACGCCATGCGGCAGCTGGGGTTCGTCCGCAACGAGGCGGCGCGGCACCTGCGGGCGGGCCGGAGCAAGACGATCGGCTTCGTGGTGCTCGACGCGACCAACCCGTTCTTCTCCGACGTGGCCAAGGGTGCCGAGGAGGGTGCGGCCGGCGAGGACTACGTCCTGTTCCTGTGCAACACCGACAACCGCGAGGACCGCGAGCGCCAGTACCTCATGCGCCTGCAGGAGCAGCGGGTCGCCGGGATCCTCGTCACCCCGTTCGACGCGGACGACCCCGCCCTGCGGCAGCTGACCGCGCGCGGCATCCCGGTGGTCTGCGTCGACCGGATGCCCTCGAAGGACGACCTGTGCGCGGTCGCCGTCGACAACCAGCTCGGCGGCCGCCTCGCTGCCGAGCACCTGCTCGACCTCGGGCACGAGACGATCGCGTTCGTCGGCGGCCCGCACTCGCTCGGCCAGGTGCGCGAGCGCTGGCTCGGGGCCCGGGCGGCCATGCTCGCCGCCGGCCTCGACGAGACCCGGCTGATCCGCGTGGACACCGAGGCTCCGAGCGTCGCCGGCGGGCGGCACGCCGGCGAGCGCCTCGCGGGACTGCGCGCGTCGCGCCGCCCGACGGCCGCGTTCTGCGCCAACGACCTGCTCGCCCTGGGGCTGCTCCAGCAGTCCGTCGCGCTCGGCTTCCGTGTGCCCGACGACCTGGCAATCGTGGGGTACGACGACATCGAGTTCGCCTCGGCGGCCGCCGTACCGCTCACCTCGATCCGGCAGCCGCGCCGCGAGCTGGGCCTGACCGCCGCCCGGCTGCTGCTCGACGAGGCGGAAAACCCCCAGCACCGGCACGAGCAGGTCCTGTTCACCCCCGACCTGGTGGCGCGAGCCTCGACCCGGCGGTCCGCCGGGGCCTGACCGGCGCCGGCACAAGTCGCCGGGCCCGGGCCATTGACAGCCGTGAGGGCCATCACTTACGTTCTGTCTACTCGCTAATGAAACGTTTCATAGCGCAGCGACTCCGATCGCCCCGGCGGGCGGTCCACTCACCGGAGGTACTCATGACGTTCGCCTCGCTACGCGGCCGCTGGCCCGCTGCTGCGGCACTGCTCGCCGGCGCACTGGCCCTGTCGGCCTGCAGCGCGGGCTCGCTGGGGTCCAGCGACTCGACCCCGGGCGGCAAGACCCAGATCACGTTCCTGACCAACAACGACCCGAACAACGTCAAGACCGCGACCGCCGTGGTCAAGGCGTTCGAGACGGCCAACCCCGACATCGACGTCAAGGTCGACACCCGTCCCGGTGGCGGTGAAGGCGACAACCTGGTCAAGACGCGGCTGTCCACGGGTGACATGGCCGACGTGTTCGAGTACAACTCCGGCTCCCTGTTCCAGGCGATCAGCCCGGAGAAGAACCTGACGGCCGTCACGAACGAAGCCTGGGTTGCCGACCTCGACGACACCTTCAAGCAGGTCGTGACGGCAGGCGGCAACGTCTACGGCTCGCCCTGGGGCAACGTCACCGGCGGCGGCGTGCTCTACAACACCAAGGTGTACTCGAGGCTCGGGCTCAAGGTCCCCACGACGTGGGACCAGTTCATGGCCAACAACACCAAGATCAAGGCCGCCGGCCTGACCGCGGTCGAGCAGACCTTCGGTGACACCTGGACCTCGCAGATCTTCGTGCTGGCCGACTTCCACAACGTCGCCCAGGCCGACCCGTCGTTCGCCGAGAACTACACCGCCAACAAGGCCAAGTACGCCACCACTCCGGCCGCCCTCGCGGGTTTCCAGCACGGCGAGGACGTCCACGAGGCCGGCTACCTGAACAAGGACTTCGCCTCCGCCAAGTTCAACGACGGCCTGGTCGCGGTGGTCACCGGCAAGGCCGCGCAGTACCCGATGATCACCTTCGCGGTGCCCGCCCTCTACGGCGTGGCGCCGAAGAACGTGAACGACGTCGGCTTCTTCGCGATGCCCGGCACGGACGCGGCCAACGCCGGCGCCACCATCTGGGAGCCGTCAGGCATCTACATCCCGAAGACGACGACGGGCGCCAAGCTCGACGCGGCCAAGAAGTTCCAGGCGTTCATGGCGTCGGCGAAGGGCTGCGAGGCGCAGGCGACCGTCGCTCCCGTGGGCGGGCCGTTCGCGGTCAAGAGCTGCTCGCTCCCGGGCAACGTGGCGACCGCCGTGAAGGACCTCGACGGTTACGTCAAGAAGAGCGCGGTGACGCCGGCGCTGGAGTTCCTCTCCCCGATCAAGGGCCCGGCGCTGGAGCAGATCACCGTCGAGGTGGGATCCGGGATCCGCTCCGCCAAGGACGGCGCGGCACTGTACGACAAGGACGTCCAGAAGCAGGCCCGGCAGCTCGGGCTCGAAGGCTGGTAACCAGAATCACCGCGCCCGGTCCCCGTCCAGAGCGGGGCGGGGACCGGGCGGTGTGGCCGGAAAGGTAGACGCCATGGCCGACACGCTGCAGACCAACGCCGCAGCGGCGGCGATCCGGGTGCGCAACGACGCGACCGGACCACGTCGTCGCAAGAGCCCGTATCCCTACTGGTTCATGCTCCCCGCCGGGGTCGTCTACACGATCCTGTTCCTGGTGCCGACGATCACGTCGTTCTACTTCAGCCTCACCCGCTGGACGCTGTTCGACCACAAGTTCATCGGCCTCGACAACTTCAAGGAGTTCTTCCAGGAGCCGGCCCTGGTGTCGGGTCTCACGCACACCTTGTTCTACGCGGTCGTGACCTGCGGCCTGAAGGTCGTGCTCGGGATGGCGCTCGCGATGCTGCTGACCTCGCGGATCATCGGGCGGGCCTTCATGCGGTCGGTCGCCTTCTTCCCGGTGCTGGTCAGCACGGTCGGCGTCGGCATCACCTTCCAGGTGCTCATGAACCCGTCGCAGGGCGCCATCAACGGGGCTCTCGGCGCCATCGGCATCGACGGGCCCGGCTGGCTCACCGACCCGCAGTGGGCGCTGCTGTCGGTAGCGCTGGTGGACGTCTGGAAGGGTGTCGGGCTGGCCACCGTGATCTACATGGCCGGCATCCTGTCGATCCCGCAGGAGTACTTCGAGGCGGCCAGGGTCGACGGCGCCAGCGCCAGGCAGAACTTCTACCACATCGTCCTGCCGCTGGCCAGGCCGGCGACCGTGTCGGTCCTGATCCTGTCGCTGATCGGCGGCCTGCGGTCGTTCGAGCTGATCTGGGCGACGACCAAGGGCGGACCCGGGTTCACCTCCGACGTCATCGCGTCGGTCATCTACAAGCAGTACCAGGCCGGCTTCTACGGCTTGTCGACCGCCGGCAACGTGATCTTGTTCCTGCTCGTCACCGGCATCGTCGTGCCGCTGTTCCTGTGGTTCAACCGGAAGGGAGCCGAGGCATGAGAAGCCGCCGCCCCAACTACCCGCTGAGCGCCATCGCGCTGATCGTCTTCACCGCGGTGTTCCTGCTGCCGTTCCTGTTCATCCTGCTCACGGCCGCCAAGGACCAGCAGGACGCGGCCGTGGTGCACTTCTCCTGGCCGCAGCACTGGCAGCTGTTCCAGAACGTCAAGGACGTGCTGCGGACCCGCGACTACATCCTGGTCGTCGCGTTCATCAACAGCACCGTCCTCACCGTCGTGAGCGTCGCCGCCATGGTGGTCTTCGCGGCGATGGTGGCGTTCGTCCTCCAGCGGCGCAAGGGCCGCTGGAACGCGCCGG
>DASXRJ010000174.1:0-7136 GCA_036506675.1 Nocardioides sp. | reverse complement strand
GCAGCTGCTCGGCCTGCTCGACCGGCTCGTCGACTCCGGCAAGTCGGTCATCGTCATCGCGCACCACCAGGCGGTCATGGCGCGCGCCGACTGGATCATCGACCTCGGCCCCGGCGCCGGCCACGACGGCGGCCGGATCGTCTTTGAAGGAACACCGCGGGCACTCGTCAGTGCCCGCTCCACCCTCACCGGCGAGCACCTCGCGGCCTACGTCGGCACAAGCGATTGAGGCGAGAGCAGCGAAAGCGAGCCTTCGCTCCCAGAGCCGATTGAGCTTGTCGGAGGCGCCGTAGGCGCCGAACACCTGACCGAGGCCCTCGCGCCGCTTGGGCGGAGCGGTAATCGCCGAACAGCAGTTGTTGGCAGCGCGAACGGAGATCATGCATTCGCCGTCCGCGCGAGCATGAGCGCCTGCTCGACGATGACGTCTGGACGCTCCTCGGGCATCCAGTGGCCGGAGCGCTCCACCACCCCGCCCGTAGCCTTCGGCGCGACTGCCTGGACGCTGGCAAGCGTCAGCCCTCCGAGGCAGGCCTCGCCCCCGAACCCGACGACAGGGATGTCGAGCGGCTGCTCGGCGTGCCGTGCGACCTGCGCGGCGCTCGTGAAGTACTCCTCATAGACCGCGAGGCCGGCGCGCAGGGCCCGGGCTGCCGGATTGCACGGACATACTCCGCGACGTCGGGGGGCGCGATCGCGTCGGGGTCGTAGGCGAAGTGCTGGAAGAACCACTGCAGGTACTCGGGCTCGTGCCCGCGGATGAGCAGGGCGGGGATGTCGGGCACCGACTGGAACGGCAGGTGCCACAGGAAGTCCCCGCCGGCCTTGGGTACGAACGCCTGCTCCATGAGCCCGAGCCCGGGCAGCGCCATTTCGAAGATCCCCAGTGCCGCGACCTCATCGCGGTACTGCGCGGCGTAGCAGTAGGCGAACACCGCGCCCCAGTCGTGCCCGATCAGCGTGATCGGCGCGTCCGCCGCGAGCGGGCGCACCACTTCTCGCAGCTCGGCGGCGATGGCGTCGGCGTCGTAGCCTGCGGCGGGCCGGCCAGAGAAGCCGGCACCGCGCCAGTCGGCGGCGACCACCGTGTAATGCCCGGCCAGCTCCGGCATGACCCGTCGCCACTCGAACCAGGTCTGCGGCCAGCCATGCAGGAGCAGCAGGAGGGGCCCGCTGCCGCCGCGCACATAGTGGATCCGCCCCGCGGTGGTGGGGGTGGTGTGGTGGGTGAAGCCGTCCGGTGTCATCTCGGTCTCCTGAGTACGGGTGCTCAGTGGGCGGTGAAGCCTCCGTCGACGATCAGGACCGTGCCGGTGACCAGCGAGGACAGATCGCTGCACAGCCACGCGACCGCCTCGGCGACCTCGCGCGGTTCGCCCCAGCGGGCCACCGCCTGGCGTTGCAGAAGCCCGTCGACGATCTCGTCTGGCACCTGGGCGGTCATCGCGGTGCGGATGACGCCGGGCGCGATCGCGTTGACCCGCACGCCGCGCGTTGCGTAGTCGAGCGCGACGCTTTTGGTCAGCCCGATGACGGCGTGCTTGCTCGCGACGTACGCGGCCTGCTGGTACTCCCCGACCAGGCCCCAGATGGACGCGGTGTTGACGATCGCGCCGCCGCCTGCGGGCTCCATGTGCCGCAGTTCGTGTTTGAGGCAGTGGAAGACGCCGGTGAGGTTGATCTCGATCACCCGGCGCCAGTCGGCGGCGTCGAGGTCGGCGACGTCGGCGGGATGGAAGGTGCCGGCGTTGTTGAACGCCACGTTCAGTCGGCCGAACGCCTCGACCGCCGTCGCGACGGCGGCGGCGACCGCGTCCTCGTCGGCGACGTCGCAGGCGATCGCCACTGCCTCGCCGCCGGCGGCCTCGATCTCCTTCGCGGTCGCCGCCGCCTTCTCGGCGTCGACGTCCACCGCCGCGACCTTCGCACCGAGTTCGGCGAACAGCAGCGCGGCCGCCTTCCCGATGCCCGATCCCGCGCCGGTGACCAGCGCGCCCGCCCCGGCCAAGCCCTTCACGCCGCACCCCCGAAGATCTCGTCGGCGACCGCCTGCCAGGCGGGGTCGCTGGTGTCGATCAGCGTCGGGTTGCCGTCACACCATTGGAACGTGTGCCTGAGGACGGTGATCTTCCAGCCTTCGCCGGTGCGGCGGAAGCGGTTCTCGTACCAGCCGTACTGCGTGTACTGGTCCTGGCCGTGCCTGTTCGGCCTGCGGTGCCGCGACACGTGGTAGAAGACGCCGCTCGCCTCGTCGCCGTCGAGGTCGATGTGGAAGTTGGTGTAGCGGTGTACCACCTGCAACGGCTGCAGGCAGGCGGCCGCGAACCGCGCCCACGTAGCAGGCGTCGTGGTGGCGGGCGGTCGCCCGGTGAGGTCGAAGAAGTCGACCTCGAACGGGTCGTGCAGGGTCGAGGCGTAGAGGTCCCAGTCGTGCAGGTCCAGGCCGCGGCCGAAGCGCAGCATCACGTCGCTGATCTCCTGGCGGTCCCACAGGACCTGCACGCGTTGGGCGGTGACCGTATCGAGCTCGGTGGTGGGCGTGCTCATGCCGACGGCTCCTTGTTGTCGAGGAACTCCGGCGGGGGCGGCGGGCCCCACAGGTGCGGCGGCACGTCCCAGTCCTTCGGCGACCAGCACTCGCGGATCTGGTCGATGTCGGAGAACCATTCGATCCAGCTGCCCCACGGGTCGGCGGTGTAGTGGAAGAAGTTGGAGCCGATCGTGTGGCGGCCCAAACCCCAGCCCCGCGAGTAGCCTGCGGCGTGCATCCGGTTGGCCCCCGCGCCGATGGCATCGATCGACGGCACCTCGTAGCTCCCGTGGTGGAACCCGGCGTGGCTGCTCGTGATGAATCCGAAGACGTGGTGGTCGCCCGAACCGACGTTGAGGAACGTGACCTTGCCGGTGATCCGGTCGCTGACCGCGAGGCCCATCACATTGGTCCAGAACTCCACCTGCTGTTCGTGACGGCCGGTGAACAGGAGCGCGTGGCCGAGACGGCGGGGCAGCACGTCTTCGGCCTCCTGCCAGGCTGGGGTGTCGAAGCGGTGGTGGACGGCGCCGACGTTGAACAGCACCTCGGGAACGTCCCGAGGCCTGGCCTGCGGCGTCTCCAGCAGCTGGACGGGCGTGCCATCCGGGTCGCGGAACCACACCCCCTCGTCCGTGCCGCCCTCCGGCGCCTCGGTCTCGGGCACCCCGGCCCGCTCCAGTCGTTCCCGCAGCGGGTCGAGAGCGGTGGCGGTGAACGCCACGTGATGCAGCTTCTTCGCGGGTGCCTCGACCATACGGACCTGCTCCTGGTCGCGGCCGGGGCAGCGGGCCACCAGCCCTCCGCCCTCGGCCGCCGTCTCCAGGCCGAAGCCGCGGAGGAACTCGTCGGCGACGTCGAGGCCGGGCACGGCCAGGGCGTAGTGGTGCAGACCGGTGATCATGTGTTACCTCCCTGGTGGGTGCGGGCGAGATGGAGCCAGAGCCGAGCGAGCAGCGGGGGCGCCGCCGCGCGCCAGGCGGTGATGTCGTCCTCGTCGAGCGGGACGGGGTCGCGGGCGGCCGCGTGCACCCGGCAGGCGGTCGCGAGCAGGTGCATGCGGGCCACCGCGATGCCGGGACCGGTGCCGGTCGTCACGGCGCCGTTGCCGCGCAACACCATCGCGTCGGCCTCGCCCAGGGTGGCCGCCGCCGCGGCGGCGAGCTCCGCGGTGCGCAGCAGCCTCGGCACCGGGTGCACCGGGACCCGCCGGCCCAGCCAGGCGGCCTGCCCGTGCAGCGGCGCGAGCTCGGTGCGGCACGCGCCGACGGCCAACGTGGCCTCGGGCTGGGCCCTGGCGATGGCGGCGACGTCCGGCCGCGCCCGGTAGATCGCAAGGTGCAGCCACGTTTCCGGCGGCGCCCCGGGCGGGAGGTCCGCGGCCTTGAGCGGCACGAGTACGAGCTCGGCGCCCTCGACCTGGTCGAGCGCCACCGGTGGCGTGATGAGCAGGGCATCGCCGTCGCGGGCGGAGACATGCCCGAACGCGTCGACCAGGCCCAGGGCGGCCAGCACCCGCGCCGCCTCGACGACGGCGTCGACCAGCTCGGGCACGACGTCCGTGCCGCGCCGGGCAGGATCCTGGGTGGAGATCACGACCGGACGAGCCCCCCGTCGACGAAAAAAGTCTGCCCGGTGACGAACGCGGCGTCGTCGGACACGAGGAACGACACAGTTCCCGTGAGGTCCTCCGGCACCTGCACCCGCTTGATCGCCTGCATCTGCGGGACGATGTCGAAGAACGCGGCTGGTCCGGCCTCCGTGGTCCCCGTGCGCACCAGGCTGGGTGCGACGGCGTTGACTGTGATGCCTGCGTCAGCGAGCTCGGTGGCAAGGCCGCGGGTCAGCCCGATGACGGCCATCTTGCTTGCGATGTAGTGGCTGAACCCGGGGATGACGAGGTTGACCGAGTTCGACGTCATGTTCACGATTCGGCCCCAGCCTGCGGCGCGCATGTCCTGCACGAAGGCCCGCACCGTGTGGAACAGGGCGTCCACGTTGAGCGCGAAGACCGCCCGCCAGTCGTCGAAGGTCATGTCCTCGAACAGCTGGTTGGGGTAGATGCCGGCGTTGTTCACCAGAACTGTCGCGGGGCCGAGCCGGGTAGCGATCTCCTTCTGAGCCTCGGCCACGGATGCGGCGTCGGTGAGGTCGGTGCGCACGGCGATCGCTGTGCCGCCGCCCTGCTCCACCTCCGCGACCACGTCGGCGGCGTCGGCGCGGTCCAACACCGCGACCGCGGCGCCCTCGCGCGCCAGCCGCAGCGCGTACGCCCGGCCGATCCCGCCTGCCCCGCCGGTGATGACGGCGACGCGGCCGTCGTGGCGGCCGCTCACGGGGCCACATCCTGGGGTGCGGCCTCGGCCCCGATGCGCTCGAACAGCGGCGCGAGGTCGATGTGGACCCGTAGCGAGGAGACCCGGCCGTCCGCCGCGCGGTCGAGGATCGACACGGACGGCACGTCGACCTGGGCGCCGCCCTTGGTCGTGTAGTGCAGTAGCGCCTCGAGCACGGCGGTCCTGCCGTCGTCGACGAACCAGAGGTTGCGCCGCTCGTGGCGCAGGCCGCCGATCATCGACCAGAAGCCGCCGATGGCCTCACCGATGGCCTGCTTGCCCACGGCGGGCGGGTTGTTGCCGAACACCACTTCGGCGTCGTCGGTGTGCCGGTCGACGTAGGACTGCAGGCGCATTCCGTCGACGTCGGCGTAGTAGTCGGTGATCCAGTCGGACATCGGTGTCTCCCGGGGTCGGTATGGAGGTCAGGAGGTGAGGGCGGCCTCGCCGCGCACGACGCGGCGCACCGCGTCGAGCGTGGAGGCGACGGCCTTGAGGTAGTCGTCGGTCATACCGTCGGCGTACTCGCGCTCGGCGGCCGATCCGCCCTCGACGCCCTCGACGACAAGGGCGAAGCTGAAGCGCAGCGAGAGCAGATCGCCCTCGCCCTCGATCTCGTTGGCGATCGTGCCCAGCACCGGCCCGGACAGCCGGGTGAACACGACGCGATGTGGCTCCTCGAGCGTGATGCGCTCGACGAAGTCCTGTCCGCGGAAGGAGATACCGCGGTCGAAGACGTTCTCGCCGTGGCGCTCGAGCACGTCGCAGCGCGACATGGCCGCGACGAACGGCAGCGCGTTGCCGGCCTTGGCCACCAGCCCGCGCCACAGGTCGTCGCGGGTGACCCGGGGCTGGCCGGGCTCGTTCACGGGGAGGGCGTGGCTCACGTAGATCATCAGGGCTCCTTGTCAAGACGCGCTGACCGGCAGGCGGCGGCCGCGCTGGGGCTGGGAGACGGTGCGGACGTGCGGGCCGAGCCACATGTCGATCGAGCCGAGCTCGTCGGGGTCGAAGTAGCGCGGGGTCCACGCGGCGTCGTCCTCGATGCGCCGGACGCCGAAGGAGTACTCGTAGGTGAAGCCCTCGGGCCCGAGGAAGTAGAGGAAGACCGCGGTCGACTGCGGGTGGCGGCCCGGGCCCATCTCGATCGTGACGCCGTGGTCGAGGAGGAAGTGCCAGTTGCGGAAGACGTCGTCGATCTCGGCGACCTGGAAGTTCATGTGGCACAGGCCCGGCTCGTCGGCCTGGAACACCGCGAGCTTGTGGTGCACCGGGTCGATCCGCATCAAGCAGGCGCCGTCGCCGATCCAGTCCGACACCTTGGCGTTGAACGTGGTTGACCAGAACCGGTAGGCGTCGCGCACGTCGGGGGCGTCCAGGCACACGTGTCCGAACTCCGTGATCCCGGCCCGGCGGGAGAACGCGACGGGGCGGCCGAGCGTCTGCTGGCCCACGACGAGCTCGATGCGGTTGCCGAACGGGTCGTCGAGCCCGATGAACTCCCGTACCCGCCGCGACCGGCACTACGCGGCGTCGCCGCGGGTGACGGTGATGCCGCGCTGCTCCAGGTCGGTCTCGGCCAGGGCGAGGGCGTCCTCGTCGGTCACCGTGAAGCCGGTGGCGATCACGCCCGACTCCCCCTCGACGAGGGCGAGGCAGTGGTGGCGGGCGTCCGCGCGCAGGTGCGCCACGCCCGGCTCACCACCGTCGACGAGCTCCAGCCCGACGATGCGGGTGGCGAAGTCAACCGCCCCGGCCAGGTCGGCGGCGCCGGACCGGACGTAGGCGATATCGGTCAGTTCGATCATGTTGGTGCCTCCTCAGGCGTCGACGGGGGCCAGCCGCCCGGCGGTGTGGCCCACCAGCGCTCCCATGTATCCGAAGTTCGGCAGCCGGCTGGCGTAGAGGGCGCCGGTCCGCGGCGCCGTCGGGAGTGACCAGTCACGCTGGAGCTCCGCGACGACCATGTTCGTGTTCGCGATCTTCACCCCGGCCTGGCTCATCCGGGTGATCGCTGCCAGCAACGCGTGTTGGTTCACCGTTCCCGAGGCGTCCATCACCGCGTACACGTCGAACCCCGCACCGGCGGCTCCGATCGCGGGGAAGGTCAGGCAGACGTCCGCGGTCACGCCAGCCATGATCAGTTTCGTGCGTCCGGTGGCGCGGACGGCGTCGACGAAGGCGGGATCCTGCCAGGCGTCGATGATCAGGCGGTCGATCACAGGCGCGTCGGGCAACAGCTCGAGCAGCTCGGGGAAGATCGGGCCATT
>DASXRJ010000173.1:0-25043 GCA_036506675.1 Nocardioides sp. | reverse complement strand
AGTCGATCCACGTCTCGATCAGGTCGGGGGTGAAGACGCCACCCTCGAGGAGGAAGTCGTGGTCGGCCTCGAGCGAGTCGAGCACCGCGTCGAGCGAGCCGGGCACGGTGGGGATGTTGGCGTGCTCGTCCGGCGCCAGTTCGTAGAGGTCCTTGTCGACGGGCTCGTGCGGCTCGATCTTGTTCTTGATGCCATCGATGCCGGCGAGCAGCATCGCGGAGAACGCGAGGGAGGGGTTCGACGACGGGTCGGGGCAGCGGAACTCGATCCGCTTGGCCTTCGGGTTGGAGCCCGTGATCGGGATCCGGACGCAGGCGGAGCGGTTGCGCTGGCTGTAGACCAGGTTGACCGGAGCCTCGAAGCCCGGGACCAGACGGTGGTAGGAGTTCACCGTCGGGTTGGTGAAGGCCAGCAGCGACGGTGCGTGCTTGAGGATGCCGCCGATGTAGTAGCGCGCCATGTCGGACAGGCCGGCGTACCCGGTCTCGTCGTAGAACAGCGGCTCGCCGTTGTTCCAGATCGACTGGTGGCAGTGCATGCCCGAGCCGTTGTCACCGAAGATCGGCTTCGGCATGAAGGTCGCGGTCTTGCCGTTGCGCCAGGCGACGTTCTTGACCATGTACTTGAACTTCATCACGTCGTCGGCGGCCTTGAGCAGCTCGTCGAACTTGTAGTTGATCTCCGCCTGGCCGGCCGTGCCGACCTCGTGGTGAGCGCGCTCGACCTGGAGGCCGGCGGCCTCGAGCTCGGTCACGATCTCGTCGCGAAGGTCTCCGAAGTGGTCGTACGGCGCGACGGGGAAGTAGCCGCCCTTGTAGCGCACCTTGTAGCCGCGGTTGTCGTTCTCGGAGCCGGTGTTCCAGGCGCCGGCCTCGGAGTCGATGTGGTAGAAGCCCTCGTTGACCTTGGTCTCGAAGCGGACCGAGTCGAACACGTAGAACTCGGCCTCGGGAGCGAAGTACGCCGTGTCGCCGATGCCGGTGCTGGCGAGGTAGGCCTGCGCCTTGCGGGCGATGTTGCGGGGGTCCCGCGAGTAGGCCTCGCCGGTGAGCGGGTCGTGGATGAAGAAGTTGACGACCAGGGTCTTGGCGGACCGGAACGGGTCGAGGTACGCGGTGGTCGGGTCGGGGAACAGCGACATGTCCGACTCGTGGATCGCCTGGAAGCCGCGGATCGAGGAACCGTCGAAGTTCACGCCGTCATCGAAGACCGACTGGTCGAACGACGAGACGGGAACGGTGAAGTGCTGCATGATGCCGGGAAGGTCGCAGAACCGTACGTCGACCATCTCGACGCCTTCGTCCTTGATGTACTTCAGCAGCTCGTCGCTGTTTGCGAACATTCTTTCCTCCATGGCCGCGACGAGCAGTACGCCGGACCGAAGTCTGTGCGGGTGTGAAGGCCAGGTGCGACATTGCACAGAGCCCTGACTCGCAAGGTATGCAGGGGCAGTTTCTTGACCGTATCTGGTTTGTTTCGCCCATGTAACAGATGACCAACGAGCGAGCCCGTGTGTCTGGACCGCCTACCCTGGGCCGGTGCCCGAAACCGCCTCCTGGCTACGCCGCCTGCTCGCCCTTTTCGTCGACTGGATCGCCTGCACCCTGGTGGTGATCGCGTTCGTCGGCTGGGACCGCTACTCCGAGCCGGGCAGCAGTGCGTCGCTCTACGTGCCCGTCGTCTTCGTCGCCGAGTCCACGGTGCTGACCGCCTTCTCGGGCGGGTCGTTCGGCAAGCTGCTGACCCGGCTCCGCGTCGTACGCGCGGACGGCGCCGGCGGCCTCGACCTGCTGCACGCGCTGGTGCGCAGCCTGCTGGTTGCCCTGGTGATCCCGCCGCTGGTCTTCCGGCCGGACGGTCGCGGGCTGCATGACATGGCGGCCGGCTCGGTCGCGGTCGAGCTCGGCAAGACCCGAAGGCCCGACAGCCAGGCCTGACCGCCGGGCCTGAGGAGCCAGGTTTCGCGGGTCGACCGGGTGGGCTGGGTCCGGCGGCTAGATTTGCAGGCGCATCACCACCAAGGCTCCCTGGAGGGCTCCTTCTATGCGCACATCGCTCGCCGGCCGCCGTGGCGCCGTACTCGCTCTGACGCCGCTGCTGCTCGCCGGCCTCGTGGCCTGCGGCCCCGACGACAGCGCCTCCAGCGACGACCCCTCGAGTACGACGTCCGCCACGACCCCAGCCTCGCCCGACTCGGCCGAGTCCCAGGCCGCCGACGGCGAGGAGATCGACGCCGAGGAGTTCACGAAGCTGGTGTCCGAGGCGGTCGACCACTCCACGACCGCGCACATCGCGATGCGGCTCGAGAGCCAGGGCCTGACCATGACCGCGACCGGCGTCGCCGACTACACGGGCGATGATCCGGCGATGGCGCTGAAGATGCGGGCGCCGGCGATGGGGGCGGGCGTGATCGAGATCCGGATGGTCGACCGGGTGATGTACATGGCGATGCCGATGATCGACTCGAGCGGCAAGTTCCTCAAGATCGACCTCGACGACCCCAACAACCCGCTGGCCGACAGCGTGGGCGACATGACGTCGTTCGATCCGCAGTCGACGCTGCAGATGTTCAGCCAGGGCCTGCAGAAGGTGGTCAAGGTCGGCGTCGAGGACATCGACGGCGACGCCACGACGCACTACCGGGTCACCACCGACACGACGGCGATGCAGGAGTCCCTCGAGGGTGCGACGCCCGGCGCCACGCTGCCCGACGTACTCACCTATGACGTGTGGCTGGACGACCAGTACCGGATGCGCAGGATGACCACCGAGATCGGCGACCAGGCCAGCGTCGTGATGGAGGCCAGCGACTGGGGTGCTCCGGTGACGATCACGGCACCGCCGGCCTCCCAGGTCGAGGACATGCCGGCCGGGTAGCAGGGGCCACGCAGTAGAACAGGCACGAAGGAAACGCAACGGCCGCCCCCGGCGCAGAAGCCGGGGGCGGCCGTCCTTATGCGGAGCAGGTCAGCCGGCGACCAGCTTGCCGATCGAGTGGACCTCGTCCACGTCGCGGCTCGTGATCGTCGACCACGACATCCGGAAGAAGCCCTGGTTGCCCCATTCGGAGCCCCAGCTGTTCTCGATGGTCACGTAGTTGGCGTCGTAGCCGACGATGGTGACCTCGTGACCGCCCACGACCCTGCCCTTGGGCACGTAGATGTCGTTGGTGGGGCTCAGGTTGTAGAAGCTGCTCTTGACCCGGAAGCCGATCGCGACCGGCAGACCCGAGGCGACGGCCTCCTTGATCGCGGTGACGCGGTCGGAGTTGGTCAGGTCGGTGTAGCCGGAGATCTTGTAGTTGGCCGCGTTGGCGCGCTCGGCCGCGTCGGGCTGGGTGGTGTAGTCGAAGTCGCCCTGCCAGTAGTCGGCCTTGGTGTCGATGCCCTGGTCGCGCTCCATGGGCAGGGCGACGGAGGCCCAGGTGCCCTGGTCGTTGCCCTTGGCGATCTGCGCGTAGATGAACATCGGGGCCATCGGGTCGCCGGTGATGCCCTGCTCGTTCATCAGCAGGCCGATGCCGGTGTAGCCGGTGGCCCACGCGACGCAGGAGCCGACCTGGCCCTGGTCGCCCGGAGGCTGGGCGAAGCTCTTCAGCGAGTACGACGCCGGCGCGGTCGTGACCGCGTGGACCGGCTTCGGCTTGCCGAACGTGGTCTTGGTGGACGTGCGGGACGCCTGGTAGGCGGCCAGCTTCTCGAGGTCGAGACCGAAGCCGTGCACGCGAGCGTGACCGGCGCTGCTCTCGGTCGAGACGGAGGCGGGAGCGGCGTCGACCGGCATGGGCGCCAGGGCGACACCGCAGACGACGGCGGCGAGGCCACCGGCGGCTGCAAGGCGAGTAATACGCATGAGAACTTCCTCGGGGACGGTGACCAGGAGGCCATCGGATACGTACCTGTCGTGTGCCAGGTGACGGAAACGTAGTTGATTTCCGTCCGTTATCCGACGGATCTCCGCTGGCCTATCCGCGACACCGGACGAAGTGGCCGAACGTAGTCAGCACCGCAGGACGCCAAGAGGCCCGGCCACCGGTGGTGGACGGGCCTCTTGAGGGCTCTGGCTCAGCGGCCGCGCACGTTGCCGCGCATGCCCTTCATGCTGGTCGGGACCGGGCCCTTCGGCAGCGGGATGTTGGAGCGGTTGGCGTCGAGCGCCTTGAGCCGGCCGAGGATGTCGGTCATCTCGCCCGGCTTGACCTTGCGGCCCAGCTTGGTGATGTGGCGGGCCAGCTTGTTCAGCGGCACCTCGCCCTCGCCGTTGCCGCACACGATCTCGTGGACGGGCGTCTCGGAGACCACCCGCTCGTGCTTGCGTCGCTCGGTGGCGAGCAGCGTCTTGACGCGGTTGGCGTTGCCCTCGCCGACCAGCACGATTCCGGGCGGGCCGATGACCCGGTGTACGACGTCCTGCTGCTTGTTGAAGGCCACCACCGGGTCGGTCTTCCAGCCCTTGCGCAGCATCCGGAGGGCGGCGGCGGCCGAGCCGCGCTGCCCCTCCATCTGCGAGTACGCCGCCTTCTGGGCCCGGCGGCTGAAGATGATCAGCGCCGCCAGGATGCCGAACACGATCGCACCCGGGATCGCGAAGATCAGGTCGGGGCCGGGCAGGAAGTAGAAGACCGCGAAGCCGACCGCGGCGGCGACGACGAACGCGAGCAGCAGCCAGAGGCCGATCCGCGGATCGGACTTCTTCGTCATCTTGTAGGTCTGGACGAACTGCTGCCGCCGGCTCAGGTTCTCGAGCTCTTCGGGGGTCGACATCGTGAGGCTGCCTTTACTCAGGAGACGGTGAGAGCGTCGGAGTCGCTCCGGTTCTGCAAGGCCTGACGGTACAGCCGCCCGGCCCGGTACGACGAACGCACCAGCGGACCCGAGAGTACGCCGGAGAAGCCGATCTCCTCCGCCTCGGCGGCCAGCTCGACGAACTCCTCGGGCTTGACCCAGCGCTCCACCGGGTGGTGGCGCACGGACGGGCGGAGGTACTGGGTGATCGTGACCAGCTCGGTGCCGGCGTCGTACAGATCCTGGAGGGCCTGCGAGACCTCCTCGCGGGTCTCGCCCATGCCGAGGATCAGGTTGGACTTGGTGACCAGCCCGAACGCCCGCGCCTGGGTGAGTACGTCGAGGGAGCGGTCGTAGCGGAACGCCGGCCGGATCCGCTTGAAGATCCGCGGCACGGTCTCGACGTTGTGCGCCAGCACCTCGGGCCGCGAATCGAACACCTCGGCCAGCAGGTCGGGCTTGCCGTTGAAGTCGGGGATCAGGTTCTCGACGCCGGTGGGGCCCCACTCGTTGTCAGCAGTGAGGTCGTGGATGGCGCGCACGGTCTCGGCGTACAGCCAGGCACCGCCGTCCTCGAGGTCGTCGCGGGCGACGCCGGTGATGGTGGCGTAGCGCAGCTCCATCTTCTGGACCGACTCGGCGACCCGTCGCGGCTCGTCGCGGTCGAGCGGCTGCGGCTTGCCGGTGTCGATCTGGCAGAAGTCGCAGCGGCGGGTGCACTGGTCGCCGCCGATGAGGAACGTCGCCTCGCGGTCCTCCCAGCACTCGAAGATGTTGGGACAGCCGGCCTCTTGGCAGACCGTGTGCAGCCCCTCGGACTTCACCAGGGTCTGCAGGGCTTTGTACTCCGGCCCCATCTTCGCCCGGGTCTTGATCCACTCCGGCTTGCGCTCGATCGGGGTCTCGGCGTTGCGGACCTCGAGGCGCAGGAGCTTCCTGCCGTCGGCTGCGACGTTGTCGGCGGGGGCTTGGGTCACGTCGGCCAACTCTACGCCGGGCGGGGGAGCCACCCAATTCGGTCGTCTCGATGCTTCGGGCCCGGCCGCAACGTCCGGCCGACAGGCTGGGCGCATGAACGGAACCTCGGTCCTGGAAGACCTTCGCTATCGCGTGCCTCCCGTCCCGCCGGCCGGTCCGGGCACGACCGGGCTGGCCTGGCTGCGCGCCTCGGTGGTGCGCTTCAGCGAAGGGCCGGACCGGGTCCGGCGCCGCGAGCTGGTGGAGCGGGTGCTGGCCGGTGTCGTCGTGCGGCCGCATCCCGACCCCACGGTGGCGTTGCTGCGCGGGCTCGGCCTCTCCGAGCGGCTGTCGGAGCGGGTGGGGGATGTGGCCGCGGTGGCGGCGGCGTACCAGCCTCATGCGCCGCAGACCCCGGCGGCGGACGCGGCGCTCGACCGGCTGGTGCGCGCCTGGGGAGAGTACGACGAGCCGACCGCCGCCCTGATCTGCGTGGTGGTCCAGGCGCACGCGGCGACCCGGGCGATGCTGGCGCTCGCCGAGTCCGGCCGGACCGGGCCCGCGGTGCCCAGCACCCGTCGCGTCGGCCCGGACGGAGTCGAGGTCGAGGTCGACCTCACCGACGCGCCGTACGGGCGCGGCCGGCACGCCTGCCCGGGGGAGGCGTTGGCCCGCGAGCTGGTCGCCGGGGCGCTGGCGGCCGGGGCGCTGGCGACTGTTGACAGGGCTTCCCGATGAGCTTCGCGGATCTGCATCACGGGGACCGGCCGCTCGTGCTCCCCAACGCCTGGGACGTGGGGTCCGCGCTGGCGATGCTGGCCGCCGGCTTCGCCGCGGTGGGTACGACGAGCCTCGGCGTCGCGGTCTCCCACGGCCTCGCCGACGCCACCCGGGCCACGCGCGACGCGACGTACACCTTGGCGCGGGCGCTGGCCGACCTGCCCTGCTGGGTCTCGGTCGACGTCGAGGACGGTTTCGACGACGACCCGGACCGGGTCGCCGCCTACGTCGAACGGCTGAGTGTCTCCGGGTCGGGCGTCGACGGCGTCAACCTCGAGGACAGCACCGGCGGGGCGCTCGTCGACATGGACCGGCACGCCGCCAAGATCGCGGCGGTCAAGGAGCGCTGCCCGGAGCTGTTCGTGAACGCCCGGATCGACACCTTCTGGCTCGGCCAGGAGGACCTGCCGGCGACCCTGGCCCGGGCGGCCGCCTACGTGGCTGCGGGCGCCGACGGTGTTTTCGTCCCTGGCCGGCTGGACGCCGAGACGATCCGGGCGGTCGCGGACGCCGTGCCGGTGCCGCTCAATGTGCTGGCGGGGCCGGCGTACGGGATCGAGCGGCTGGCCGAGCTCGGGGTCCGCCGGATCAGCACCGGCTCGCTGCCCTACCGAGCCGCGCTCGACGCCGCCGTGGGTGTGGGGCGGGCGGTCCGGGAGGGGCAGCCCCTTCCCGACGCGACGCCGTACTCAGTGGTGCAGCGGCGGGTCGCCGGCCGGTCAGCCGGGTAGCTCGGCGCTCGACCAGACCGTGCCCGAGTCGGCGACCATCTCGACGCCGGTCACGCCAGCGGGCGCGTCGATGATCCAGACCGCCGAGCCGGACTCGGGCAGGCTCCACTCGCCGGCGTCCCGCGTGGAGCCGTCGGCCAGTTGCAGCCGGCAGGTGTAGTGCCGTCCGGGTCCTCCGTCGACGCGCATGACGAGTACGTCGCGGCCGGCGTACTTGCCGGGGAACACCTCGCCCACGTCGTCGCCCGAGGCCGTCCGCAGGGCCACGGCGCCCGCCGCGGGGGAGTACGCCGGTTCCGGCGACCGCAGCGCCGAGCCGGCCCAGCCGCCGAGCAGCACGCCGACCACGAGCGCGGCCGCGGCCAGGAGCGGCCACCGTGACGGGCGGAGCGACGGGCGGAGCGACGGGCGGGCCGACGGGCGGCGTGACGGGCGGCGAGAGTGACGCGGCGACCACCGCGGGCGCGGCGACACGTCGGTCCGGCCCGCGCCGATGCCGGCCAGGACCCGGGCCTCGAAGCCGGTCGGCGGCGCGACCGCGGGACTGGCGACGAGGGTGCCGTCGACGGCGGCGGCCAGCTCGTCGTACTCGCTGCGGCAGGCCGGGCAGGCCGCCAGGTGCCGGAGACCGGCGGCCTGGGCGTCGCTGGAGAGCGTGCCGAGGGCGAGCTCGACCAGGGTGTCCTCGTCGAGGTGTAGGTGCCGAGGCTCAGGCATGACGCTCCTCCTTACTGGCCTCTCGGAGCCGGCGCAGGCCGGCGCGGATCCGGGTCTTGGCGGTCCCGAGCGGGATCCCCTCGCGTTCGCCGATCTCGGCCGCCGTGCAGCCGCCGATCACCGCCAGCACCACCGCCCGGGCCTGCTCCGGTGGCAGGTCCCGCAGCCGGTCGACGGCCCGGGCGCTCTCGTCGGAGACCAGGGCCGCGTGCTCGGGCCCGTCGTCGGCGAGGGTCGCGCCGAGCATCCGGTCGAGAGTCTCGTCGACCACGGGCAGCGGCCGCCGCGCGCGGACCGAGTCGATCGCGGCGTTGCGGGTGATCGTGAGCAGCCAGGTCAGCGGCGAGGCCCGTCGGGGGTCGTAGCTTCCGGCGGCCCGCCAGGCCCGCACGAACACCTCCTGCGAGACGTCCTCGGCCAAGCCCGGGTCGCGGGTGATCGACAGGGCCAGCCCGAAGACGCGCGACTGGTGGCGGCGTACGAACGCGACGGCGGCCGCCTCGTCGCCGAGCGCGAAGCCGGCGACCAGGGCCGCGTCGTCGGTGCGCTCGGCGCGTGAGAAGGGTTCCACGCTTCAAGGTACGACGGCGGGGCCGGTCGGGATTGCGTCGGGCCTGGTCTTCTCGCCGGCGAAATCCGGTGGCGACCCCGCGGCGTACTCATCGGTGAGGGCGCACGACCATCCAGGGAGAAGGACATGTTCAGCACACGACTGGCCGCGCTCGGGTTCTCGGCCGTAGTCGCGGTCGGGCTCGCCGGCTGCGGCAACAACTCGAACGACGGGGGCCCAGGCCCCGACTCTTCCACGATCAAGATCAGCGACACCTCGCTCGGCCCGGTGCTCACCGACGGCGCCGGCATGACGCTCTACCTCTACACGCCCGACTCCGGCGGCAAGAGCGTGTGCGAGGCCGCCTGTCTCGCCGCCTGGCCGGCGCTCGAGGGCAAGCCGGCTGCCGGCGATGGGGTGGATGCCGCGCTGATCGGCACGATCACCCGCGACGACGGCGCGACCCAGGCGACGTACTCGGGGCACCCGCTGTACTACTACGCCGACGACAGCTCCGCGGGCGACGTGAACGGCCAGCAGACGGGCGGCGTGTGGTACGCCGTCTCCGCCAGCGGGTCGGCGGTCCAGGGGGCGCCCCCGGCAGACACCGGCGGCGGCTACTGACCGCCTGTCACGGCACGTCGCGGCGGCGGAACGACCACAGCGAGAGCACGACGGCCACGGCCAGCAGGCCGCCCAGGTACGCCGCCCCGTCGGCCAGCGTGAGCGTGAGCGTCTGAGAGCAGGTCATGCTCGGATCCTCGGCGCACGGCGCCGCCGGACTGTAGTACTCGACCCCGTCGAACACCACGGCCATCACGTTGGTCGTCAGCAGCCAGCGATCCGCGTATTCGCCGAGGACCGTGACCATGACCAGCGTGCCGCCGACGGTGACGGCGAACAGGACGCCGAGGGTCGCGACCGTGCTGCGGAAGAACATGGTCAGGGCATAGCCGCCGACGCCGGCCAAGGCGACCAGCAGCGCGCCGCGGCCGGCGGACTCGCGGATCAGCTCCCACTCGTGCGCGGGCACCGTCAGGTCGCGCGCGTTGGCGAGCGCCGAAAGCCCGCCCCAGTACGCCGCCAGCACGGCGGCGCCCGTCACCAGCCCCATCAGGAAGACCACGGCCGCCTTGGCCGCCCAGACCCGCAGCCGTCGCGGCTCGAAGAGCAGCTGGTTGCTCATCGAGCCGCTGTTCCAGTCGTGGCCCGCGAACGTCGTACCGACCAACATGGCCAGGGCGGCGAGGATGGTGATGACCGCGAGGCCCGTCTCCTGGCGCTGAGCGGGGACGTCGAGCTGCTCGCGGTAGAGGTACCACTCGAGCTGCGGCACTCCGATCCGCTCGGTGCACAGCTCCTTGGTGGACGGGGTCAGGCCGAACTCCCGCGGGTGGGTCTCGCACCGGTGGAGCTCGTGCTTCATCTCCGGTGAGTTGATCTGAGCATCCACCTGGGCCTGGGCGTCGCGGACCTCGGCATCGCTGAACGGCCGGGTGTTCCAGGCCAGCCCGGCCCAGATCAGCGCGGGCACCAGGAAGCAGCACGCGAGCAGCACGATCACGGCCCGGCGCCAGCGCAGCCGGGTCAGCTCGACGGTGAACAGCCGCATCAGTGGGCTCCCTTCTCGAGGGTCGGCCCGGCGGAGGCGGGTTCGGGGGCGGGCTCGGGGGAATCGGCCAGCGGGATCGAGATGTGCGCGCCGGTGCCGAGCGTGTCGGCAGCGGTGAGGTCGAGGAAGACGGTCTCGAGGTCGGCGCGGACCGGCGACAGCTCGGACAGGTAGATCCCGACGCCGGCGAGCGTCTCGGTGATCTGGGCCGGCCGCTGGGTCTCCACGTGCAGGACCGAGCCGTCGACGGGCGGCTGGACGACGAGCCCGGCGGAGGCGAGCGCCGTACTCGCGTCGAGGGCCGTGGCGCGGTCGTCGACCACCACGCGGTACGACGTCAGCGCGCCCAGCAGGTCGTCGACCAGTCCCTCGGCGAGCATCCGCCCGTTGCCGATGATGGTGGCCGACGTACACACCTGCTGGACCTCGGCCAGGATGTGCGAGCTGAGCAGCACGGTCACGCCGGCCTCGCCGAGGGTGCGCACGGTGTCGCGGATCTCGCGGATGCCGGCCGGGTCGAGCCCGTTGGTCGGCTCGTCGAGGATCAGCAGCCGGGGATCCTTCAGGAGCGTGGCGGCGATGGCCAGCCGCTGCTTCATGCCGAGTGAGTAGGCCTTGTAGCGGTCCCGGTCCCGCCCGGTCAGGCCGACCGTCTCGATCGCGGCGTCCACCCGGGCCGCGGGGGCGCCGATGGTGCGGGCCAGCAGGTCGAGGTTCTGGCGACCGGAGAAGGTGGGCGAGAACTTCGGCGACTCCACCACCGCGCCGACCCGGCCCATCACCTGGGGCAGCCGGTGGGGTACCGCCTGGCCGAAGAGCCGCATCGAGCCGCGGGTGGGGGAGGCCAGCCCGAGCAGCATCCGGATGGTCGTGGTCTTGCCGGAGCCGTTCGGCCCCAGGAACCCGTGTACGCCGCCCGCCGGCACCGCCAGATCCAGGTCGGCCACGGCGACCCGGAGCCCCTTCCTGGTGCGGAACTCCTTGCGCAGCCCGCTGGTCTCGATGACGAGATCGCTCATTGTGTCTGTCCCCTCCATGACGCTGGGCCATGGTGGCACCGGTGGCCGCCGGTTGCGGCCCCGGCACGCCGGTCAGAGGGCGGGCGTGACGAGTTCGATGCGCGGCGTACGACCAGGCTCGGGGCGCGGCTCGTAGTCCGGCGTCGCCGCATACGGCGTCCACGCGAGCAGCTCGCTCAGGTGCTTCTCCACGCTGGGCAGCACCTCGGCGACCGGGACGTCGCGCCCGAGCTCCTGGCTCAGCGAGGTGACGCCGGCGTCGGCGATGCCGCACGGCACGAACCGGTCGTACCAACCCAGGTCGACGTCGCAGTTGATCGCGAAGCCGTGCATGGTCACGCCCCGGCTGACCCGGATGCCGATCGCGGCGATCTTGCGCTCCGGGCCGCGGTCGTCGGCCTGCAGCCAGACACCGCTGCGGCCGGGCACCCGGGCCGTGGTGACGCCCAGGTCGGCGCAGACCGAGATGAGGGCCTCCTCGACGCGGCGTACATAGTCGACGACCTTGACGTGGTCGGGCAGCCGCACGATCGGGTAGCCGACCAGCTGGCCGGGACCGTGGAAGGTGATCTTGCCGCCGCGGTCGACGTCGATGACCTGGGCGCCGCCGGGGTCGGCGGGCCGCTCGTGCGGGTCGGTACGCCGGCCGGCGGTGAAGACCGGCGGGTGCTCGAGCAGGAGGACCGTGTCGGGCTGCTCGCCCTCGCTGACCAGCGCATGGACGTCGCGCTGGAGCTCCCAGGCGGCGAGGTAGTCGACGGCGTCGGCGCCGAGGCCGGGGGTCCGGAATTCGAGAGACACGGCGTCGAGCCTATGCCTGTGGATAACGAAAATCATCTCGGCCCGGAATGCGTCAGGCTGGTCCCGTGAACGCTCGCCGATCGATCCTGCTGACCGTCTTCGTGGCCGGGGTGTGCGCCGTACTCTCCGGAGCGCTGTGGCAGCTCGGCAGCGGGCCGACCCAGGCCACCTCCGAGACCATCACCAGGTCGACCAGCCCGTCGGCCGTCACCCGGCACGCCGACCGCACGCAGCAGACCCAGGCGCTCACCATCCTGCGGGCCTGGGACGCGCGCCGCGCGCAGGCGTGGGCTGCGGGCGACGTCGCCGGCCTGCGGCGGCTCTACACGTCCGGCAGCGTGAGTGGCGCCTCCGACTGCGCCGACCTCCAGCGGTACGTCGACCGCGGGCTCGTCGTCGAGGGCATGACCACGCAGATCCTGGCCGCGTCGGTCGTCACCTTCGAGCCCGAGCACGTGGTGCTCGACGTCACCGACCGGCTGGCCGCGTCCACCGCGGTCGGTGACGGCGGCCGGTTCAAGCTGCCCGGCACCCAGGCCCAGGCGCTCACGGTCGAGCTGGTCCGTCAGCACGGCGTGTGGCTGGTCCGCGAGAACCGCTGACCTGACTCACTCGGGACGTCATACGGACAGAGCCGTAGATGGCTCGCCCCGGATGACGTCCCGGAGGGTCGGTCAGCCGAGGGCAGCCCGGAGTACGGCGTCGACGTCGTCGTTGCGGAACGTGAAGCCCGCCGCGAGCAGGGCGGTCGGCTCCACGCGCATCGACCCCACCGCCTCGGAGGCAAGGACACCGGCCGCCTTCTCGATCACCATGGCCGGAACCGCCAGGCGGGCCCGGCGCCCCATGTTCCGGGCGAGGGCGTCGGTGTACTCACGGTTGGTCGGTGGCACGGGACAGGACAGGTTGACCGGGCCGGCCAGCGAGTCGTGCTCGACCACGAACGCCGCCGCGCCGACCCAGTCCTGCAGCGAGATGACGGAGAAGTACTGACTGCCGTTGCCCAGGCGCGAACCGAGACCGATCCGGAACAGCGGTACCTGCAGCTTCAGCGGAGCGATCTTCCGGTCGATGATGGGCGCCGCGCGGAGCAGCGCGACCCGGCCCCCGGCCCCGACGGCGGGTCCGGCGGCGTCCTCCCAGTCGCGGCAGACCTTGGTCACGAAGGTCGAGCCGCGGCTGTCGCTCTCCTCGGTGATGACCTCGTCGCGGTGGTCGCCGTACCACCCGATGGCTTGGCCGTTCACGAAGGCGGGCGGTCTGGGCGCAGCCGCGACGCTCTCGGCCAGCACCCTCGTGGTCGTCACCCGGCTGGTGCGCAGGTTGTGGGCCCACTTCTTCGAGTGCGGGTTGCCGAACGTCGGCGACGCGGCCAGGTTGACGACGGCGTCGGCGCCGTCGACGACCTGCTGGTCCACGACCCCGGCGTAGGGGTCCCATTCCGACTCGTCGGCAACAGTGGCGGGGCGCCGTACCAGCCGGACCACCTCGTGGCCGCGCCCCGTCAGTTCGGTGACCAGGTGACTGCCCAGGAAGCCGGAGGCGCCGGCGACGACGATACGCATGGCCCCACTCTGGCATGCGAGCGGTGGAGCCCCAACGTCGTACGGCCGACCGGTTCAGGAGAACCGGTCGGCCGTACGGACGGGGCGGGAGAGGTCAGACCTCGAACTGACCGGCTTCGAGCCGCTGCTTCACGTCGGCGAGGAAGCGGCCGGCGTCGGCACCGTCGACCAGGCGGTGGTCGTAGGTGAGCGACAGGTAGACCATGTGCCGGACGGCGATGGTCTCGCCGAGGTTCGGGTCGTCGATGACGACCGGGCGCTTCACGACCGCGCCAGGGCCGAGGATGGCGACCTGAGGCTGGTTGATGATCGGGGTGTCGAAGAGCGCCCCGAAGCTGCCCAGGTTGGTGATCGTGAAGGTGCCACCGGTGAGGTCGTCGGGCGTGATCTTGTTGGTGCGGGTGCGCTGGGCGATGTCGGCGATCTTCTTGGCGAGGCCGGCGATGGACAGGTCACCCGCGTCCTTGACCACCGGGGTCAGCAGGCCGCGGGCGGTGTCGACGGCGAACGCGATGTTCTCGCGGTCGAAGTAGGTGACCTCGCCCGCCTCGGTGTTGAGGTTGGCGTTGAGCTTCGGGTGCTGCTTGAGCGCGTCGACCGCGGCCTTGGCGAAGAACGGGAGGTAGGTGAGCTTCACGCCCTCGCGCGCCAGGAAGTCCGCCTTCACGGACTCGCGCAGGCGGGCGATGACAGTGACGTCGACCTCCATCACCTGGGTGAGCTGGGCGGAGATGTGGAGCGACTCCGTCATGCGCTCGGCGATCACCTTGCGCAGACGGCTCACCTTCTCGGTGGTCCCACGCAACGGTGAAGCCGCAACCGGCGCCGCTGCGGCCGGTGCGGTGGTCGCGGCCGCGGCGGGTACGGCGGCGGCCGGAGCCTGGGCCGCCTGGGCAGCCTGGGCAGCCTGGGCAGCCTGGGCCGCCTGGGCCTGGTTGGCCGCGTCGACGACGTCCTGCTTGCGGATCCGGCCGCCGACACCGGAGCCGGTGATGGTGGCGAGGTCCACGCCGTGCTGGGCGGCGAGCTTGCGGACCAGTGGCGTCACGTAGGTGCCGCCGTCGGCGCCGGGGGCCTCTGCCGACGCGGCCGGCGCGGCCGGTGCGGCGGGCGCTGCGGGCGCCGGAGCTGCAGGTGCCGGTGCGGGAGCGGCCGGGGCCGCGGGTGCCGGGGCGGCGGGAGCGGGAGTGGGCTCGGGCGCCGGTGCGGCGGGTGCCGGCGTGGGGACAGGTGCGGGCGCGGCGGCCGGCTCGGGAGTCGGCTCGGGTGCCGGTGCTGGCGCAGGGGCGGCCGGAGCAGCCGGAGCAGCCGGGGCGGCCGCTCCCGAACCGATCAAGGCGAGCTCGGCGCCGACCTCGACGGTCTCGTCCTCGGCGACCTTGATCTCGAGGAGCGTGCCGGCGACGGGGGAGGGGATCTCGGTGTCGACCTTGTCGGTGGACACCTCGAGCAGCGGCTCGTCGACCGCGACCGAGTCGCCGACCTGCTTGAGCCAGCGGGTGACGGTGCCCTCGGTCACCGACTCGCCCAGGGCGGGCAGCGTGACCGGCGTACCGGAACCGCCGGCCGGCGCCGCGGGCGCCGAGGGCTCGGGTGCGGCGGCCTCGGCGGGTGCGGCCTCCGGCGCGGCAGCCGGCTCCGGGGTGGGCGCGGGAGCGGCCGGCGCGGGAGCCTCGGCAGCGGGTGCCTCGGCGGGTGCCTCGGCAGCGGGCGCTTCGGCGGGCTGCTCGGCGGGCTGCTCAGCAGGGGCGGCCGGGGCGGCGGGAGCTTCGCCGGCCTCACCGATCACCGCGAGTACGGCGCCGACCTCGACCGTGTCGTCCTCGTTGACCTTGACCTCGAGCAGCGTGCCCGCGATGGGGGAGGGGATCTCGGTGTCGACCTTGTCGGTGGACACCTCCAGCAGCGGCTCGTCGACGGCCACCTGATCGCCGACCTGCTTCAGCCAGCGGGTGACGGTGCCTTCGGTGACGGACTCTCCCAGTGCCGGCAGGTTGACTTCGGTCGCCATTTCGTTCCTTCGCTTGCGTCTCGTTCGATTGAGTTCTGGTCAGCTGTGCGCGTGCAGCGGCTTGCCGGCGAGGGCCAGGTGCGCCTCGCCGAGGGCTTCGTTCTGGGTGGGGTGACCGTGGACGAACGGAGCGACGTCCTCGGCGTACCCCTCCCAGTTGTAGATCAGCTGAGCCTCGCCGATGAGCTCACCCACGCGAGCGCCCACCATGTGGATGCCGACGACGGGGCCGTCCTTGCGGCGGACCAGCTTCACGAAGCCCTGGGTCTTGAGGATCTGGCTCTTGCCGTTGCCGCCGAGGTCGTAGGTGAGCGACTCGATGCCGTCGGCGCCGTAGCGCTCGGCGGCGGTCGACTCGTTGAGCCCGACCGAGGCGATCTCGGGGTCGGAGTAGGTCACCCGCGGGATGCCGTCCTCGTCGATCGGGGTCGGCGCGAGGCCGGCGATCTCCTCGGCCACGAAGATGCCCTGCTGGAAGCCCCGGTGGGCCAGCTGCAGGCCGGGGACGATGTCGCCGACGGCGTACACGCCGGGGACGTTGGTGCGCAGCCGGTCGTCGGTGAGCACGAAGCCGCGGTCCATGGCGATGCCCTGCTCGGCGTACCCGAGGCCGTCGGTCGCCGGAGCGCGACCCACGGCGACCAGCAGCAGCTCGGCCTCGATGACGTCGCCGCCCTCGACCGTCACCGCGACGCCGGTCTCGGTGTGCTTGACCGACTGGAACGGGGTGCCGGTGCGGAAGGCGATCTTGCGCTTGCGGAACACCCGCTCGAGGACCTTGGAGGACGCGTCGTCCTCGGCCGCCACGAGACGGGGCAGCGCCTCGATGATCGTCACGTCGGCGCCGAACGACTTCCATACGCTCGCGAACTCGCAGCCGATCACGCCGCCGCCGAGCACGATCACCGACGCGGGTACCCGGTCGAGCTGCAGGGCGTGCTCGGAGGTGAGCACCCGCTCGCCGTCGACCTCGAGCCCGGGCAGCGTCTTGGAGTAGGAGCCGGAGGCGAGCACCACGTTCTTCGCCGAGTACGACGTCTCGCCGACGGCCACCGTCGTGGGCGACGTGAGGCGGCCCGCACCCTCGATCACCGTGATGCCGCGGCCCTTGACCAGTCCGGTGAGCCCCTTGTAGAGCCGGTTGACCACGCCGTCCTTGTAGGCGTTGACGCCGGCCATGTCGATGCCCTCGAGGGTTGCGGTGACCCCGAACTGAGCCGACTCGCGCGCGGTGTCGGCGACCTCGGCCGCGTGCAGGAGCGCCTTGGTGGGGATGCAGCCGACGTGCAGGCAGGTGCCGCCGACCTTGTCCTTCTCGACCAGGGCGACCTTCAGGCCGAGCTGGGCAGCACGGAGGGCACAGGCGTAACCGCCGGAGCCCCCACCGAGAACGAGCAGATCGAACTGGTCCTCACCGGACACGCGGACTTCCTCCCAGGCAGGCACGACAACGGGGCCCATCTTTGCACTCTTTGTCGGCCCGTCCACACCGGCCTCCTGGGCCGGAAGTGCACACTTGGGGCGTGAGCATGTTCGACCGATTCCGCCGACGGGGCCCCCGGATGAACCGACCCGCCGGTAACCTCGCGCACACCGGATCCACCCGGGTGCGCGCCGCCGACTCCGCGGACGAGCGCCATCTGCAGGAGTTCGTCGAGACCCGCCGGGGGGTCGAGGGGTTCGTCGAGCCGCGCACCGCGGTCAGCGACGTGACGCTGCTGCTCGTCGCCCACGACGGCGAGTGGACCCGGCGCCGGGTGCCGTCGGTGCAGTGGGCGCACAAGTTCGCCAACAAGTTCCAGGTGCCGTCGTACGACGCCGCGGTCGTCGGCGTCCCACAGCGGATGCGTGACTACAACCGCCGGATGAGGGAGCAGGGCCGCTCCTGATCCCCGCCCGGGTCAGTCCCGCCCGGCCGCCAGCGTGCGGGCGTACTCGACCAGCGTCGCCACCCCGAAGCCCGTGCCACCGGGCGTCACGTGTCCGCTGGCGCCGCCGGAGTTGAACGACGGCCCCGCGATGTCGACGTGCGCCCACGGGAGCCCGTCGGTGAACTCGCGCAGGAACGCAGCAGCCCGCACGCCGCCGCCCCAGCGCACCCAGTCGTGCTGCGAGAGGTCGGCGATCTTGCTGCTCATGATCCGCTCGGTCATCTCCTCGGGGATCGGCATCGGCCAGAGCAGCTCGCCCGCGGCCTCGCCGGCGGAGAGTACGTCGGCCACGATCTCCTCGGTCCCCATCACGCCGGCGATCTTGTCCCCGAGCGCGATCACCATGTGGCCGGTCAGGGTGGCGACGTCGACGAGTACGTCGGGCTTCTCGGCGGCCGCCCGGACCAGCGCGTCCATCAGGATCAGCCGGCCCTCAGCATCGGTGTTGAGCACCTCGACGGTGGTGCCGTTGGCGGCGGTGACGACGTCGCCGGGCCGCATCGCGGAGCCGGAGATCATGTTCTCGGCCATCGGTGCGTAGGCCGTCACCCGGATCGGCAGCCCCAGCTTCGCGATCGCGAAGATGGCCTGTACGACGGCCGCGGCGCCGGCCATGTCCGACTTCATCTCGCCCATCGAGTTGGCGGGCTTGATGGTCAGGCCGCCGGAGTCGAAGGTGATGCCCTTGCCGACCAGCGCCAGGTGAGTCGTCGCGCCGTCGGGCGCGTAGGACAGCTCGACCAGCCGCGGCGGCGCCGACGAGCCCAGGCCGACCGCCAGGATGCCGCCACAGCCGAGGTCGGCCAGTTGCTTCTCGTCGTACGTCGTCAGGGTGACCTCGGGTGCCGACTTCCCCTTGGTCACCTGGGCGTGCGCGGCCGCGACGGCCTCGGCGAAGGTCGGGGGGTTCAGGTCGTTCGGCGGCAGGTTGACCCACTCGCGGGCCGCGATCACGGCCTCGGCGACCACCTGGGCGGACTCGAACGCCGCGATCGACTCCGCCTTGCGCGCCGACTCGCTGAGCACCACGACCTCGCTCGGGCCGGCGGAGTCGGTCTTGGTGTCCTTCTTGTACGTCGCGAAGGTGTAGCCGCCCAGCAGCCACCCCTCGAGCGCGGCGCCGACACCGGCCGCGTCGGTCGAGCCGAGGGCCATGGCCACCGACGCGGCATTGGGTACGGCGCGGGCCGCCGTACCGGCTGCGCGGCGGACCGTGGCCGCCGTCGGACCGCCCTCGGGCGCCTCACCGAGGCCGACGAGCACGACCAGCGCCGCGTTGACGACTCCGGCGCTCGGGAACTTCGCGACCTCGCCGGCCTTGCCGGTCACGCCGAGCGAGGAGAGCAGCGGCCGGAACTTGCGGCCCCAGGCCTCGGCGAGCTCGTGCGCCTGATCGACGACGACCGGCCCCTTGGGCGTCTGGAGGACGCCCACCACCACCGCGTCGGCCTTGGTCTTCGCGGGGCTGGCATTTCGGAGCGCGTACGTCGTCATCGGGGCATCATGCCAGGCGAAAGCCATCGGACCCTTCGCGGTAGGTTCAGCCCATGGCCACGACCGACCTGCTGACCTCTCCGCTCCACGACCGCCACCAGGCCCTCGGCGCCAAGTTCGCCGAGTTCGGGGGCTGGTCGATGCCCCTCGAGTACCCCACCGGCGTGGTCAAGGAGCACACCGCGGTGCGCGAGTCCGTCGGCATCTTCGACGTCAGCCACCTCGGCAAGGTGATGGTGAGCGGGCCGGGTGCGGCGGCGTACGTCAACGCGACGCTGAGCAACGACCTCGGCAAGATCGGGCCGGGCAAGGCGCAGTACACGCTGTGCTGCGACGAGGAGACGGGCGGCATCGTCGATGACCTGATCGCCTACTTCCACGACGACGACCGGGTGCTGCTGGTGCCCAACGCGGCCAACTCGGCCGAGGTCGCCCGGCGGCTCGCGGCCGCCGCTCCCGAGGGCGTGCAGGTGGTCGACCACCACACCGAGTACGTCGTCCTGGCGGTCCAGGGCACCAGGTCCGACGAGGTGCTGGCCAAGCTCGGCCTGCCGGTCGGGCACGAGTACATGAGCTTCGCCGAGGCCGCCCTCCCCAATCAGCAGGGTTTCGGCACCGGCGTCGTGGTCTGCCGCACCGGCTACACCGGCGAGCGCGGCTACGAGCTGATCGCGAAGAACGAGATCGCCGGCCGGCTCTGGGACGACCTGCTCGCCGCCGGCGAGGAGTTCGGCATCCTGCCGTGCGGCCTGGGCGCGCGCGACACGCTGCGCACCGAGATGGGCTACCCGCTGCACGGCCAGGACATCAGCCTCGACGTCACGCCCAACCAGGCGCGCCTCGGCTGGGCGGTCGGCTGGAAGAAGGACGCCTTCTGGGGCAAGGACGTCCTGGTCGCCGAGAAGGAGGCCGGCCCGAAGCGGCTGCTGCGCGGCCTGGTCGCGGTCGGTCGCGGCATCCCACGCCCCGGCATGACGGTCAGCCTGACCCCGGATGTGCTGCTGGCCGAGATCACGTCCGGCACCTTCTCGCCGACCCTGAAGAAGGGCATCGGGATGGCGCTGATCCCGACCACGGTCAACCCCGACGCCGAGGTGGGCGTCGACGTACGCGGCCGGCGCGAGGTCTTCCAGCTCACGAAGGTGCCGTTCGTCGACACCTCGGTGCGCGAGTCCTGACGGCGGGACTCAGCCGAGCCCGGACACCAGCCCGGTCACCAGCGCGGCCGCGACCAGCACTCCGGTGAAGGCGGTCTCCACGCACGCGCCGTACACGTCGCCGGTGACGCCGCCGAACCGGTTGCGGGCCGTCTCCGCGAGTACCAGCGCGGGCAGCAGCCCGACCAGCGCGGCGACGTACGTCTGCCACCGCAGGTCGCTGCCGCCGAGGGCGAGGTGGACGGCGACCCCACCCGCCGCGAGTACGACGGCCAGCGCGAGCCCCGCCGCCAGCAACCCGGTCGTGACGCTGCCGGCCATCGCGGAGCCCAGCCCGTCGGAGCGGGCCGCCGGGAAGGCCGACGTACCGAGCCGGACCAGCATCGCCCGGCTGAGCACGAGCGCCAGCACCAGGGCCGGTACGCCGTCGCCGACCGCCAGGCAGGTCGACAGGGCCGCCACCTGCAGCAGCAGCGCCAGCATCAGCGTGACGACGCCGAACGGCCCGATGTCGGACTTCTTCATGACCTCGAGCGCGGGTTCGCCGATCCGGCCGGAGCCGAGCCCGTCGGCGGTGTCGGCGAGCCCGTCGAGGTGGATCGCCCGGGTCAGGTAGGCGAGCGCCGCGACCACCAGCCCGGCCAGCAGCAGCGGCGGCGTGTCCTGGTCGAGCAGCGCCACCGGTACGCCTACGATCAGCGCGAGCACGAAGCCGGCCAGCGGCGCGAGCGTGAGCGCGCGCCCGGCCACCGCGCTGTCGACCGTGGTGGGCATCCGGACCGGGAGGATGGTCAGGGTGCCGAAGATCAGGCGCAGGCTGTTGACGGGGCTGTTCACAACCGCACGACCCGGCCCGCGACGCACCACAACAGGTCGCCACACTCCGCCGCCACCGCGGCGTTCAGCCGGCCCATCTCGTCGCGGAACAGCCGCCCCGACGCCGACTCCGGTACGACGCCCTGCCCCACCTCGTTCGTCACGAGTACGACGTCGCGCGCGCTCTCGCGCAGCGCACCCAGCAGCTCGTCGGTGGGCCCGTCCACCGACGCTCCGGTCGTCCACGCCTCGACCTCGTCCATGACCCGGGTCAGCCACAGCGTCAGGCAGTCGACCAGCAGCGGCCCGCCGTCGGCGCGCAGGAGCCCCGCCAGGTCGAGCGTCTCGACGGTCGTCCAGGTGGCCGGCCGGTCGGCGACGTGCCGGGCGATCCGGGCGGCCCATTCCGGGTCGTCGTGGGCGGGGTAGCCGGTGGCGACGTACGTGACGTCCGGCGCCTGTGCCAGCAGGCCCTCCGCGATCCGCGACTTGCCGGACCGGGCGCCGCCGATGACGAGCGTCTTCACACCGTCTCCTGCCGCTCGAGCTCGGGGGCTTCGAACCGGACCGGCACCTCGAACGCCGCCAGCCGCGACACCCGCCGCAGCGCCCGCAGCAGCGGCCGCCCGACCAGCAGCACGAGCAGCAAGGTGCACACGCCGCGGGAGAGGTCCCAGGCGAGTGAGGTGGCCAGGTAGTAGCGGGCGTAGCTCTCCAGGTTGGTCGCCGGGCCGGCGGTCGCGTCATAGCTCAGCCCGGCGCCGTACGCGCCGAACGGCCAGAACCACAGGTTCATCAGCGCGCCGTAGGCCAGGCCGAGGACGAACCCAAGCCCACTGAGTACGACGACCTCGGGCCAGCCGGTCAGCCGCCTCGGCAGGCAGCCCGACAGGAAGCCGACCCAGCCCGCCGCGATCATCTGGAACGGCAGCCACGGCCCCACGCCACCGGTAAGCAGCGCCCCCACGAACAGCGTCAGCGCCCCCTGCACGAACCCGAAGCCACGCCCGAAGACCCGCCCGCCGAGCATGATCACCGCGAAGCTCGGCTCCAGGCCGGCCGCGCCGGGCGAGAGGGCGCGCAGCGCGCCGCCGACCGCGGCGAGCATGCCGAGCAGCGCCACGGCCTTCGCGTCGAGCCCGCCGGCGTTGACCTCGGCCAGCACGATCGCGGCCAGCAGCGGCAGCACGAGCACGAAGATCCAGGGCGCGTCCGTGCTGTGCGAGGCGCCCTCGCCGAGTCCGGTCGGCGTCGCGAAGAACGGCCAGCCGAACGCCGCCAGGGTGACCACGCTGGCCACCACCAGGGCGGCGGCCGCGCTCCAGGAGACCCGGACCACGTGCGACGTCGTACTCATAGCGCGGCCTCGACGTCATGCGCGGTGAGCCAGCGCTGTGGCGCCATCACCTTGGCGACCTGCGGCGCGAACGCCGGCGAGGAGACCACCACGTCCGGCGCCGAGCCGTCGGCGACCACCTGGCCGTCGGCGAGCACGATCACCCGGGTGGCCAGCTCGGCGACGAGCTCTACGTCATGCGTTGCGAGTACGACGCCGTGCCCGGCCCGCGCCAGCCCGGTGAGTACGCCGACCAGCCGCCGCTTGGCGTCGTAGTCGAGCCCTCGCGTCGGCTCGTCGAGCAGCACCAGCTCCGGCTCGGGTGCGAGCACCACCGCCAGCGCGAGCGTGAGCCGCTGCCCCTCCGACAGGTCGCGCGGATGCCGGTCGCCGGGCACGCCCGGGGCGAGCCGGTCGAAGCATGCGACAGTGGTGCCGTGGGGCAATCGACGTTCCTTGTCGGAGGTCGCGCACTCGTCGGCCACGGTGGCGGCGTACAGGATGTCGGCGGGCACCTGCGGCACCAGCCCGACCCGACCGACCTCGACCCGGCCGGAGCGCGGTCGGTGGATGCCGACCAGGCACTTGAGCAGCGTCGACTTGCCGGCGCCGTTGCGGCCCATCAGGGCGACGATCTCGCCGCGGCGTACGGTCGCGGTCACGCCGTCCACGACCACCCGCTTGCCGTAGCCGGCGACCAGGTCCTTCGCCTCCGCGACGGGTGCGCCGAGGGCGGGCGCCACGTGCTCAGGAGGGTGTACGCCGGCCAGCCGGTCGCGCAGCTCGGTCGACCTGCGCCGGGCGTCGCGCACGGTCAGCGGCAGCGGCGACCAGCCCGCGGCCCGGCCGAGCTCGACGACCGGCGGCGCGATCGGGGTACGCGCGAGGACGTCGGCCGGGTCGCCCTCGACCAGCGGCTCGGCGTCGCCGGGCAGCCAGACCACCCGGTCGGCGTGCTGGACGACGCGCTCGAGCCGGTGCTCCGCGAGTACGACGGTCATCCCGAGGTCGTGCACCAGCCGCTGCAGGGTCGACAGCACGTCCTCGGCGGCCAGCGGGTCGAGCGCCGAGGTGGGTTCGTCGAGTACCAGGACCCGCGGATGAGTGGTCAGCACCGAGCCGATCGCGACCCGCTGCTGCTGCCCGCTGGAGAGGTTGGCCAGCGGCCGGCCGCGCAGGTCGGCCAGCCCGAGCAGGTCGAGGGTCTCCTCGACCCGCTTGCGCATCGTGGCCGGCGGCAGCCCGAGCGACTCCATCCCGTAGGCGAGCTCGTCCTCGACGTTGTCGGTCACGAACCCCGAGACCGGGTCCTGGCCGACGAAGCCGACCACGTCGGCCAGCTCGCGGGGCGGATGGGTCGCGGTGTCGCGGCCGTCGACCAGCACCCGCCCGCGCAGGGTGCCTCCGGAGAAGTGCGGGACCAGCCCGTTGACGCTGCGCAGCAGGGTCGACTTGCCCGAACCGGTCCGGCCCATCACCAGCACCAGCTCGCCCTCGGGCACGTGCAGGTCGACGTGCGCGATAGCCGGGACCGCGGCGCCGTCGTACGTCACGGAGACGTCGTCGAAGCGGATCATCGGGTCGCCTCCAGCGCCGGCTCCGGCACGGGTACCGGCGGGGCCACGAACGCCGGCAGCAGGCCGACCAGGATCCCCATGCAGGCGAGCACCGGAACCGGCGGGAGATTGGTCGGCGAAGCCAGGTAGAGCAGCTCGGGGGAGTGCGCGGAGGTCCAGAACATCAGCACCGCCGCGGTCGCGCCGGACGCCACCACCAGCAGCTCGGGCAGCGCCCACGGGTCGGGGCGGTAGCGGGTGCGGCCGGTACGCCGCCCGCCGACCCGCAGCCCGACCACACCCAGCGCGACCCCGAGGACGAGCACGGGTACGCCGTAGCGGCTGGCGGTCAGCAGTCCGTAGACGCCGATCATCAGGCCGAGGCTGCCGGCCAGCACCAGCCCGGCGGTGAGCCGGCGCTCGGCCTGGGACTGGTGGGTGGTCCGGCCGTAGCCGCGGGAGTCCATGGCGGCGGCCAGGTCGACGCTGCGTTCGAGGGCGCCTTCGAGGACCGGCATCGCGAGCCGGCCGAACCGGCGTACTCCCCGGGGCGAGCCGCGCAGCCTCCCGGCCGCGCGCACCCGGCCCGCGTCGGTGACCAGCTGCGGCGCGAAGGTGAGCGCGATGACCGTGGCGATGCCGAGCTCGTAGAGGGCCGCGGGCAGGTAGCGGAGCAACCGGCGGGCGCTGCCGAGCGCGTTGGCGGCGCCGATGCAGCAGAAGATCGCGGCCAGCTGGAGGCCGAAATAGACGGCGTTGAGCACCGCCTCGAGGGTGACCTCGCCGCCGAGCTTGATGCCGATGCCGTCGGGCAGCGGGACCTCCGGCAGCGTGAAGAGCACGGTCAGGCCCTGGGTCTGGGTCGAGAGCAGTGCCTGGAAGACCACGTGGATGGCGATCACGACCAGGGCGAGCTTGAAGAAGACCGAGTACGACGCGGCCCACGGCGAGTCGTCTCGGCGCAGCGTGACCACGAACCAGGTCACCACCACGATCAGCAGCAGCGGCACCGGGTTGACGGTGCGGCTGGCGGCTGCCGCCAGGCCGAGCGCCCACAGCCACCAGGCACCCGGGTGCAGGACCCGTGGGTGGGTGGGGAGGTGGTGTGGGCGCACGGCTGGCTTCTTCAGCGGGTGGTCAGGACGCGTTGCGACCGCGGCGGGCCACGAACGCGCCGGCCGCGAGGAGGGCGAGGACGAGGACGCCGAGGCCGGCGTACAGGCCGG
>DASXRJ010000172.1:0-8564 GCA_036506675.1 Nocardioides sp. | reverse complement strand
GTGGACAAGGCGGCTGATCTTGGGGCTTGTGGACGCTAAGTGGCCCACGGTTGGGGCTCGATGTCGGTGGCTGGTCAGGGAGTTCTGACGGTTGTCAGGGGTTGCAACGCCTGACAACCGAAAGTTTCCCCGGATATCCGGGGAAACTGGCAGCCCCACACTCCTCACACGCCCCAGCCCAGCAGCTCCTCCGACCGCAGCATCTCCTCCGGTACGCCGAACGCGTCGACCAGGTCGACCGCGATCGGGCGGATCTTGCGGAGCAGGTCGTTGACCTCGCGGCTGATCGCCTTCGAGCGGGTCGAGGAGAGCCGGCCGTGCTCCATGAACCAGCCCCGGTCGGCCTCGATGGTGGAGAGCGCGTAGAGGTCGCAGAGCAGGTTGAGGGCGACCTTGTTGTCGGAGTCTCCCATCGCGGCGGTCTTCTCCACGAACGCGTCGAGCACCAGCCGCTCGACGTGCGCACTCGCAGCCGCGATCACATGGTCCTGGACCCGTGAGAAGACCTCGCCGGGGTTCATCTTGTCGTCGATGCCGCGCTTGAGCCGCCGGGCGACGCCGGCGAGCATGTGCTCCTCTCGGAACCGGAGCATCGCCAGCTGGTAGTTCGGGTCGAGCAGGCCCGCTTCCTGGTCCCAGTCGTCGCCGCCGGGCAGGACGTCCTTGATCCGCTCGAAGAGCTTGTGCACGTTGGTCTTCTCGATCACCGTCTCGACGGCCAGCCCCGCCACGAACCGCACCATCCCGAACTGGTCCAGGTCGCTGAAGTCCGACGAGTAGTCGGTCAGGAGCCCCTTCGCGACCAGCTGCAGCAGCACCTGGTTGTCGCCCTCGAAGGTCGTGAACACGTCGGTGTCCGCCTTCAGCGCCGCGAACCGGTTGACGGCCAGGTAGCCCGCGCCGCCGCACGCCTCGCGGCACTCCTGGATGGTCCGGGTGGCGTGCCAGGTGGCGATCGCCTTGGTGCCCGCCGCTCGCGACTCGAGCGCCCGCCGGTCGAGCTCCTCGGTGGTGACCCCGGAGAAGACGTCGTGCAGCCGACTGGCCACCACCTCCTGCGCGAAGTGCAGCGCGTAGGTGCGGGCCAGCAGCGGGAACAGCCGCCGCTGGTGCATGCCGTAGTCGAGCAGCAGCTGCTCCTCGTGGTCCGAGCCCGCCTCGAACTGCCGGCGGCGTACGGCGTACTTCGTCGCGATCGTCAGCGCCACCTTCGCCGCGGTGTTCCCGGCCCCGCCGACCGAGACCCGGCCTTGCACGAGCGTGCCGAGCATCGTGAAGAAGCGGCGGTTGGGGTTGTCGATCTCGGAGATGTACTCGCCGTCCTCGGTGACGTCGGCGAACCGGTTGAGCAGCGCGGTCCGCGGCACTCGTACGCCGTCGAACCAGATCCGCCCGTTGTCGACACCCTGCAGGCCGAGCTTGTCGCCGCAGTCGCCGATCCGGACGCCCTTGACCTGCTTGCCCCTGCGCCGGATCGGCACCACGAACGCGTGTACGCCGTGGGACTCGCCGGCCACCTCCAACTGGGCGAAGACGACCGCCAGCTCGGCGTGCCTCGCAGCGTTGCCGATGTAGTCCTTCCGCGCGGCGTCGTCGGGGGTGGTGATCACGAACTCGCCCGCCCCCGCGTCGTACGTCGCCACCGTGCCGAGCGCTTGCACGTTGGAGCCATGCCCGGTCTCGGTCATCGCGAAGCAGCCCATGGTCCTGCCGGTGATCACGTCCGGCAGGTACGCCGCATGGTGGGCCGCGGTGCCGAGCTGCAGGATGGCGCCGCCGAACAGCCCGAACTGCACCCCTACCTTGACCAGCACCGACAGGTCCCCGAAGGCGAGGGTCTCGAAGGCCGCGATCGAGGCGCCGATGTCGCCGCCACCGCCGTACTCCTCAGGGAAGCCGAAGCCGGTCTGGCCGGTGGCCGCGATCTCGAGTACGACGTCCTTGACCCGCTCGCGGAACTGGTCGCGCGGCAGCTCGATCTGGTCGTCGAGGATTGAGGAGTACGCCGCCAGGTTGGTCCGCACCAGGTTGCGTACGTCGGCGTACTCACCGTCGAGGAACTGGGTCAGCGCCTTGACGTCGACCTCGGGTGTCTGGAAGCCGGGCTCGGAGACTGCCTTGTCGGTCGCCATGACAGCACTGTGGCACGCCGCCGGTCGGGGCGGCAGGGTGCGACCCGCGGACGGCGGCGCCGCCCCGACTCAGGGCCGAGCGTAGAAGTTGGGCGGGATCCAGTAGTACATCGACACCTCTTCGACGTCGCGGCCGGTGCGCGGCGCCTGGATGATCATGCCGTCACCGGAGTAGAGCGCGACGTGGTAGATCGACGACGGGTCGCTGGAGTCGCCCCAGAAGACCAGGTCGCCCGGCTCGAGGTCGCTCGGCGAGATCGGCGTCGACTCGTCGTACTGGGCGACGGAGTAGTGCGGGAGGTACTTCCCGCCCGCCTGCCAGGCGCCCATGGTCAGGCCGGAGCAGTCCCACGAGTCGGGGCCGTCCGCGCCCCAGACGTAGGGCTCGCCGATCTGGGCCCGGGCGAAGTCGATCGCGGCGTCGGCACCGGAGGCCGACGGAGGGTGGTGGTGCGTCGGGGGGTTGGCCGGGCCGGAGGTCGGCTCGGAGGTCGGGTCGCTGGTCGGGTCGCTGGTCGGGTCGCTGGTCGGGTCGTCCGACTGCTCTTCCTGCTGCTGGGCCTCCTGCTCGGCCTGTTCCTGGGCTTCCTGCTCCGCCTGCTGCTGGGCCTCGAGCTCGGCCTGGTGCTGGGCCGCCTCGGCGGCCTGCTGCGCGGCGGCCAGCTCAAGCGCGTGCTGCCGCTGGCGGGCCAGGCTGACGGAGATGTGCTGCAGCGTGGCCAGCTCGCCGATCAGCCGGGTCTTGCGCGCGGTGATCGTCGTGGCCTGAGCCGCGGCAGCATCGGCGGCGGACTGGGCGTTGGCGCGCGCCGTACCGAGCTCCTTCTCCAACGCCGCCGCCTTGGTCCGCGCGTCGCGGGCCTGGCCGCTCGCCACGGCGGCGAGCGTGGAGGCCGCGCGGTAGGCGTCGTAGTTGGCGTCCATCGCGGACTCGGCGGAGTCGAGCGCGGTGTAGCGCTCCATCACCGACTCCGGGCCGTCGGCCTCGATCAGCGCGGAGATGGTGGACAGCTCCGGAACCATTCGGTACGACGAGGCGAGCGCGTCGCCGTACGCGGTCTGCTGGCGGGCCACGTCGGCCTTCGCCTGGCGCTCCTTGGCCGCGGCGGCCTTGGCGGCGTCCTTGGCCTGCTGGAGCCGGTAGACCGCACCGTTGTAGGCCTCGGCGGCCTTGGCTGCGGTGATGGCGGCGTCCTGGAGCTGCTGGTTGGCCAGCACCAGATCGGCCTGGACGGCGGCCACGTCGCGGGCTTTGCCCTGGGCCGCCTGGCGGGCCGCGTCGACGTCTGCCTGGGACGGCGTGGTGGTGGAGTCGGGGTCGGCCGTCGCGGCTGTCGCGAGGCCGCCGAGGGCGGCCATCGTGACGCCGCAGACCAGGCAGCTGCGGAGTGTACGACGGGCTCCGGCCGACCTGTTGCTCCGGGTGACCCGTGCCCGGACCTGCCGCTGTGGCGCCCCCACGTGACCCGCCTCCTCGTTGCCGGCCGAATCCGGCTCCGTGCTTGGTGTGGCCTCAGGCGACTTCCCCATCGCCCGAGGCACTTTGAGCACGCTAGTGCTCAGGAGTCACAAAAGAAACACCTTTCCCAAGAATTCTCAACTTCAACGGCGTGTCGACTTGACGAACTACAAAGTTGTAATTCGCGCGGGAGTTTTCGGGATCCGCGAAATGGGGCCATCTGAGGCCCGGCTGGTCAGGGAGTTCTGGCGGTTGTCAGGGGTTGCAACGCCTGACAACCGTCAGTTTCACCGGATATCCGGGGAAACTTGCACCGCTATTCCGGAACCCGACGCCCCTCAGTCGTCCACCGGCACGGACGCCGTGGTCGTCGTGGGGTGCGACGCGAAACCATGCCGGTCGAACTTCTGCCCGCTGGCCACGCCGCCGACGTAGAAGGAGAGCAGTGCGATGGCCACGCCGGCGATGTCGTCGGCGATGTAGTGCCAGCCGAAGTAGAGCGTCGCCACGACGGTGAGGCCGAAGTTGACCCAGAAGATCCAGTGCAGGATCCGGGTGCGCACCGTGTACTGGATCATCAGCGCGACCAGCAGCGTGATCGCGCAGTGCAGGCTCGCGAACCCTGCCACGGACTGGACGGCGCCCTCGAAGTTGAACATCAGCACGTTGTGCCGGCCGTAGGACAGCGAGCCCATCAGGGTGCGCGAGCCGGTGGTGGCCAGGTCGGCGTACCGGAAGGAGTACTCGAAGCCCGGCCCGAGCGTCGGCACCGCGTAGTACGACGCCGTACCGAGCGACCAGGTCAGGCACTGCGACGTCGCGAACCAGTAGCCGAAGGAGATGTTGCGCGACCAGATCAACCACGCGGTCAGCGCCAGCGGTGTCAGCGGCAGGAACCACAGGTAGACCGTCGACAGCAGGTGCGCCGACACTCCGTCGCCCAGCAGGTTGTGCAGCACGATCGCCGGCTCGTTGCCGAAGAACAAGAAGGTGTCGAGGTGGTGCAGCTGGGTGTCGTACTTCTTGGCGATCACGAAGGGCAGGAACGACTTGAGATTCCGGTAGCTCACGTAGGTGATGTAGAAGCAGACCAGGCCCACCAGCACCAGCGTGAGCCGGTCGCGGGTCCAGTGGTTGCGCCAGTGCTCGAGGAAGCGGCGCTTCATCAGCAGCGGGTTGCCGCGAGCGTTCCAGAGCACCCGGGGCAGCATGTCGAGCAGGAAGGCGGCGCTGATCAGCAGCGGCAGCCGCACCCATGACGGGCCGAGGAAGCCGTCGGGGTCGACGAGGGGCTTGTCGATGCTGATCGAGGTGACCAACGCCAAGGTCCCCATCAGTGCGGCGATGCCGATGAGGAGTACGTAGGCCCGACGATGCACGAGGGCAGTCTAGGGAACGCCCCCCAGCGGCGTCGCCGCGGTTTCCGCCAAGCCCCCCACGGGTGCGGTGCGCGTCACGTCGACGGAGAGCCGGACTCGTCCACCCGGCGGCGGCAGCGGTACGTCGGTCGCAGCAACCGCGTCGAGCTCGCCGACGCCCTCGACCTCGACCGTGAGCCGCACCTGCTCGGGCGTCAGCGCAGCGCGTACGACGCGGGCCCCGAGCGCGCCCTCGGGCGAGACCTGGAGCGCCGACCGCCGCAGGGCGAGCCCGCCGGCGACCGCATCCGCCAGCCCCGCCGCCCGGGCCACGACCGCCGCCGCCGCGCCGGTCAGCACGGTCGCGTAGCCCAGGAACTTCGCCGTCTCGACGTCGACCGGTGCTCGCCAGACCTCGGCCAGCGTGCCTTCCTGCATCACCCGGCCGGTCCGCATCACCGCCATCCGGTCCGCGATCGCGAACGCCTCGTCGTGGTCGTGGGTGACCAGCAGCGCGGTGGTCCCGGCCGCGGCGAGGATGGCTCGCAGGTCGACGGCCAGCCGTTCGCGCAGGGTCTTGTCGAGGGCCGAGAGCGGTTCGTCGAGCAGCAGCAGCCTCGGGTCGACGGCCAGGGCCCGGGCCAGGGCGACCCGCTGCCGCTCGCCGCCGGACAGAGTCGTCGGCGAGCGGTCGGCGTACCCGGAGAGGCCGACCAGCTCGAGCAGCTCGCCGACCCGGGTGCGCACCTCCGCACGGGGGCGGTGCCGGATCCGGAGCGGGTAGCCGACGTTGGCGGCGACGTCGCGGTGCTCGAAGAGCTGGCCGTCCTGGAACATCAGCGCGAACCCCCGCCGATGAGTCGGTACGCCGGCCAGGTCGGCGCCGTCGTACTCGATCCGGCCGCGGGCCAGCGGCTCGAGCCCGGCGACCGCCCGCAGCAGCGTCGACTTGCCGCAGCCGCTCGGCCCGAGCACGGCCAGCACCTCGCCGGTGGGCAGCGACAGGCTCACGTCGGCGACGGCGACCAGGTCGCCGTACCTCACCGTGACGTCGCGGATGGTCAGCATCGTCAGAGGGCCCCCACGGACCGCACCCGGAGGCGCTCGACGGCGAAGATCACGACCGCGGTGGCGACCGCGAGCACCACCGAGGCGGCCAGCGCCATGCCGTAGTTGCGGTCGCCGGGGTGCGAGAGGAGCCGGTAGATCACGACGGGGAGGGTGGGGTACTCCTCGCGGGCGAGGAAGCTGGTCGCCCCGAACTCCCCCAGCGACGTCGCGAACGCGAAGCCCGCGGCCGCGAGCAGCGGCTTCCAGACGGCCGGCAGGTCGACGGTGAGTACGGCGCGCAGCGGGCCCGCCCCCAGCGACGCGGCCGCCTGTCGCTGCCGGTCGTCGATCCCGGCCAGCACGGGTACGACGGTCCGCACCACCAGCGGCAGCGCCACCAGCGCCTGGGCGATCGGCACCAGCAGCGGCGAGCTGCGCAGGTCGAGCGGCGGGTGGTCGAGGGTGATCAGGAAGCCGAAGCCGAGCGTCACCGCGGAGACGCCGAGCGGCAGCATGAACAGCCCGTCGAGTACGCCGCGGACCCGCCGCTCGGTCGTCGACTGCGAGCGCCGGGTCACCACGACGGCCACCAGCAGGCCGAGCAGCAGCGACATCCAGGTGGCGTCGACCGCCGTACGCAGGGAGTTGAGCAGGGCGTCGGTCGCCGGCGCCGGCAGCGCCTGGCGCTCGCCGGTGGAGGCCAGGGCCCGGTAGTTGGCCAGCGTCCAGCCGGAGTCGTCCTGCAGCGAGCCGGTGACCAGGGTCGTGATCGGCACCACGACCAGGACCCCGACGACCAGCAGCGCGGCGACGGCCGGCAGGTCCCGGCCGCCCGGTCGGCGGGGGCGCGACGGCGTACGCGACACGGGTACGGCGCCGCGCCGGGTCCGGGCCGCGACCAGCAGCAGCGCGACGACGGTGACCAGCTGCAGCACCGAGAGTGCGGCGGCCGCCTGCAGGTCGAGCAGCTGGGTGGTGAGCAGGTAGATCTCGGTCTCGACGGTGGAGTAGTGCGGCGCGCCGAGGGTGAGTACGACGCCGAAGGCCGTCGCGCAGAACAGGAAGACCACGCTCCCCGCCGCCACGATCGCCGGCCGCAGGGCGGGCAGGGTCACGGTCGCGAAGACCCTCAGCGGCGAGGCGCCCAGCGCGGCCGCGGCCTCGGCCGGCCGCCGGTCCAGCCCCTCCCACGCGGTGCCGACCACCCGGATCACCACGGCCACGTTGAAGAAGACCAGCG
This sequence comes from Nocardioides sp., assembly GCA_036506675.1. GTDB lineage: Bacteria > Actinomycetota > Actinomycetes > Propionibacteriales > Nocardioidaceae > Nocardioides. The sequence continues at coordinate 1,325 of DASXRJ010000172.1, read as the reverse complement.
CGGCCAGGATCGCGGGCGCCGTACCGTCGAGATGCCAGCCGGCCAGCGGCCCGCCCTCGCCGATCACCTGCCGGAACGCCAGCCCGACCACCACGGTCGGCAGCACGAACGGCACCACCAGCGCGGCCCGCACCACCTTGACGCCGGGGAAGGCGAGGCGGTGCAAGACGTACGCCGACGGTACGCCGAGCAGCAGCGTGGTCAGCGTCGCGACCGTCGAGGACCAGACCGTGAACCACAGCACCCGGTGCACCCGGGACCGCCCCAGCACCTCGAGTACGCCGCCGAGGTCGAGCCGTCCTTCGGGCCAGAAGCCGCGCTGCAGCATCCCGCCCACGGGGAGCAGGAAGAAGACCGCGAGCACCAGCACCGGCCCCAGGGCGAGGCCGGCGAGGACGCCCAGTCGTCTCACTGCGGTCTTCTCAAAGGGGGGCGCCTCACTTCGAGGTGATGTCCGTCCAGTCGGTCAGCCACTGCTTGCGGTTGGCGTCGATGTCGGCGGCGGGTACGTCGAGCGTGTCGGTCGGCTGCTTCGCGAACCTGGCCCAGTCGGTCGGCAGCTTCACCCCGTCGCGGACCGGGAAGACGTACATGTTCTCCGGCAGCGCCGCCTGCACCTCGGGGCTGAGCAGGAACTCGATCACGGCCTCGGCGCCCGGCTCGTTCTTCGCCCCGGCCAGCACGCCGGCGTACTCGACCTGGCGGAAGCAGGTGTCGAGCAGCGCCTGGGTCGAGGTGGTGCCGGCCTTGGCGTTGATGGTGAACGCCGGGCTCGAGTCGTAGGAGACCACAATCGGCCGGGTGCCGTGCTTGCTGGCCGCGGTGAAGTCGATGCGGTAAGCCTCCTCCCAGCCGTTGACGACCTTGGTGCCGTTTGCCATCAGGTCGCTCCAGTAGTCCTGCCACCCGTCGCCCTTGGCCGCGATGGTGGCCAGCAGGAAGGCGAACCCGGGCGAGCTGGTCGACGCGCCCTCGGTGACAAATAGGTCCTGGTACGCCGGCTTGGTCAGGTCGTCGAGCGTCTTCGGCGGCACTTGGTCGTGCGCGGTGAACCAGTCGGTGTCGACGTTGACGCACACGTCGCCGGTGTCGATCGGGGCCAAGGTGTCGGCGCCGTCTCCGGTCAGCGCATAGGCGTCGGCGCCGGCGGGCAGCGCGACGTCGTACGGCGCGAAGACGTCCTCGCTCGTGGCCCGGCCCGCGAAGGTGTTGTCGACGCCGAACGCGACGTCGCCGATCGGGTCGTCCTTGGTCAGCACCAGCTTGCTGGTGAGCTCGCCCGCGTCGCCGTTGGGACGGATGACGAGGTGGTAGCCGGTGTCGGT
>DASXRJ010000171.1:0-2995 GCA_036506675.1 Nocardioides sp. | reverse complement strand
TCGTGAGTCCGGGTTCGAGGATGTCCGTGCCGAGGCGGGCAGCTGCCTCGATGGTGCCCTCGTCGTGCATGGTCTCGATAGCCGCGACAGCGGCCGCGCAGGCCAGGGGGTGACCGCTGTGGGTCATACCCGCGGGGTAGGGGCGGCTGGTGAACGTCTCGTAGATCGGGTCGCCGACCAGCACCCCGCCGAGCGGGACGTAGCCGGAGTTGACGCCCTTCGCGAAGACCATCAGGTCGGGGGCCACCCCTTCGTGGTCGACGCCGAACCAGGCGCCGGTGCGGCCGAAGCCGACGAGAACCTCGTCGGCGATGAACACGATGCCGTGGCGGGTGCAAAGGTCGCGGACCCCGCGGAGGTAACCAGCAGGCGGCACGATGACCCCAGAGCTGCCGGTCACCGGCTCCAGGACCAGGGCGGAGATGGTCGAGGGGCCTTCGAGAAGGATCACCTGCTCGAGATGGGCTAGGGCCCGCTCGCACTCCTCCTCAGGTGTGCCCGATCCGAACGCCGAGTGGTACAGGAAGGGGCCGAAGAAGTGCGCCACGCCCGCCGCGCCGGTGTCCGACGCCCAGCGGCGTGGATCGCCCGTCAGGTGGATGGAGGTCGATGTCGAGCCGTGGTAGGAGCGGTAGGCGGCGAGCACCTTGGGTCTCCCGTTGTGCAGGCGGGCCATGCGTACGGCATGCTCGATGGCCTCCGTGCCGCCGGTGGTGAACAACACGTGACCGAGCCCTTCCGGGGCGACCTCGACGATCAGCCGCGCCGCTTCGCCGCGCACGTCGGAGGAGTGAGCGGGGGCAAGGGTGCAGAGCCGATCGGCCTGCTCCTTGATCGCCGCGACGATGCGAGGGTGCTGGTGACCGAGGTTCGTGAAGACAAGCTGGGAGCTGAAGTCAAGGTAACGCCGACCGCGGGCGTCGATGACGTAGCTGCCGGAGCCCCCGACGAAGGTAGGCACGTTGCGTGGCCCCTGCACCGTCCAGGGATGGAAGACCAGCTCGTCGAGACCCATTGCGCACCTCCTCGTCACATCGGTGACCACTCGACCCCAATGTCCGCCGCGGTGCGGAGTGCGACAAGTTCAAAGAATGAACCTCCCACCAAACGGCTGCCGGTGGGATCCTGCTGACATGCGCGGTTATGGCCAGTACTGCCCGATAGCACGGGCGTCAGAGCTGCTCGCGGAGCGCTGGTCCATCATCATCCTTCGCAATATCCTCGTCGGCTGCCGCACCTTCAACGAGATCGCCGACGGCGCCCCGGGGCTGTCGAGGGGCCTGCTGTCGAAGCGGCTGCGAGAGCTCGAGCACGCTGGGATCATCCAGATCCGGGCCAAGCCCGACGGCCCGGGTTCGACCTACGAGCCGACCCAGGCGGGACGCGAACTGTCGGATGTCATGCTGGCGCTCCACGACTGGGGATCGAAGTGGGCGGAACTGAAGCCCGAACATGCCCATCCGGGCGTGGTGCTGTGGGCTTGGGTGACCTTCTGGCTCGACCACGACCGCCTCCCGCGGCGCCGGGTGGTGGTGCGCTTCGACTACCCCACGGTGCCCGGGCCGGCTCCCCGTGGCTGGGTGCTGATCGAGCACGGTGATGCCGAGGTATGCCTCAAGCACCCAGGCGGCGAGGAAGACCTGATCGTCGTGATCCACGACCCCGTGGCGTTCACGCGCTGGCACATGGGCAAGATCGAGTGGGCCGCCGCCCTGCGTTCCGGCGCGATCGAGGTGCACGGGTCACCCGCAATGGCAGCGGCTCTTCCGACTTGGAACCGCCGCGGCTGGGCGGCAGACGATCCACGGGCGAGGTTCGAACCGCCTCCCCACACACCCGGACCGACCATGGCGGCCACTCCCGGCTGAGTAGCAGCCTTATGGCCGAGGCGGTCGGCTTCGTCGAGGCTGACTGAGCAACCACCCCGAGCCCGTCGCTGGTCGCCGGCGACGACGCGACGATGCGGGCGATGGAGGCGCTCAACGCCTCGGGGGTGGCCTACCTGAGCCACACCAAGGTCGAGGGCGTGGTCGCGATGCTGGCCGTCGGCAGCTGGCGTACGACGCGCGCCGACCTGCTGCGCACCTGGGCCGAGCTGCAACGACTGGCCGGCGGGATGGGCGAGCCGGCCGGCTGACCGGCCGACCTTGAGGCGGTCAGGCGACCCGCTCGGCCCCGGCGCTCGGCGTACCGTCGAGGAAGCCCGGCTCCGCGAAGCCGCGCGACGCGAAGACTCCCGCGATCCGCTCCTGCAGACCCGGAAGCTCGTCGGCTGCCGCCAACACGATCGCGCTCCCGCCGAAGCCGCCGCCGGTCATCCGAGCCCCCAGCGCGCCCGCAGCCAGGGCGGTGTCGACGACCGCGTCCAGCTCGGGACAGGAGACCTCGAAGTCGTCGCGCAGGGACACGTGCGACTCGGTGAAGGCGCGCCCGACCGCCCGCCAGTCAGAGTCGCCCAGTGCGGCGACCACGCGGCGTACTCGCGCGATCTCGGTGGCCACGTGCCGGGCCCGCTGCCGAAGTACGGGGTCGGTCAGCCCCTCGACGTCGTCGGCTTCGCGCAGGGTGGCCACGCCGAGCGCGGCGGCGGCCGCCTCACACTCCGCCCGCCGGTTGCCGTAGCCGCCGTCGGAGTGGGAGTGCCGGACCCGGGTGTCGACGACCAGCAGTCCGAGGCCGGCGCTCTCCGGCTGCCACGGCACCTGCCGGCGGGAACCGTCGGCGAAGTCGAGCAGCAGCGCGTGCCCGGCCTCGGCGAGCAGGGACACCGTCTGGTCGAGCCCGCCCGTGGGAGCGCCGACTCCTTCGGACTCGGCCTGGATGCACGGCTCCACCAGGTCGGCGGGATCGACGCCGTCGGCGACCGCGGTGGCGACCGCGCAGATGAGGGCGGCCGAGCTCGAGAGCCCGCTGCCGATCGGGACGTCGCTGTCGAGGTACACCTGGAGGCCGGGGACCTTCACGCCCGCCTCGCGCAGCGCCCACAGGGCGCCGA
>DASXRJ010000170.1:0-6015 GCA_036506675.1 Nocardioides sp. | reverse complement strand
GTGCCCATGGTGAGCACCAGCACCAGGCCGACCACCGAGATCAGGTAGACCAGGGGCGCCAGGATCCGCACCCAGCGGTGGTCGATCGCGAGCACCATCACCATCAGGACCACGCCGATCGCGACGTTGACCAGCTGCTTCTTGAGGTACGCCGTGGGGTCGCCGTCGGTGAGGTTGTCGCGCGGCGCCGTGGCCGACCACACCAGGACCGAGCCGAACGCGAGCAGGCCGAGCACGGCGAGCATCAGCAGCCAGTCGAGCCCGGGCGCGCGCAGCTGGCTGCGCGGGCGCGACCGGTTCGGCCGGAAGGTCAGCTGCGTCACCGGTCCTCCTTGGCGGGCGGGAGGATCGAGCCGTCCGGGGCGAACGTGGGCAGTCCCCGCGGCGGGGTGGTGCCGGGGATGGCGGCGGTCGTCGGGTGCACCTCGAGCCCGTGGACGCCGTACAGGGTCTCCCAGATCTTGCGGACCGCGGGGCCGGAGGTGCCGGAGCCGGTACCGCCCTGGCTGACCATCATGATGACCACGTAGTTCTTGTCGTACGTCGCGACCCACGACGTCGACTGCTTGCCGTAGACCTCGGCCGAGCCGGTCTTGCCGCGGATGTGCACCTGGTCGAGCGGGAAGCCGATGAACTTCCAGGCCAGGGTGCCGACCTGCGGGGTGCCGAGGAGCGCCTGGTCGACGTACCGGAGGCTGCGCTTGGTGGCGCGCACGTGCCCGGAGATCCGGGGTTCGAAGCGCTTGAGGACCCGCCCGCCGGGGCTGACGATCGCCTTCGCGATCTGCGGCTCGAGCAGGGTGCCGCCGTTGGAGAGGGCGGCGTACGCGCGGGCCAGCTGGAGCGGGGTGACGATGGTGTCGCCCTGGCCGATGGAGAAGTTCACCGCGTCGCCCTCGCGGTAGTAGTTGCCCTCGACGCAGAACTCGTGCGCGAACAGATGGATGAAGTCGTTGCCGGGCTCCTTGTCGAGCCGGCAGTAGTAGTCCTTCATCGCCTTGTAGTAGGCGAGCTTCCAGTGCCGGTCGGCGATCCGGCCGCTGGCCTCGCCGGGCAGGTCGATGCCGGTCTCGGAGCCGAAGCCGAAGTTCTTGGCCTCGGCGATCAGCGGGTCGCGGGCGTTGACGTCGGCCGGGTCGGTGCCGTACTTGAACCAGAAGTGCAGCCCGACACGGTAGAAGAACGTGTCGCAGGACAGCTGCAGAGCCTGCGCGAAGGTGAGGTAGCCGTAGGCGGCGCTCTCGTAGTTGCGGAACCACCGGTTGCCGACCTGCAGCCCGGACGAGCAGTCGAGCCGGGTGCTCTCGGAGAACCCGTGGTTGAGCGCGCCGACGGTCATGATCGGCTTCCAGGTCGAGCCGGGCGCGAACTGGCCCTGGGTGGCGCGCGAGAGCAGCGGCGTACCGGCGCGCTTGGAGTAGAGGCGGCGGAACTGCTTCTGCGTGATGCCGCCCACCCACACGTCCGGGTCGTACGACGGTGCGCTGGCCATCGCGACGATCTGGCCGGTCTTGGCGTCCATCACCACCGCGGCACCCGAGTCGGCGACGTAGTTGCGGTGGGTGACCTCGTCGTAGGTCTGCCTGGCGGTCTGGATCGTCTCGGCGAGCTGCTGCTCGACCACGCTCTGGACCTTGGCGTCGATGGAGGTGACCAGCGTGTCGCCCGGCCGACCCTCGGTCCGGCTCTCCTCGCCGAGCACCCGGCCCATCGAGTCGACGGCGACGCTGCGGTAGCCGGGCATGCCGCGCAACCAGCGGTCGTACTCCTTCTCCACCCCGGACCGGCCGACCACCGACGCGCCGTTGACCGACGCGTCGTCGTGCGCCTCCGCGTCGGAGAGCTCGTCCTCGGTGATCGGGCTGAGGTAGCCCAGCAGGTGGGCCGCGTTGACCCCGAACGGGCGCGGGTAGGCACGCACGGTCTGCCGCTCGGCCAGCACGCCCGGGAAGTCCTCGGACTGCTCGAGGATGCCCAGCGCGACCTTCTCCGGAGCGTCGCTGGCGATCGGGACGGGTTGGTACGGCGAGCCGTTCCAACAGACGCCGGAGACCGCCCCGCTCTCACCGCAGTTGCGCAGCCGCCCCCGGATGTCGGCCTTGCGGACGTCGACGGCCCGGGCGACCCGGCGCAGGAGCTTCTCCTGGTTGTCGGGCGCCAGCTTGCCGAGCACGGTCCGGTCGATCGAGATCACCCACGACGGCCGGTTGGCGACCAGCGGCCGGCCCTCGGCGTCGACGATCAGGCCGCGGTTGGGCTGTACGACGATCTCGCGGATCGACTGCGAGGCGGCCTGGGCCTGGTAGGCGTCGCCGCCCAGCACCTGGAGGTAGTAGAGCCGGGCGAAGAGGGTCGCCAGCAGCGAGAAGGCCAGCGCCTGCACCACGATCAGGCGCATCCGGGAGATCCGGGCCGCCCGACCGCCGTTGCTGATTGTCGCCGTGACCATGCCGCCGCCCTCAGAACGCGACTCGGCTGGGCCGCAGCCTCGCGAACAGCATCATCACGAGCGGCAGCACGAACGGCGCGAGCAGGACGTCCCAGACCAGGGCCACCAGGATCGTGGTCAGCATCTCGTCGACGTCGATCAGGGGGTCCTTCAGCAGGAGACCGCTGAGCGCGAAGACCGACGTACCGACGAAGCTGCAGGCGGCCACGGTCAGCACCACCTGGGTCGGGCCGGGACGGTCGCGGTGGGCATCCTGGCGGACCCGCCCGGCGACGTACCCGACGATGACCAGGGCCAGCGCCCACCGGCCGGCGATGTGGTCGGACGGGGGCGACAGGTCGACGGCGAGACCGGCGACGAAGCCGAGCACCGCGCCGTACTGGGCGCCGCGGACCAGCGCCGCGCCGACCACGACCAGCAGCGCCAGGTCGGGTACGACGCCGTGCCACGCGAAGTGCGGGAACAGGCTCGCCTGCAGCACCACGGCCAGGAGTACGACGACCAGGCCGACCAGCGCGCGGAGGACGCTCATCGGTCGTCTCCCGCCGAGATCAGGGTGCGGTCGCTGTCCGTGCCGGCCGGCACCACCACCCCGACCAGGTCGAGCGAGCCGAAGTCGACGTAGGGGTCGATCACCGCGCGCTGGGAGGTGTCGCGCGGGCTGCTGATGACGCTGGTGACGCTGCCGACGGGCACCCCGGGGACGTACGGCGCGCCGCCCTCGCTGCCCCAGGTGACCACGGCGTCGCCCTCCTCGGGCGTGACGCTCTCGTCGACCAGGTCGAGGTCGAGGTTGCCCTCCGGGCCGACCGCGCCGCTCCCGCGCAGGAAGCCGACCTCCATGGTCCGCCCGACCCGGCCGCCGACCACCGACTCGGCGTCGACGATCAGCAGCACGGTCGCGGTCGTGGTGGTGGCCCGCAGCACGCGGCCGACCAGCCCGTCGTTGTTGAGCACGGTCAGGTCCGCGGTCACGCCCGCTCGGGTGCCGGCGTCGATGGTGACGGTGCGGGAGAAGGACTGGCTGGGTCCTATCGCGATCACGTGCGCGGGCACCAGCACGTAGCCGGTGTCGCTGGCCGCGCGGGCCAGGTCGTCGTACTCGGCGAGGCGGTTGCGGTCGAGGTCGGTGGTCTCCAGCTGCTGCCGGAGCCGGGCGTTCTCGGCCTTGAGCCGGTTGAGGTCGCTGCGCAGCGACGTACGGCTGTGGAACCAGTCGGGGATCGCCGAGAATGGGCGTACGACGCTCGCCGTCGCCGACTCCGCGGGGCCGAGCGCCTCGCCGACGAGCTTGCGAACCGGCTCGAGCGGCGAGTCGTTGCCGCCGCGGTAGTCGAGGGTGATCAGGGTCGCGCAGACCAGCAGGAGCAGGACGAGCGTCGAGCGCGCGGCCCGCTGGCCGTCGCGCTGGTGATGGGGATCCCGCCTCATCAGATGACCTAGTAGCGCCGCGGCTCGGAGACCAACACCTGGCGCAGCGCCTCGAACTCCTCGACGCACTTGCCGGCGCCGAGGGCAACGCTGGTCAGCGGGTCCTCGGCGACGTGCACGGGCATGCCGGTCTCGTGCCGGAGTCGCTCGTCGAGCCCGCGCAGCAGGGCGCCGCCGCCGGTGAGCACGATGCCCCGGTCCATGATGTCGCCGGCCAGCTCGGGCGGGGTCTGGTCGAGGGTGCTGCGGACGGCGTCGACGACCGCGTGCAGCGTCTCTTCGAGCGCCTGGCGGATCTCGGCGCTGGAGACGGTGACGGTGCGCGGCAGGCCGGAGATCATGTCGCGGCCGCGGATCTCGGCCTCGGGCTCCTCGGGCAGCGGGAACGCCGACCCGAGCGTCATCTTGATCTCCTCGGCGGTGCGCTCCCCCAGCATCAGGGAGTACTCCTTCTTCATCCACGCGATGATCGCCTGGTCGAGCTCGTCGCCGGCGGTGCGGACGCTGAGGCTGGTCACGATGCCGCCGAGCGAGATGACGGCGACCTCCGTCGTACCGCCGCCGACGTCGACGACCATGTTGCCGGTGGCCTCGTGGACCGGGAGCCCGGCGCCGATCGCGGCCGCCATCGGCTCCTCGATGATGTAGACCCGCCGGGCGCCGGCCTGGTAGCCGGCCTCCTTGACCGCGCGCTGCTCGACCGCGGTGATGCCGCTCGGCACGCAGACGACCAGGCGGGGCTTGGCGAAGTAGCGGCGGCGGTGCACCTGCTGGATGAAGAACCGCAGCATCTGCTCGGTGGCGTCGAAGTCGGCGATCACGCCGTCCTTGAGCGGGCGGATCGCGGTGATGTTGTCGGGGGTGCGGCCGATCATCCGCTTGGCCTCGTGGCCGACGGCAAGGATCTCGTCGGTGGCCGAGTTGAGCGCCACCACCGACGGCTCGTCGAGGAGCACGCCCTTGCCGCGGACGTAGACGAGCGTGTTGGCGGTCCCGAGGTCCACGGCCATGTCGCGGCCGATGAAGCTGTTCGCCATGGTGCGGCAACCCTCAATCGTGGTGGTGGGCTCGTGTGTGCGGGTGGGGTCGTGTCCTAGGGGAAGAATCGCACCGGACGCCCCCCGTTGGACGAGCCTAGAAGGGCGGGCAGCCTTTCCCCGGGAGGACACGCTACCCGGACATCCGGGCACGGTCCGGACAGTCGGTCTCCGACAAGACGCGATCGATCCGGGTGAGGAACCAGGCACGCGAATCCTGGGGGGCGGCGATCCGGTACGCCTCCGCGACCTGGAGCTTCATATCCATCGAGAACAGTGCGTGGTACGACTCGTCACACACCATTCGCAGGGCGTCGAGGCGCATTTGGTCCGTAAGGCCATAGCCCGATTGCAACGCCAGCCGCACGAGCGTGTCGTTCACGACGATGAGCTCGAGTTGGGTGGTGAAGTCGAGATATCGGAACAGGTGCTGAGCCAGGATGAGGTCGCGGCCCGGCTGGGCAGCTCCTTGACAAGCGGATGCCGAAACACCGGAACGAGGTCCGTTGGAAACAGTTCGGCTGCAGGCGGAGACTCCAGAACGCGACGTGGCGCGGACCGGACCGTGGCTTTCGCATCCCACGACGTGAAGGCCGACTGGTACGGCGGATCCGCGGGCAGATCCGGCTGCTGACTGCGTAACGACTGCAGTGGGCAAGCCAGAGCCGCCTCGCAGCCCAGGAAGAGCCCAGCGGTACCGCACATGTCAGGTCCACCCGCTCATGCATCGGCGTGCGATCGGCTCAGTCACTCTCGAGGCTCCTGCGCCCGCGCACCGGGCTGAAGAACGCCACCGCGAGAGCACCGATCATGGCCACGGGCACCAGCAGAAGAGCGGTGACCACCGCGAACCACGTGCCCAGGAGACCGCCCGCCACCGCCCCGAACGGGACCGCACCCCACGAGACGAACCGAACCGTGGCCATGACGCGGGACAACATCTCGGTAGGGGTGTCGGTCTGCCGGTGGGTGCGCGTCACGACGCTGAACATGACGATCCCAGCGGCACAGACGAGATTTCCGGCGCCGAAGATCGCGATTGCAGCGGGGCCTTGGGCGAGCGGAAGAAGAACCGAGCCGACGGCTGCGATCGACAGT
>DASXRJ010000169.1:0-3041 GCA_036506675.1 Nocardioides sp. | reverse complement strand
GCGCGGTCGGCTCCGCGCCCCGCGGAGCCGACCGCCGCCCGGCGCTACGGGACCATGATCGTGATCGACTTGTGGTAGTCCCGGTAGTGGATGTAGCCGTAGCCGTCGATCACGCGATCCCAGACGCCGAGGTAGAACGTGTGGGCGCAGTGGGTCGACGTCGGGTCGCCGGCGACCGTGGCGTGCCAGGGGGACGGGCTGACCGCCGGCGCCAGGCCGGCGAACCCCGGCCACTTCCTGGTCGGGCTGACGTGGGCGCTGTAGCTGTCGCCGTCGACCGGCTTGGACTGGTTGTCGCCCCAGAGCGCGCTCAGATTCCAGCTCAGCAGGTGCTGCTCGGCATCGGAGGCGATGATCTGGAACGTGAACGCGTCGCTGCCGGCGTCGACGATCGCGCAGGTCGCGACCGGGCTGCCGTCGTGGTTGATCTGGTCGATGAAGGCGTTCGGCCACTGGTTGTCGATCCGCGCGACCAGGCTCCGGCCGGGGTCGCCGGCGCTGCCGATCTCCGAGGCGGCCGACTGGCTGGCGAACAGGCGCACGCTGAGGACGTGCCGACCGGCGGTCAGGACCGTCGTGTCGAGCCGGTAGCCCAGCCAGTGGTTGTACCAGAGCTCGCTCGGCGGCCGGACGCGGTAGTAGCCGGTCGCCGATGCGGCGATGGTCTGGGCCGTGAAGCTCGATAGCGGCGTGCTCCACAGGTAGTCGGTCCAGCTCTGCCTGGGCAGGAGCTCGGCGCCGTCGACCAGCAGCTTGTAGTAGCGCGCGCCGTCGGCGTAGGCGCGGTCGTGGTTGATCATCAGGGAGAGCGTGCCGCCGAACGGTGCGTCCTTGACCTGGAAGAAGTAGCCGGGGTCGACGGTCGTGTCGGCGTAGCCCTCCCGGTCGGCCACCATCGGCGTGGCCGGCGTGTTCCGGCTGATGCGGTCGACCGGGACGTGGCCGATGCCGAGCAGGATCGGACCGGTCGACGCGAAGGCGCTCAGATCCTGCTCGGTGATCTCCTGGTCGCTGCACACAAGTAAGTCGCCGGGTCCCCTCACCGCGACGCTGGACGGCCGAAACGGCACGCTCGCGACGGGCGTCGCGGTGACCGGGGTCTGGGTCAGGTTCAGGCGGGTGATCCGGTTGGCCGGATCGCGCTCGGCCAGGAAGACGGCGCTCTCGGACGCGTCGGCCCAGGCCATGAAGAAGGGCGCGGTCAGACCGCCGACAAGGGTCTGCGGTATCCCGGTGCTGAGCTGGATGCGCCGGACCCGACCGCCGGCCGCGGGCTGCTCGGACACGTAGGCGAACTGCAGGTCGGCCGTGACAAGCAGCCCGATCGGTTGCTCCAGGTTGCCGACCAGCGTCGTCGGCGCGCCGCTCGTCAGGTCGATGCGGCGCAGACGCCCGGGGTTGGCGAACTCGACGACGTAGGCCTGGTTGTGGGCCTCGTCGAGCGCGATCTGGTGGGGCGCGGTCAGGCCGGAGGTCAGGACCGTCGCGGCGGAGCGGTTGGCGTTGGTCAGGTCGACGCGCAGCAGGTTGCCGACGCGCTCGGTGACGTAGGCGTGGCGCTCGTCGGCGCTGACCTTGACGTCCTCGGGCTGGTTGTAGCCGGTGCCGAGCACCTGGTAGCGCGGGCCGAGCCGGTAGGTCGTCCACCGGATCTGCAGGCTGGTGCCGTACGTCAGCACCTGGACCTTGGCGTAGTCGAAGTTGGCGCCCGGCTGCACGAAGTCGTTGCGGACCGCGAAGACGGCGCCGTTGACGAGCTGGTTGCCGGGTCCCGGCGCTCCGTTCAAGCTCGCCTGAGAGTAGGTCGTCAGCCCCTGCAGGGTGGCGTGTGTCACCGCGCTGTAGCTGACCAGGCCCAGGTAGGCCAGGCGGCAGTTTCCCTGCGGGCGCATGACCAGCCCGCCGCCGGGCGACGTGTGGTCCCAGCGGATGTCGCCGCCCTGCGCCGAGGTGCCGTTGGTGAGGTCAAGGCTCGAGTCGGCCGGCATGGTCGCGGTTCCGCTGAAGACGGTCGCCGCCAGGGCACGCACCAGGTTCAGTCGGGAAAGCTTGCCGCCGAACTCGACGAACACCAGCTGGCTCCGGCTCGCCCGGTAGTCGCAGCCGATCGCGCCGGCGAGACCCGTGACCAGTTGGACCGACGTGGGCATCTCTTCCCTTCCTTACCGCGCACCCCTCGGTCCGACACCGCCGATCGGCGGCCGGACCGAGGGCGACGCGTCCTGCTTACTTCCCAAGCCCCTCCCGCGGGCCGTCCGCGTCGGCGACGCGGACGCGGCGGTGCGCAGCGCGCCCGGATCCACGGCCTGAGGGAGGGTGCTGTGCCCGGTGGTGCTGCTCTGCCACGCCACCTCCTCCTCCCAGCCGCGGGCACCGTCGCCGCCGCCGCATCAACCACCATCCAGGGGCCGGACCGCCCCACTATACCCGATCGGGCGAGCCCCTGCCCCGTCGGCCGACGGGGCAGGCGGCGAGGCCGGCAGCAGTCGGTAACCGAAGGGTCGGAGGGCTAGACCGGGGCGCGTCGGGGCCGGCCGGCGCCGCGTTTGCCCCAGGCGTTCGTCGTGCTGCGCGCAACATCCTTCTCGAGAGCGCAGCGCAGGCAGCGGTAATGGTCGTGCAGGCCGCCGGCCAGGTGCACCAGCGTGATCTCCCACCGGTGCGGTGGGCATGCCTCGTCTGAAGTCTGATCCGTCATCGGCCGTCTACCTCGTTCCCCCATCGTCCGGCGCCGCGAGCGCGCCCAGCCGACCAAGCCTAGGCACCCGGAGCGGCGCAGCGCATCGGTGGTCTCCTTAGGGGAACGCGCGGTGGCGGCGCCGCGCCCGGGTGGCCTGCACATTTTCGTGAAGTTGCCAGTTCGCCGTTCGCGGACAGCGGCGGCGACCGGCAGTTCCGGCCCCGTTCCGGCGGCGCGCAAACTCAGCCGCGCTCGCAAGTCGACTGGCTTGACGAAATCGTGAAGGGCACCCGTAGTCCCGACACCGCTCGACCGAGCCAGGCTGGATCGCTATGCTCCTACCGTGAGCACGTCCCGACGC
>DASXRJ010000168.1:0-6001 GCA_036506675.1 Nocardioides sp. | reverse complement strand
CCGAGGGTGTACGACGACCGCCACCTGGGCGCTCCTCTGGAACAACCCCAAGCTGCACACCCCCGACCGCCGCAAGACCTGGCTCGCCTGCGACGAGCACCGGCAGTCGCTCGCCGACTTCCTCACCGCACGCGGCTTCCTCCGAGACACGCAGCCCTTCACGTCCGAGTAGCCCTCCGGACTGAGCGGGCCACCGCCGCAATCCAGCTCGCATCGAGATCCGGGCCGGCAACAGCCCGCGACGGTGGGTCAGCCGCCGATCGCGGACATAGGACGGTCCGGCTGCAGGAACGACGGGTCGTCGATGCCGTGACCCGCCCGCTTGGTGGCCATCGCGGCCACCCACCGGTCGGCCAGCTCCTCGTCGGTCGCGCCGGCCCTCAGCGCGGCGCGCAGGTCGGACTCCTCGCGGGCGAAGAGGCAGTTGCGGACCTGGCCGTCGGCGGTCAACCGGACCCGGTCGCAGTCGCCGCAGAACGGCCGGGTGACCGAGGCGATCACGCCGACCGTGGCCGGCCCGCCGTCGACGAGGAACAGCTCCGCCGGGGCGCTCCCTCGCGGCTCGGCCGCCGGCGAGAGGTCGAACTCCGCCTCGAGGCGGGTGAAGATCTCGTCGGCGGTCACCATCTCCGCCCGGCTCCAGCCGTGCTGCGCGTCCAGCGGCATCTGCTCGATGAAACGCAGTTCGTATCGCTCGGCGATCGCCCAGCGCAGCAGCTCGGGCGCCTGGTCGTCGTTGACCCCGCGCAGGAGTACGGCGTTGAGCTTGATCGGACCGAGACCGACCCGGCGGGCGGCATCGAGGCCGGAGATCACGTCACCCAGCCGGTCGCGGCGGGTCACCTCGGCGAACGACTCGGGGCGGATGCTGTCGAGGCTCACGTTGACCCGGTCGAGGCCCGCGTCGGACAGCGCCTGGGCGGTCCGGGCCAGGCCGAGGGCGTTGGTGGTCAGCGACACCTCGGGCGACGGGTCGAGGGCCTTGGTGCGGGCGACGATGTCGACGAGACCGCGTCGTACCAGGGGCTCACCGCCGGTGAAGCGCACCTCGCGGATGCCGAGCAGGCGTACGCCGATGTCGATCAGCCGGACGACCTCGTCGTCGGTCAGCACCGAGTCGTCGGGCAGCCACTCGAGGCCTTCTGCGGGCATGCAGTAGGAGCACCGCAGGTTGCACCGGTCGGTGAGCGACACACGCAGGTCGGTGGCGATGCGTCCGAATCGATCTCCCAGCTGCATACGGCCCACTGTAGTTGGCCCTGCCCGCCGCCGGGTGACCGTCTCCTCACCGGTTAGCCTCTGCGGGTGAGATCGCTGCGGTTCCTGCTGACCCGGCGCTGGATCCTCTTCGCGGTCGCCGTGGTGCTGCTGGCCGCGTTGGCCTGGCGCCTGGGCCTGTGGCAGTTCCACCGACTTGAGGACCGCAAGGCCGACAACGCCGTCATCGAGACCAACATCCACGAACCGGCGGTACCGGTCGACTCGGTGCTCGCGGTGGGTCGCCCGGTCGACGCCGCCGACGTGTGGAAGCGGGTCACCGCGGTCGGGGAGTACGACGCCGCCGACACCGTGATCGTCCGCTACCAGACCCGTGACGGCGAGGCCGGCGTGGATGTCGTCGTACCCCTGCGCACGGCAGACGGAGCGGTGCTGCTGGTAGACCGGGGCTGGGTGGCGGCGGAGAACCGGGCGGCGGACGTGACCGACGTACCTCCGCCGCCGACGGGCACCGTCACCGTGACCGGCTGGGTGCGCGAGGACGCGACCGGCAGCTCCACCAGCGTGTCCGACCACAGCGTGCGCTCGATCTCCAGCGGGGCCGTCGGCGCGGCGCTCGACCTCCAGACCTACGGCGGCTTCGTGGACCTGGAGTCCGAGTCGCCGGCGCCGGCCGACGCCCCCGAGCCGGCCGAGCTGCCCGACCTGAGCAACGGCCCGCACTTCTTCTACGGCCTGCAGTGGTGGTTCTTCGCGTTGTTGGCGGTCTTCGGCTTCTTCTACCTCGCGTACGACGAGTGGCGTGGGCCGCGTCGCTCCGCCTCGGAGGGCGCTGGGGCAGAGCGCGCCGGCTCAGAGGGCGCGCAGCATCCCGCCGTCGACGGGGACCATGACCCCGCTGACGAACCCGGCCGCGGGTGACATGAGGAACGCCGCCACCCGGCCGAACTCCGCCGGGTCGCCCTGACGGCCCAACGGGATCCGGGCCGCGGCCTGGGCGCGGGCCTGGTCCGGGTCGCCGGTCGCCGCGTCGAGCTCGTGGAGCCGCTCGGTCTCGATCCGGCCGGGCAGCAGCCCGTTGACGCGGATCCCGCGCGGGCCCAGCTCGTCGGCCAGCGTCTTGGCCACCATCGCCAGCCCAGGGCGGAGCCCGTTGGAAACCGCCATGTTGGGCAGCGGCGAGCGCACCGACGACGACAGCACGAAGGTGATCGAGCCACTCGCCTGCACCGCCGCGGCCGCCTCCCGGGCCACCCGGATCGCACCTAGGAAGACCGACTCGAAGGCGGTCGTCCACTCCTCGTCCGTGACGCCGGTGACCGGGCCGACGGGCGGGCCGCCGACCGAGACCAGCAGGCCGTCGAGGCGGCCCCAGGTGTCGGTCGCGGCCGCGATCAGCCGCGCCGGCGTGTCGGGGTCGGCGTTGTCGGCGACGACCGCGACGGCGTTCGGGGCGAGGTCGGCGACGGCCTTGTCGAGGGTGTCCTGGTGGCGACCGGAGATGACCACCTTGGCGCCCTCGGCCACCAGCGCGTCGGCGGTGGCCCGGCCGAGTCCGCGGGCGGCACCGGTGACGACGTACACCTTGTCGTGAAGTCCCAGATCCATGGCGCCCATCATGCCCGGGCCCGACGGCACCCGGCGCTCAGGCGGTCAGAGGACGCGCACCCGCTCCCCGGCCAGGAAGGCCGCGATGTCCTCGACGGCCTCGGTGAAGTAGCCCCGGTAGTTGCGCCGGCTGACGTAACCGAGGTGCGGGGTGGCGAGCACGTTCGGCAGCGCGCGGAACGGGTCGTCCGCGGGCAGCGGCTCGACGTCGTACACGTCGAGGCCGGCGCCGGCGATCCTTCGCTCCCTCAGGGCCGCGACCAGGGCGGGCGTGTCGACGAGGCCGGCGCGTGAGGTGTTCACGAGGTACGCCGTCGGCTTCATGGCGTCCAGCTCCTCGGCCCCGACGATGCCGCGGGTGGTCTCGGCGAGCACCAGGTGCAGAGAGACGAAGTCGGCCTCGGCGAAGAGGCTGCGCTTGTCCGGAGCGAGCCGTACGCCGGCCGCGGCCGCGCGGTCGGCGGTCAGACGGGGGCTCCAGGCGACGACGTCCATCCCGAAGGCCAGCCCCACGCGGGCCACCTGCGTGCCGATCTTGCCCAGGCCGAGCAGTCCGAGGGTAGCCCCGGCCAGGTCGGTGCCGACGGTCTGCTGCCAGGGGCCGCCGGCTCGCAGGGCCGAGTTCTCCGTGACGAGCCCGCGGGCCAGTCCCAGGATCAGCGCCCAGGTGAGCTCGGCCGGCGGCTGGGAGGCGCTGCGGGTGCCGCAGACCACGACGCCCCGGGCAGCGGCGGCTGCCCGGTCGATGGAAGCGTTCCGCATCCCGCTGGTGACGACCAGCCGCAGCTTGGGGAGTCGGTTGATCAGGGTGGCGGTGAGGGGAGTGCGCTCGCGCATCACAACCACGATCTCGAACTCCGTCAGCGCCTCGGCGACGGCGTCCTCACCATCGAGATGCTCGCGGAAGACGGTCACCTCGACCGAGTCACCGAGGCGAGACCAGTCGGCGTACTCGAGGGAGACGCCCTGGTAGTCGTCGAGTACGGCGCAGCGCAGCACGCTCACGGTCTCCTTCTGGCTGACGCCGGCTGACAACGGGTCAGGACGGCTGGACGGTGCTCAGGTCGTCGATGAACTGGGTCCGGTAGAGGTCGCTGTAGAGCCCGCCCTCGGCCAGCAGCGACGCATGCGTCCCCGCCTGTACGACGCGGCCGTCGTCGATCACCAGGATCTGGTCGGCCTGCCGGATCGTGGAGAGCCGGTGGGCGATCACCAGCGACGTGCGCCCGGCCAGCGCCGCGTCGAGCGCCCGCTGGACGGCCACCTCGGACTCGGAGTCGAGGTGTGCGGTCGCCTCGTCGAGCACCACGATCGAGGGCGCCTTGAGCAGCAGGCGGGCGATCGCGAGCCGCTGCCGCTCGCCTCCGGACAGCCGATAGCCGCGGTCGCCGACCACCGTGTCGAGGTCGTCGGGGAGGCTGCGCACCAGGGTGGCGATCTGGGCCGCCTCCAACGCACTCCAGATCTGCTCGTCGGTCGCGTCGGGGCGGGCGTAGAGCAGGTTGGTGCGGATCGTCTCGTGGAACATGTGGGCGTCCTGGGTGACGTAGCCGACCGCGTCCTCGAGCGACTGGAGGGTCACGTCGCGGACGTCGTGGCCGCCCACGCGGACGGCGCCGGAGCCCGCGTCGTACAGGCGGGCGACGAGATGGGTCATCGTCGTCTTGCCGGCCCCGGACGGACCGACGAGGGCCACCATCTCCCCCGGCGCCGCGGTGAACGAGATGTCGGAAAGCACCTGCCCCGTGTCTCGCGACTCCTTGCGGGCCACCACCTCGAGCGAGGCCAGTGAGATGTCCTCGGCCCGCGGGTAGCCGAAGGCGACGTGGTCGAACTCCACGCTCGACGCGGTCGGCGGCAGCGCCACCGCGTCCGGCTTCTCCTGGATCATCGAGGGCAGGTCGAGCACCTCGAAGACCCGCTCGAAGCTGACCAGCGCGGTCATCACGTCGAGCCGCACGTTGGACAAGCCCTGGAGCGGGCCGAGCAGCCGGAGCAGCAGGGTGCCGAGGGCCAGCAGGGTGCCGAGGCTGAAGTGGCCCTGGATCACCAGGTAGCCGCCGAGGCCGTAGACCAGCGCGGTGGCCAGCGCCGGCACCGACGTCATCACGGCCGCGAAGATCCGGGTCAGCAGCGCGATGCGTACGCCGAGGTCGCGGACCGTCGCCGCCTTCGAGGCGAAGTGCGTGTCCTCCTCGTCGCGGCGTCCGAACAGCTTGAGCAGCATCGCGCCACCGACGTTGAACCGCTCGGTCATCGCGTTGCCCATGTCGGCGTTGCCGTCCATCTGCTGCCGGGTGAGCCCGGCCAGCCGCGCGCCGACCCAGCGCGAGGTCAGGAACAGCAGCGGGAACAGCGCCAGGCACAGCAGCGTGACCTGCCAGCTCAGCGCCAGCATGGTCACGCCGACGACCACGACCGAGATCAGGTTGGCGACGGTGTTGGACAGGGTCGAGGTGAACGCCCGCTGCGCGCCGATGACATCGTTGTTGAGGCGGCTGACCAGCGCACCCGTCTGGGTGCGGGTGAAGAAGGCCAGCGACTGCCGCTGCACGTGGGCGAAGACCTGGGTGCGTAGGTCGTAGATCAGACCCTCACCGATGCGCGAGGAGAGGTAGCCGCCGCCGAGCCCGAGCAACGCGTCGAAGATGGCCGTGACCGCCATCGCGGTCGCGAGCCAGACCACGACCGAGGTGTCGTGCTTCAAGATGCCGTCGTCGACGGTGTGCTGGATCAGCAGCGGCGTCACCACGACGAGCAGCGCGTCGAGCACCGTCACGCCCAAGAACGCCGCGATCGGCCGGCGGTGCGGGCGCGCGAAGCCGAAGACTCGCCGGACCGTACGCCGGTCGAGCTTGTTCTCGACGACGCTCCGGTCCGTGCGCATCATCCGGAACGTCGGGCCCATGCCCTGCATGAACGACAACCAGGTCTCCTCTTGTGCCCCTCGACGGGGCGGCTAGCCGACTGCGTTACCCAAACTGGCCGCGAGCTCGCGGAACTGGGCAACCTGCGCGGTCCGCTCGGCGAGCCGCTGCTCCTCGAGCGTACGTGCCGGCGCCGACAGCGGCAGCGCTTTCGTGCTGCGTACTGCGCTCGCCGAGGCCGCGGTCAGCGCGGCGGCCAGCTCCGCGACGGTGGCGTCGAGCCGGTCGGCCGGGACCACCGCCTGGGC
>DASXRJ010000167.1:0-2002 GCA_036506675.1 Nocardioides sp. | reverse complement strand
CGAGTACATCGCCCAGGAGGTGCGCGAGATCCTCGCGTCGCTCGGCTACCGCACGCTCGAGGAGGCGATCGGCCGCGTCGAGGCGCTCGACACCCGCGCCGCCGTCGACCACTGGAAGGCCGCGGGCCTCGACCTGGCGCCGATCCTGCACCGGCCCGACGTCGAGGGCCCGCTGCACTGCGTGAGCACGCAGGACCACGGCCTCGACAAGGCGCTCGACAACGAGCTGATCCGGATCTGCCAGCCGGCGCTGGACAACGGTGAGCCGGTCCGCGCGCAGCTGCCGATCCGGAACGTCAACCGGACCGTCGGCACCATGCTCGGCCACGAGATCACCAAGCGGTACAAGGCCGCGGGCCTGGCCGACGGCACCATCGACCTGACCTTCACCGGGTCGGCCGGCAACTCGTTCGCCGCCTTCGTCCCGCGCGGTGTCACGCTGCGCCTCGAGGGTGACGCCAACGACTACGTCGGCAAGGGCCTGTCCGGCGGCCGGGTGGTGATCCGGCCGGATCGCCGGGCCCGGTTCGACGCGGCCGACCAGATCATCGCCGGCAACGTCATCGCGTACGGCGCGACGTCCGGTGAGTTCTTCATCAGCGGTGGAGTGGGCCAGCGGTTCTGCGTCCGGAACTCCGGCGCGACCGCGGTCGTCGAGTCGGTCGGCGACCACGCCTGCGAGTACATGACCGGCGGGCGTGTCGTCGTCCTGGGCGCCGTCGGCCGGAACTTCGCGGCGGGCATGTCGGGCGGCGTGGCCCATGTGCTCGACCTGGACCACGCCTTGGTGAACCCGGAGATGGTGGACCTGCACCCGGTCACCGAGGACGAGTCCGAACTGCTGCACGACCTGGTACGGCGGCACCACGAGGAGACCGGTTCGGAGCGGGCGGCCAAGCTGCTCGCCGACTGGCCTGCCGCCGCCACCAGGTTCACCACGGTGATGCCCCGCGACTATGCCCGGGTGCTGGCGGCCAAGGCGGCCGCCGAGCGGGACGGGCTGGACGAGGACGCCACCACGCGAAAGATGATGGAGGCCATCTGATGGCTGACCCGAAGGGATTCCTGACCACCCCGCGGGAGGTCGCCGACCGGCGGCCGGTGGACGAGCGGGTGAAGGACTGGAAAGAGGTCTACCCCGGTGGGCCCGGCAAGGCGCTCTTGCCGATCATCACCAAGCAGGCCGGGCGCTGCATGGACTGCGGCATCCCGTTCTGCCACTCGGGCTGCCCGCTCGGCAACCTGATCCCGGAGTGGAACGACCTGGTCTGGCGGGGCGACTGGTCCGGCGCGATCGAGCGGCTGCACGCGACCAACAACTTCCCGGAGTTCACCGGCCGGCTCTGCCCGGCGCCCTGTGAGCCGGCGTGCGTGCTCGGCATCAACCAGGAGCCGGTGACGATCAAGAACGTCGAGGTCTCGATCATCGACAAGGCCTGGGAGTCCGGCGACGTCCAGCCGCAGCCGCCGGAGTGGCTGACCGGCAAGACGATCGCCGTCGTCGGCTCCGGCCCGGCCGGCCTGGCCGCCGCCCAGCAGTTGACCCGGGCGGGTCACACCGTCGCGGTCTACGAGCGTGCTGATGCTCCGGGCGGGCTGCTGCGGTACGGCATCCCCGAGTTCAAGATGGAGAAGGTGCAGGTCGAGCGCCGGATCCAGCAGATGAAGGAGGAGGGCACGGTCTTCCGCTCCGGCGTCAACGTCGGCGTGGACGTCACCGGCACCCAGCTCAAGCAGCGGTACGACGCCGTCGTCATCGCGACGGGTGCCACCGCGGCCCGCGACCTGCCGGTACCGGGACGCGAGTACGGCGGGATCCACCAGGCGATGGAGTACCTGCCGCAGGCGAACCGGGTCGCACTCGGTGAGACGGTCCCGGAGCAGATCGTTGCCACTGGCAAGGACGTGATCATCATCGGTGGTGGTGACACCGGTGCCGACTGCCTGGGTACGGCGCACCGGCAGGGCGCTCGCACGGTCACCCAGCTGGAGATCATGCCGC
>DASXRJ010000166.1:0-6110 GCA_036506675.1 Nocardioides sp. | reverse complement strand
GACCGCCTCCCCGACGGCAGGTCGTGGTGCAGCGCCTCGTCGCCGATCAGGGGAGTGGGGCCGTCGCTGGCCGCTTGGGGCTTGGCCGCGCGCAGCGACGGTATCCGCCGGCTGAGAGACCATCCGAGTACGCCGGCCGCCAGCACCACCACGGGGAACGGCACCGCGAAGAGAGTGAGCGCCAGGAACGACCCCACCGCGAGACCCATCAGCGCCCAGTGGGTCAGCGCCCGCCTGGCTACCCGCTGCACGGCCTGGACGACGATCGCGATCACCGCCGGAGCCAGGCCCGCGAAGAGCGCGGAGACCGCATCGGTCTCGCCGAACCGCACATAGACCGCCGACAGGGCCAGCAGCGCGAGCATGCCGGGCAGGACGAACAGGCTGCCCGCGATCAGGCCGCCGCGGGTGCCGTTGAGCAGCCAGCCGGTGTAGATCGCCAGCTGCTGCGCCTCGGGACCGGGCAGCAGCATGCAGTAGTTGAGCGCGTGCATGAACCGCTGCTGGCCGATCCAGCGCTTCTCGTCGACCAGCTTGTGCTGCATCACCGCGATCTGCCCGGCCGGACCGCCGAAGGTCTGCAGGGAGATGTCGAACCACGCCTTGGTCGCCTCGCCGAGCGGGATCACGTCACGGCCGGCGGGCGGCGTCGAAGGCATGGGCCGATTCAACCCGATCGACGTGCGGGCGCGTCGGCCGCCCGGGCGTCGTACTGAGACGGGACCATGGGGCGATGCGACCGGCGTACCGTCGGTGTCTCGATCGTCCCCTCCCAGGAGCTCACATGACCCACATCGGCACTCCGGACGACCTCCCCGTCGGCACCGTCACCGGCGTCGACGGCTACGCCGTGGGCAACAACGGCGACTACTTCGCCGTCAGCCGCCGCTGCCGCCACCTCGGCGCCGACCTCGCCGAGGGCAGCATCGACGACGACGGCTGTCTCGTCTGCCCGTGGCACGGAGCCAAGTACAACGTCTCGACCGGCCGGATGGTCAGGGGACCGCAGGGCGTCTTCGCCAAGGTCCCCGGGCTCGGCACCGTCTTCCGCGGGCTGACCACGGTCGTACCGCTGAGGCGGGCGAAGGTGCGGCTGGCCGACGGCGAGCTCGAGCTCGTCGACGGCCAATAGTCCGGCCGATCCTCAGGCGGGCATATGGACGTGCTCGGTCGCCGACGATGAGCGAGTGGCCGCTGGCGCCTGGGTCGGACGAGCTCCGGGCCCATGAAGAATGGCGCCCCGATTGGACGATCGGAAGGTCGTGCCTCTACTGGTACCTCACCTTCGACGGCGCGCACGATCTGACCCGCGTCTGGCTGGAAGCCGAACCCATGCTGGCGCCGCTTGCGACCGTGGACATGGTCCCGCGCGAGTGGCTTCACCTCACGGTGCTCGAAGTCGGTTTCGTCGATGAGGTCCAGGCCGCCGAGCTCGAGTCCATACTGGCGGCCGCTCGTGATTTCGCTGCTGGGCTGCCGCCGATCGAGGTGGAGCTCGGGCAGGTGACGACCATGACCGACTCTGTGGTCCTGGCCGCGTCGTGCGCGCCGCTTGCCGCCATCCGGGCCGGCCTGATCGACGCCGGGGCGACCGGACAGCGCCAAGGCAACGACGACGCGCCGTTCCGGCCGCACGTCACCCTTGGCTACCTCAACTCCGGCACCCGGAACCGCGCGATCATGGACAGCTTCGGTACGCCGGCCTCGCAGCCCGTTCGCCTCCCCGTCGCCGACCTGATGCTCGCGGCCGTCACCCGACTACGAAGCCACTACCGGTGGGAAGAAGTTGCGACTCTGCGGCTCGGAGCCGATCCGGATGGCGTCGCGGACGAGTAGACCGGGCGGGTCAGGCCGGGGGAGTGCCGGCGTCGAGCTGCTGCGCGAGATATCCCTGTACGCCGACCTGGGCGATCGCGTCGAGCTGGCTCTCGAAGAAGTCGGCGTGCCGCTCCTCGTCGCGGACCATCTCCTCGAAGACGGCCGCCGTACCGTGGTCGCCGAGGTCGTGGCACTCCTGGGCGCCGGCGTTGAACTGCGCGACGGCGGCCTTCTCGCTCTCGAAGGCGAGACGGAGCATCTCCTCGGGCGTCTCGCCGATCGTGATCGGGTTGAGCCGCTGGACGTTCGGGTGGCCGTCGAACATCAGGATCCGGTTGATCAGTGCGTCGGCGTCCTTCATCTCGTCGATGGAGAGGTCGTAGAAGACCTTCCCGAGCTTGACGAAGCCCCAGTTGTCGAGCATCCGGGCGTGCAGGAAGTACGTGTTGGTGACCGTCAGCTCGAAGGTGAGCGCGTCGTTCAGGAGCTCGGGGACTCGGGGACTAACTGGCTGCACCTTCAACCTCCACGATTGATGAGACGAAACCATCATGCTCGCACATCAGTCGTTTGAGGGTGAACACGCACGAACCGCAGTTGCGGCCCGCCCCGGTGGCGCCGCAGACCTGCGCCACCGTCCGCGCGCCGTTCTCGATTGCGCGACCGACCGCGTCGTCGTTGACGACTTGGCAGTGGCAGACGATCACGGCGTACTCCGAATCTCGGTGGCGTAAGGCAAGCCTAACCTAAAGGTTCCGGATCGGCCTAGCCCGGGTCCCGCCAGCGAGTGCCTTTGGTCCCTGTCGGTTGCACCACACCGGGGCGAGGCTGGGGGTAACGCCCGTTCCCCGAGGAGGTCCTGGCAATGTCGGAAGACAGCCTCTACGACAACGGCGCCTCTGCCATCGAGGTGCGCATCTACCGCGACGACCAGCTGCTTGCCCGAGAGCTATGCGAGAGCGAGGACGACGCCGCCGCCGTCGTGGACCGCTGGTCCGAGCTCGGCAACCTTTCGTTCCTGGTGGACGACCTGTCCCGCCATCACGCCCCCGAAGACATCCTTGCGCCCGAGCCTCCCGAGCCGACCGACGTCGTGGACGAGGACTATTCGATCGCCGATACGCCGCTCCAGGACAGGGGTATTGAGTGATGACCGGCTCGCGTCCACAGTCGGATGAGCAGTTGGTCAGAGCATCACTTCGTCGGCGAAGACCAGTCGCTGCTCCCACACCGGTCGGGGGTGTGCGATCACCGGGCCGGCCTCCCTGGGTGACAGCTGGTCGCCCGGGAAGCGCTCCCACTCCTCGACAACCACGCGCCAGGTGGACGGGGGCGTACCCGGGGCCGGCTCCACGGTATCGAGCGGCCTCCGCAGCAGGATCTCCCGACCGGCGTTGAGCTCGCCGACCCAGACCGCGGAGTGGGCCGACTCGTCGGCGGCGTGGATGGCGAGCTCCTGGGTCGCCACGGTGGTCCAGCCGAGGTCGCTCTGCAGCTGAGGGTTCTTCCGCTGCAGCCGGGCCACGACCAGGCGGTTCTCCCGCACCAGATCGGCCATCGTCGGCGTCTCTCGGCCGACGACGTCGACCACCGGGGCTCGGGTGCCGACGGAGCCGGACAACAGCACCCGAACGTGCCTCGCGTCGGTGCGCGAGACCGAGACGCTGCGTTCGGGCGGCAGCTGGACGTAGTCGCAGCGGGCTGGCATCGACAGTTCGCAGCCCGGGATCGAGGTGGGCTGGTAGCGGGCGATCGCGAGCCGCACGAATCCCCAGGTCGTGGCGCCCGGGTCGAGGGCCACGTCGACGTACCAGAGGTTGCGGGTCGCGTTGTACTGCGGCCGATAGCCGGCCACCTGGACGGTGAAATCGCCGTTCGCGGTGGGCAGCGTGACCGCCCGGTCGAGCCTGACCGGCCGGGCCGGGTCGACGCGGTCCTCGAGGCCGGTCAGCGCCATCAGGTTGTCCAGCTGGAGGGGCTGCATCGCCCGCCGCTTGAACTCCGCGCCGAACCACACCGGGTCGCCACCGGCCTTGGACACCCACGGGAAGCCGGACTGGTCCTCCGGTGGCGGTCCGAAGACGTCGCCGGTGGGCGGTGCCAGGAGTACGCCGAGCAGCTCGCCCTCACCGGAGGAGAACCAGGGCCGCCGCAGGTAGATCCGAACCCCGGCACGCCGGACGTGGCGGCGGGCCATCGGCTGCTCGGGCTCGGTCCCATAGTCCCAGCGGAACATCGGGATCACCGAGTGTACGACGGGTGCGGCCGGCCGCGCCGACGACGGGATGTCGACCGTGACGGGTGCCGCGACGACCGAACGACCGTCATCGAGCGGGTTGGCGGGGTCGCCGGCGATGAGGTCGGGCGCGAAGTACTCCCGGAACCGGGTCGTGGCCCGGAACCGGTAGGTGACCCTGCGGTGCAGGGTGTCGCCGAACTCGTGCACTGCGCGGTGCACCGCGACGGGCCCGAAGCCGGGCACGGTGAAGGTGCCGTCGAAGGACGTCAGGACGGCGATGTCCTCCCAGTCCTTGATCGGGATCTGGAACCCCTTCTCCGACTTCGCATGCAGATCCGGCCCGGGGGCGGCCAGGTCGTCGACGGGGTCCGTCCAGCTGGCCTCGGCGGTCACGCTGTCGGTCGAAGGTCCGTGCACGTCGAGGCCGCCAGCGAGCCACGCCGACGTCTGTCCGGAGCTTCTGCCCGAGGTGAGCCGCGTCGGCCGGGGTACGGCGAGCGGCCGGGGTACGGCGTGTACCAAGGTGACCGACTCCGACGGGGACAGGCTCCACAGCCAGCCATCGGCCGCGGCCTCGGCCACCTCGGGCTGGGAGGTGAACACGCTGCTGATCGTCCGCCACGGGCCGAGCAGGTCAAGTGCCTTCGAGGGAATCGACGAGGACAGCCGCAGCCGCTGCACGTCGCCCGCCGGCAGGCGCAGGTGGATGACCCGGCCGTCGACGCGGCCGCCGAGCTCCTCGGCGCCGACGAGCGCCAGCCGGAACGGCTCGACGCGCGGCCACTCCCCGCCGTACGCCGCGGTGAACCCCTCTCCGCCCCACGGGAGCGGCAGCGGCACCGGCCGGTCCGCTCCCGCCTCGGGGAAGACGATCGAGACGCCGTCGGCGATCGGGTCGGGCAGATAAGGAAGGGTGAGGTTGTCGGTGTCGTGCACGATGTACTGCCCGGGCGCGGGGGACTCGCCCGGATCCAACGGGAGCTGCTTCAGCGCGGTCTGCGGCACCGGCGGGTCGACCAGTCGGACACCAGGTTGCGGCACTCGCTTGGCGGGATGGTCGAGGTTCGCCCGGGTGGTGTCCAGGAAGGAGCCGTCCTCGGTCAGGGCGAGGGCGAGCATCGAGTTGGCCGCGGCCTTCTCGCCCGCCGAGTCGCCGATGCCGTCGTCGAACATCCCGTGCAGCTCGGCGGTCATCTGCGTGCTCTTCGGCGGCGCGAGGTGCCGCTCGGAGCTGGGGCGGTAGTCGGGGTGCCGGGCCTTGACCTGCGCGGCGTACGTCGTCGGGTCGGTGACCTTGATCGCCAATGTGTCGGGATCCTGGGTGACCCCCGAGCGGATCACCAGCACCCGCAGCGACTCGGCCTCGGTGAACGGCCGGCGCGCGACCACTGCGGGTGGCTGCACCGGGTCCCAGCGCAGGAACGGCCGCAGCCTGGTGATCGTGGCCAGGGCCCGGACCGCGAGGTCCGCGATTGGGCCGACCAGCTGGAGCGCGCCGGCCTGGGACGCGACCAGGCCGCCGATGCGGCTGAGGTCGGTCACGGCGGTGTCGTGCACGAGCGGGTGCTCGACCCGGGCGACGGCGGCGTCGGCGGCCGCGTGGACGGCGGTACGCCGCAGCGCGCCGGCGGACGGCGCGGTCCGTTCCGTCCGCGCGCCGGCCAGGTCGGCCAGCCGGGTGGCGACCAGCGCGGTGAGGTCCTCGGGCAGGTCCGGAGGCGCGTGCTCGACCACCTGTCGCCCCGCTGAGAGGGACTCACTCGTGGCACGGCGCAGCGCGTCGGTCCAAAGCCCAGCGCCGTCTATCGGGCCGGTCGGGACCAGGTCCTGAAGGACGTGCGCGACGTCCGGCTCGGGCGCGGCCGGCCGTGGGTCGAGCTCATGGGGGCGGGTATTGCCGGCCAGGTCGACCTGCCAGGCCCGGAAGGCGTAGGACCGGCCGAACCGAAGCCGGGGCAGGGTGCCGGGCTTGGCCTGGTTGGTGAAGGTGAGCGGATGGGGGCTGGTCTTCGGGCGGGTGGTCGGGGTGTCCTCGACGATCTCGGTGCGCTCG
>DASXRJ010000165.1:0-6358 GCA_036506675.1 Nocardioides sp. | reverse complement strand
GTGAGCACGCCCTTCATCTCCAGGAACGGCAACAGCGACTCTTCCAGGTCGTAACGCCAGATCGTGTTGTCGGCGTCGAACACCGCATACTCGCCGCGATCGGCGAACCTGCCGACCACCTTGCTCAGCTGCTTGCCCTGCTCTTGAGGCCAGTGCTCGAACTGCACTCGCGTCTGGGAGCGTTCGGGCGCGGCCACGGCGAGCGCACCGGAGGTCGGCGCGGTCGGTAAGACGATGCTGCCGGCGGTGAGGAGGCCGATCAGGAGAGCGCCGAGATTTCGGGATGCACGCATAGGAGTCCCTTCACTTGTTGCGTATTACGCAACTATGCTGTTATGTGCAACGGATTCTCTTCCTGGCGACCTCTTCCGTCAAGGGATCGGTTGCCGATGAGACTCTCGAAGCGAGCGCCGCGCCGGGCGAGCCTGACGCGAGAATGCCTTCCCGCGATGCGCGGGAAGGCATTCCGGGTCGTGGTCTGTGCGGAATTCAGCGGGCGCCCACGGCCGCCAGGCGTGACCGGTCAGCTGCCGAGGACGCTCCGCAGCGCGACGGACTCCAGGCCGTGCGCCTCGGCGACGGGTGCGTTGGTGAGCTGCCCGTCGTGGGTGTTCAGGCCCAGCGCCAGGGACCGGTCGTCGCGCAGCGCCTGCTGCCAGCCCTTGCCGGCCAGCGCGACGGCGTACGGCAGGGTCACGTTGGTCAGCGCGTACGTCGAGGTGTGCGGGACCGCGCCGGGCATGTTCGCCACGCAGTAGAAGACCGAGTCGTGCACGGTGTACGTCGGCTCGGCGTGCGTGGTGGGCCGGGAGTCCTCGAAGCAGCCGCCCTGGTCGATCGAGATGTCGACGAGCACCGAGCCCGGCTTCATCCGTGACACCAGGTCGTTGGAGACCAGGGTCGGCGCCTTGGCACCGGGGATCAGCACCGCGCCGATGACCAGGTCGGCGTCGAGCACCGCCCGCTCGATCTCGTACGCGTTGGACGCCACCGTCCGCACCCGGCCCTGGTAGAGCCGGTCCGCGGCACGCAGCACGTCGACGTTCCTGTCCAGCAGGGTCACGTCGGCCTGCAGGCCCACCGCGATCGCCGTCGCGTTCATGCCGGACACGCCACCGCCGATCACCACGACCTTGCCGGCCCGCACGCCCGGCACACCGCCGAGCAGCACGCCGCGTCCGCCACCGGCACGCATCAGGTGGTGCGCACCGGCCTGCGGGGCCAGCCGGCCGGCGACCTCGCTCATCGGCGCCAGCAGCGGCAGCGCGCCGTTCGGGGCCTGCACGGTCTCGTAGGCGATCCCGGTGACCTCGCGGGCCACGAGCTCGTCGGTCAGCGCCTTGTCCGCCGCCAGGTGGAGGTAGGTGAACAGCACCTGGCCCTCGCGCATCCGCGGGTACTCGACCGCGATCGGCTCCTTGACCTTGAGGATCAGGTCGCCGGCCTCCCAGACCGCGTCGGGCCCGTCCAGGACCTTCGCGCCCGCCGCAAGGTAGTCGAGGTCGGGGATCGACGACCCCTCCCCCGCCGCCGTCTCGACGTACACCTCGTGGCCGTGCGCGACCAGCTCGTGCACTCCCGCCGGCGTGATCGCGACGCGGAACTCGTTGTTCTTGACCTCTTTGGGTACGCCGATGCGCATGTCGTCCTCCAGTTCGACGAATTGCGTTGAGAGTGCCGGAAAGGGCGTCCCAGTGGTTCAGATGGTGAACGATCATCGAGAACTTCCTTCCAGATCGAAATATCATCGACCATGACCTCATCCGCGTCGCCACCGCCGAACACGCTTCGAGGGCGTTCGACCGAACCCGCCCAGCTCGACGAGACCGACCGCAGGCTGCTGCGCCTGCTGGCGGCCGACGCGCGCGTGCCGAACAACGCGCTCGCCGCCGCGGTCGGGATCGCGCCGTCGACCTGTTCCCTCCGGGTACGACGCCTGCAGGACATCGGCGCGATCTCCGGTTTCCACGCCGAGCTGTCCCCCGACGCCCTCGGCCTGCCCATCCAGGCGATGATCGCCGTACGCCTGCTGCCCGGCGCCCGCACGGCCATCGGCACCTTCACGGACAAGCTCGCCGCGCTGCCCGGCGTGCTCAACGTCTTCTTCGTCGCCGGCCCCGACGACTTCCTGCTCCACGTCGCCGCGCGCTCCTCGGACGACCTCCGCGACTTCGTCGTGCGCTACCTCAGCGCCTCCCGCGAGATGGCCGCGACCCAGACCAGCCTGATCTTCGAGCACACCGCCAACCGCAGGGCGCTGACATGACGCGCACGGCCACCCTGATGTGAAATCCGCCACCGACGGTAGCCGATTCCTGACCAGGCAGGCGTACTCGCTGACGCAGAGTCATGAGATCCCTTGTCAGGCGCCCGGTCCGGGGAGGACCGTGTGGAGTGTCAGATGTTCCGCACTACGGAGGGAAAGTTCATGACACGGGACGAGATCATCGCACTCGACGATCGTGGCATGGCCGCGTGGGACAGCCACGACACCGACGGGTTCGCGGCGCTGTTCGCCGACGACTTCGTCTACACCGACGACGGCATGCCGGCGCCGATGCGGTCCAAGGACGAGATCCGGTCGTACATGCAGGCCTGGTACACCGCGTTCCCGGACATGCGGGCGACGGGGAACAACCGGGTCGTCGACGAGGACTCGGTCGCGGCGGAGATCGAGTTCACCGGAACCAACACCGGCCCGCTGGCCATGGGTGGCCAGGAGATCCCCGCGACGGGACGCACGGTCAAGGGTCACGGCACCTACTTCGCCAAGACGAAGGACGGCCGGATTACCGAGTTCCACGCCCACCCGGACATCGCCGGCCTGATGATGCAGCTCGGCCTCATGCCCGCCGGTGGGTGACCGAGCCGAGGCGAGGCGGGTCACCAGCGCCGGTGGATATCCGCTCGGAAGTGCCGGTCGTAGATGCGGGCCACTCCGTCGTTGAAGCCGGCGCTCAGGGGACCGACACGACCCGCCGCGGCGTTGGACCGGGCCTGCGCCGGGTTGCGCGCACCGGGGATCACGGTGGTCACGCCCGGCAGCTGCCACGCCCAGGCGATCGCCGCCTGGGCCGGCGACACGCCGGACGGGCCGTCGGAGGCGCAGAGCTCGGCGAACTCCTTCGCCGCGGCGAGGCCGGTCTCGTAGTCGACCCCGGAGAAGGTCTCGCCCACGTCGAACGCGCTGCCGTCGCGGTTGTAGGTGCGGTGGTCGTCGGGGGCGAAGGTGGTGCTCGCGTCGTACCTGCCGGACAGCAGGCCGGACGCGAGCGGGACCCGCGCGATGATGCCGACGCCGGCCTCGCTCGCCGCGGGCAGCACGTCGTCGAGCGGCTTGAGCCGGAAGGCGTTCAGGATGATCTGGACCGACGCCACGTGCGGGCGGGCGATCGCGCTGAGGGCCTGGGCGGCGGTCTCGACACTCACGCCGTACGACGCGATCGAGCCGTCGGCGACCAGCGCGTCCAGCGCGTCGTACGTCGCGTCGCTGTCGATCACCGCCGATGGCGGGCAGTGCAGCTGGACCAGCTGTAGCCGGTCGACGCCGAGGTTGCGCCGCGAGCGGTCGACCCAGGCCCGGAAGTTCGCGGGCACGTAGTTCTCGGGGACCTGCTCCGCCCGCCGGCCCATCTTGGTCGCCACCGTGAACCCGTCGTCGCGGTGGCCGGTGAGGAACCGGCCGATGAGCTGCTCGCTGCGGCCGTCGCCGTACACGTCGGCGGTGTCGAAGAACGTGACGCCCTCGGCCGCGGAGGTCTCCAGGACCTCGCGAGCGGTCGCCTCGGACACGTCGCCCCAGTCGGCCCCGAGCTGCCAGGTGCCCAGTCCGACCACGGACACCGGCAGTCCGGCTCGTGCCAGCATGCGCTGCTCCATCGTGCTCTCCTCGCTCGGATCGTCAGAGGCGTTCCGCCAGCCGGTGGTACGTGGCGTTCCAGCGCAGCTCGCGCTGGAACGCGCGCGGGGTGGTGTCGTCGTCGATGACCACGATCTCAGTACCCGTCATCTCCGCGAAGTCCGCGAGCACGTCCACCCCCACCGCCTTCGACAGGACCGTGTGGTGCGGAGCTCCCGCCATCAGCCATGCCTCGGCCGACACCGGGAGGCTGGGGCGCGGCCGCCAGACGGCGCACGCGACGGGCAGCATCGGAAGGTCATGGTCCGGGTCGACGAGGTCGATCTCGTTGACGGTGAGGCGGAACCGGTCGCCGAGGTCGGAGAGCCCGGCGACGACGCCGGGACCCGGGTCCGCGGTGAAACGAAGACGGACCGGGTCCTCACGCCCGCCGATGGAGAGCGGATGGATCTCCAGGGACGGCTGCCGGCTGGTGATCGTGGGGCACACCTCGAGCATGTGGGCGCCGAGGATCTTCTCCTCGCCGGGCACCAGGTGGTACGTGTAGTCCTCCATGAACGACGTGCCGCCGGGCAGGCCCGCCGCCATCACCTTGGTGGCCCGCAGCAGCACCGACGTCTTCCAGTCGCCCTCGCCGCCGAAGCCGAAACCGTCGGCCATCAGCCGCTGCACGGCCAGGCCCGGCAGCTGACGCAGCCCGCCGAGGTCCTCGAAGTTCGTCGTGAAGGCGCCGAAGCCGCCGTCGGAGAGGAAGGCCCGCAGGCCCAGCTCGATCCGGGCGCCGTACCGCAGCGACTCCGCGCGAGCCCCGCCGGGCAGCAGCTCCGGCGCGACCCGGTAGCTGTCGGCGTACTCCTCGACCAGCTTGTCGACGTCGGCGTCGCCGACCTGGTCCACGACCGCGACCAGGTCGTTGACGCCGTAGGTGTTGACGGAGACGCCGAACCGCAGCTGGGCGTCGACCTTGTCGCCTTCGGTGACCGCCACGTCGCGCATGTTGTCACCGAACCGCGCCAGCCGCAGCCGGCGCAGCTCGGCGCGTCCGAGCGCGGCACGGGCCCAGTCGGCGATGCGGCTCGTGACCGCGGGCGACTCGACATGTCCGGCCACCGTCTTGCGCGCGACGCCGAGCCGGGTCTGGATGTAGCCGAACTCGCGGTCGCCGTGGGCGGCCTGGTTCAGGTTCATGAAGTCCATGTCGATGGTCGACCACGGGAGCGCCGCGGCCGCCTGCGTGTGCAGGTGCAGCAGGGGCTTCTGCAACGCGTCGAGTCCGGCGATCCACATCTTGGCCGGTGAGAACGTGTGCATCCAGGCGATCACGCCGACGCACTCCGTGGCGCTGTTCGCGTCGAGCATCTGGCGGTGGATCGCGGACGCGTCCAGCAGCACCGGCTTCCAGACCACGCGCACGGGGAGGTCGGCGACGCTCGCGAGGCGGGCGGCTATCGCGCGGGACTGGTCGGCGACCTGGCCCAGCGTCTCGGGGCCGTAGAGGCTCTGGCTCCCGGTGAGGAACCAGACCTCGGGCTGCGAGGCGGAGGTGGTCGTCATGGCTGATTCCGGCATTCAGCTTTCCCTTCCTGGAGGTGCGGCGGTGCTGGCGCGTACGACGAGCTCGGGTCTGATCAGCCGCTCGGGCATGTCCGCACCGGGTGCCCGGCCGTCGATCGCGGCCCGGAGGATCTCGATCGCGCGCCGGCCGACGGCGGTGAAGTCCTGACGAACCGTGGTGAGCGGGGGCACGAGGTAGGCGGCTTCGGGGATGTCGTCGAACCCGACGACGCTGACCTCGCCCGGCACCGCGCGGCCCGCCTCCGCCAGCGCGCGCAGCAGGCCCAGGGCCATCTGGTCGTTGGCGGCGAACACCGCGGTGACGTCACGACGCCGGGCGATCTCCCGGCCGGCGTCGTACCCGCTCCGCGCGCTCCAGTCCCCCATCAGGTACCGGGACGGCTGCAGCCCCGCGGCATACATCGCGGTCTGCCAGCCGAGCAGCCGGGCCCTGGCCTCGGTCCAGTCCTGCGGGCCGGCCAGATGGACGACCTCGGTGTGCCCGCGCTCGAGGAGGTGGCGCGTCCCCAGCTCGGCGCCGGCGACCTGGTCGACGCCGACCGTCCAGCGCGCCTTGGTCTCGTCGCCCTCGACGACGATCACCGGCACCCCGGCCGCCTCCTGGGAGCGGGCGACGTCGACCGCCTCGTCCTGCGCGGCGATGAGGACGATCCCCTCGACGCGCTGGTCGGCGAGATGGCTGATCGCGTCGCTGATCTCGGCCCGGGTCATGCTCTGCAGGTTGGTCGAGCTGACGAAGAAGCCGGCCTGCCTGCCGGCCGCCTGGATGGTCCGGTGCACGGTGCTCGGTCCCCAGAACCCGGACCTGGACCCGATCACCCCGATCGTCGAGGAGCGGCGCGTGACGAGTGCCCGCGCGGCCGAGTTCGGGCGGTAGCCCAGCCGGCGGATCGCCTCTTCCACCCGTTCACGCGTCGACGGGCG
>DASXRJ010000164.1:0-25534 GCA_036506675.1 Nocardioides sp. | reverse complement strand
CCCTGGACCTACGGCACCGACTGCCCGGGCTCTGGCAGCTGACCACGATCGACCTGGCGTTGGAGTCGTGGGTAGCGCGCAAGATCGCCAAGGCCACCCGTGAGGTCAGCCCGGCCCAGGCCGCCGAGATCGACGCCCGGCTGAGCTAGGTCGCCGGGTCTCTGCCGGCCGGTCGGCTGCTCACGCTGCTCGACTCGCTCGTGCTGGCCTGCGACACCGCGGCCGAGGACGAGCGGCGGGCCGAGGAGCAAGAGTCTCGCTTTGTCCACGTCAACCGGGCCAGCCGGCACGGCACCAGAGGACTCTGGGCCAAGCTCGAGGCCACCGACGCGATCCAGCTGGACGCCCAGGTCGACCGGGTCGCCCGGATCCTCCAGGACAAGCACGCTCAAGACGTCCAGGAACGCCGGCCGACGCTCGACGAGTGTCGGGCCGAGGCGTTGGGCCTGTTGGCCAACCCGGCCGCCGTACTCGAGGTGCTGGCGGGCCGTGGCGCGGAAGCTGCGGCGCCGAAGGCGACGCTGTTCGTCCACATCACGGAGTCGGACTTCACCCGCGACGCCGACGGAATCGCCCGGTTCCAGGGAGCGGGCGGAGATAACGGGGCGCCGATCACGCTGGCCCAGGCGCGAAAGGTCCTCGGCCATTCTCGGGTGACGATCCGCCCGGTCATCGACCTGGCCGGGATGCGGCCGGCAGATGCAGCTCGACCACACGGTTCCCTACGACCCCGGCGGACCACCGGGGCAGACCAGCCTCGACAACGCCGGTCCGATGACTCTGACCCACCACCGGATCGCCACCCACGGAAGCTGGCGGCGCCGACAACCCAGGCCCGGGGTGTATGCGTGGGCCACGCCCCGCGGCCGCTACCGACTCACCGATCAGTCCGGTACCCACGTGGTCCCGGGCCGCCTGGGCGAGGCCATCTTCGGCGGCAGCGACCTCGAGGCGGCGTTCGCCAGCCTGGTGCTGGTCAGTTAGCGAAGCCCCAGACCAGGAGCTGAGTCGGGGCGGTCGCGGTCAGCCGCAGACCGCCGGCGTTCGTGACCCGCGCGGCGTCGGCCTCGGCGAGGGCCGCGGCGTCCTCGAGCTCGAGGGTGCCGGTCGCGACGAAGACGTGCGCGCGGGTGAGGTCCGGCAGGGCCACGGTGTCGCCGGTGGCCAGGCTGGCGGCATACAGGGTGGCGGCGCGTGCGCCGATCCGCAGCGCGGCCCCGTGGTCCGACCCGGACACGACAGGCGTCAGCTCGCCCGGCGCGAACGCCAGGTCGGCGGTCGCGTGGCGCGGGCGGACGCCGGGCTCGTCGGGCAGTACCCAGGTCTGCACGAACCGGGTCGGGCCGGCGCCGGGCTCCACGACCTCACTGTGTACGACGCCGCTCCCCGCCGACATCGCCTGCACCTGACCGGCGCCGACCACCCCCGAGCCGCCGCCCGAGCCAGCGCCAGAGCCAGCGCCAGAGCCGGTGCTGTCCCGATGCGTCAGCGCACCCGACAGCACCCAGGTGACGATCTCGAGGTCGCGGTGCGGGTGGTCGGCGTACCCGGAGCCGGGCTGGAGATGGTCGTCGTTGTGGCAGACGAGCAGCCCGAAGCGGATGTTGGCAGGGTCGTAGAAGTGCCCGAACGAGAACGAGTGGTACGTCGTCCGCCCCCGCTCGGTGGTGACGAACCGGTCGGCGGCGCGGCGTACCTCGATCCGAGGCAGCGGCAGACTCATCGGCAGGGTCATCGGGGCTCAGGCCCGGGAGCGCCGGGCCCAGCGACGGGTCGCCCGGGGCGGTTCGGGGACGGCCGGCTTAACCGGAGCCGCCGGGGCGGTCGCCGCCGCACCCGCGTCGGCCGCCTGCGACCGAACGAACGCCTTGCCGGCCTCCCGGGCGGCGTTGATGGACGACCGGGCCACGGCCTCGGCCTCGAGGTAGAGCAGTCGGTAACCCTCGGCGACGTCGTCGAGCGCGGCCTCGGCCGCAGCGTCGGCCGGGTCGGCGGTCAGCGCCTGTAGCGCGGCCCAGGCTTGGGCGCACAGGTCGACCAGCGCGGTCGGCGCCTCGGACTCCGCGAGCGGTACCGGCGACGTCGGCAACGGGGCCTGCTCGGCCAGCGTGTGGTGGACCCGGCGGATGCCCTGCGGGCCGCACTCGAGTACGGCGGGCAGGTCGAGGGCCTGGCCCAGCCGCATGATCGGGCCGGTCCAGTCGTCGAGGAGGTCGTCGTACAGCAGGAAGCTGCGCGGCTGGTCGCGGGTGGAGCGTTCGTAGGTCAGCTGGGCGTTGAGCCACGACGCGAGGTGACCGGCGTCGGAGAGCGGCCCGGACGGCTGGGCGCCGTGCGCGATGTCGGCCGGCGGCCGCTGGACGCCGACGAACCCCGGCCCGGCGTCGCACGAGATCACGATCTCGCGCCAGAAGCTGGCCAGGAAGGCGATCCGGGGCTCGTGCAGGAGCAGCTGCGGCTGGACGTCGAGCTGGCGGCGCAGCCAGGCGCGCGCCTCCTCGCGCAGGTCCGGCTGCGAGCCGGTGTTGGCGAGCAGGAACGCCGCCTGCGGCCGGGCGTCGGTCGGCACCACGCCGGCCAGCTCGAAGACCTTGGCGTGGAAGGTGGCCAGCCAGCGCGCCTGCTGCGGCGTAGCGATGTCGAACTGCGTCAGCGTGTCGAGTACGGCGTGCGCGCCCGTACGCCGCGTGCCCGGCAGCAGCACCACCCGGAGTGCCGGCGCCGGGGCTTCGCTCGTGCCCGGATCTTCGGACGACTCGCTCATCTCACTCCTCCGGGGGCGCCGTCGGGCGTCTCTGTCGTCGATCGGTGGGGTGTCGGTCGGTGGGTTGTCGATCGGTGGGTTGTCGAGAGGCTGGCAGTCGATCGGTTGGTGTCGATGACGTGCTGGATGACGTGCGTCCCCTCAGGCGCCTCGACCCGGCGCAGGCCCTTGATGTCGCCCGGCCGGCCGGCGCGCACGGCCTCGAAGATCGCCCACTCGCGCTGCTTGCGGACCGCCCGCGGGTTGTCGAGGAACGACTCCGGCGAGGTCCAGTGGCTGAACTCGTCGCTGTCGAGGAACTTCAGCTCCAGGCAGATGCCGTACGGAAGCTCGATGCGTTCGGCCCACTCCGGCTGGTCGCGGGTCTCCCACTCGAAGGCCTTGAGGAAGCGGAACTCCGGCCGGTTGGGAGCGCCGTACGCCTCGAGGTGCGCGGACCCGTCGTCCAGCCAGGCGACGCTGTCGCTCTCGACGTACAGCGGATGGGTCGGGATCGCGACGATCGCGTGCACGGGCGCGAGCTGCCACTCGAGGTCGCGGAGCACGCGCACGCCTTCGGCGGTGAGGATCATGTCGCCGTCCCATTTGAAGGAGTACGACGTCCGCGACTGCGCGAAGGACCAGTTGTAGAACCAGGTCAGGCTGTGCACCGACCGGGCGGGAGCGAGCAGGTTCTCCTCACCGGCCCGGGCCACCCGGAACGGGTAGTCGCGCACCGTCAGCCGGTCGCCCGCATCCAGCTCGTCGGCCAGCTTGCGGGCCAGGTCGGGGGTGCCGTCGTCGGAGCCGTTGTCGACCAGCACCACCGCGTCGTACGCCGCCAGCACCGAGGGCATCACCCACGGCAGGCAGCGCGCCTCGTTGCGCACTCTCATCACGGCGGTCCGGCCCCAGCGCAGCGGCCCCGCCTCCCAGGGCCAGGCGATGGCGAACTCGCCGTTGCCCTCCAGATTCTCCATTGTCGGAGAGTCTATGGCTCGCTGGTTAGCATGACTCGCGTGCAGAAGGAATCCGGACCGGCGCGCCCTGACCCGCTGAACCCGCTGCGCGCGCTCCTGGAGTCGGCCACCCGGCCGGTCCTGCTGCTGGTCGACGCGTCGGTCGAGCCCCTCTTCGACGCGGCCCGGGCCTCACTGCCGTCGGACGGCGTCACCGTGGTCGGCCTGGCCGAGGCCGGGCCGATGGTCCCGGGGCCATGGGCGACCGTCGTACTCGCGGCTGCCGACCGGGCCGCGCTGCGTACCGCGGTGGGTCTGGTCCCGCTCGTCGGCAACGTCTTCTCCGTGGCCGTCTGGCTGGCCGAGGCAGGGCAGCCGCTGGTCGCGGTGGCCCGCCCGGAGTGGCCGCCGCTGGCGACGCTCAACGCCCGGCGCGGCCCCCGCGGCTCGGTGCTGAGCGTCGCGACGTTCGTCTCGAAGGTGGGCGCCAAGCCGGTGCTCTCCGAGCTGGTCCGCCAGTCGACTCCCGGTCGCGACGCCTCCGGCGGGCTCTTCGTCGCGAGTACGACGGGTCGCAGCTCGGCCGGTGACGCCGACGTACGCCGCTTCGACTCGCCGCTCGACGCGGCCGCCGCGGAGCTCGACGTACCTCCCGACGTAGTGCTCGCCGACTCCCCGGCCTCGCTGCCGGTGCACGAGGTCATCGGCCGGGCGCCGGTCGTGGTCACCCCCGAGCCGGGTTTCGGTCCGCTGGACGAGCGAACGCTGACGCCGATCGGGTTCCGGCCGGGCTGGAAGACCCCGACCGTCGCGCTGACCGTCGCGGGCGGTCGCGCCCTGCTGGGCGAGCGGCCGGTCGACCTCGCGCGCGGGGTCACCGAGCGGCTGGTCGAGGGGCTCCGCGACGCTCAGGGGGTCCGGCTCTCGCTGCCGCAGGTGAGCGCCGATGGTGCTGCTGGGGTGGCTCACGTGGTTGCCGGGCTGGCGCTGGCCGGCGTACCCGTGGTCGGGCGGGTGCCGGCGTCCGTCCGGCCGTTCCTCGGCGAGCGGCTGTCCGCGCTGCTCGACGAACCGGTCGACCTCGACGACGCGCTGGCCCGCGAGGAGCACAGCGTGCTGCTGCGCCGGGCCGCGTACGACGACCACGGCACCCTCGCCTGGCGGAGCCGGATGGCCGGCCTGGCGGGGGTCCGGTTCGCGGGCTGGCCGAGCGTCAGCGTCGTACTCGCCACGAAGCGGCCGGAGCAGCTGGAGTTCGCGCTGCGGCAGCTGGCCCGCCAGCGCGGGGTCGCGCCCGGTACGGACCTCGAGGTGGTGATCGCCGGCCACGGCTGGGAGCCGGACCCGGCGCTGGTCCGCGACCACCTCGGCGCGGCGGCGACGGTGCTGGCGCGGCCGGGCGACGAACGCTTCGGCGACGTGCTCCAGGCCGCGGTGCGGGCGGCGTCGGGCGACGTACTCCTGAAGTTCGACGACGACGACTGGTACGGCCCCGACGTCGTCACCGACCTGCTCCGGGCCCGCCACTACAGCGGCGCCGAGGTGACCGGCATGCCGGCGCAGTACACCTACCTGCAGCCCGTCGACACCACGATCCGGCGGACCGACCAGGTGGAGTTCTACGCCCGGTTCGTCGCCGGCGGCACGCTGATGATCGACCGCGGCCTGCTCCGCGAGGTGGGCGGCTTCCGGAGCGTCCGGCGGTACGTCGACGCGTCGCTGCTCGAGGCGGTCCGCGGGGTCGGTGGCCGGGTCTACCGGACCCACGGGCTCGGCTACGTGCTGCGGCGTACCGGCGAGGGGCACACCTGGGAGCCCGGCCTCGACTACTTCCTCAACGACGAACGGGTCGGTGACACGCTGGCCGGGTTCGCGCCGAGCCGGCTGCTCGAGCCCGACCCTCTCGACCAGCCCGGCCCCGTGCCCTCGCTCTGACCATTCCGCCCTCCCGCGACCGGAAGGACCTCCATGCAGCTCGCCGAGATCGAAGCCCTGTTCCGCCAGCACTGGCGACCGGGCTGGGGGTCGATCGCCGCCGGGGAGGTGCTCTACGTGCAGGGGCTGATCGAGGAGCACCGGCCGCGACGCTTCCTCGAGGTCGGGATGGCGTCCGGCATGTCCGGCGGCCTGATCTCCCGCATCCTCGACGAGTACGGCGGCGAGGCCTTCACCACCCTCGACCACGACAACACCTTCTTCGGCGACCCGACCAAGGAGAACGGCTTCCTGCTCGAGGACATCTATCCGGGCGGCCGGGTCGAGGTCACCAAGCGACCGTTCACGACGACCCTCGACCTCGACGACCTGGGCGAGAGCTTCGACATGGCGTTCATCGACGCCAACCACCAGCACCCGTGGCCCTTGCTCGACACGCTGCTGGTCTTCCCGCACCTGACCGGCCCGCGGATCCTGCTGCACCACGACCTCAAGCTCTTCAAGGATCAGCAGGTGCCCATCGGGATCGGCCCGAAGTACGTCTACGACCAGCTCCCCGACTCACTCGTCGACCGGGCGTCGACCAACCGCGGCAACCTCTTCTCGGTGCGGATGGACCTCACCGCCGACGAGCTGGCCGAACGCGCGATCGAGGGGCTCCACCTGCCCTGGACGCTTCGCTTCCCGCTCAAGCCGCGGCAGCTCCGCCCGATCCGGAACAGCCTGCGCCGGCACTACGGCGACGCCCTGGTCGAGGCGTTCAACGTGTGTGTGGAGAGGTTCAACCCGGCCCCGGCGGCTGGCCGCCCGGCCCCCGACACGCCCGTTACCCCCGGGACGTCATCCGCACCGAGCCATTGATGACTCCGTCCGCATGACGTTGCGGGGGGCCTCTGTGGCGGTCAGCGGCGGCCGAGGGCCCGGAGGTCCCATCCGGCAGCCCGCCAGGCGGTCGGGTCGAGGCAGTTGCGGCCGTCGATGATCGCCGGGCGGGCCACGACGGACGCCAACGCCACCGGGTCGAGCTCGCGGTAGACCGGCCACTCGGTGAGGTGCAGCACCAGGTCGGTGCCCTCACAGGTGGCGACCGGGTCGTCGAGGTAGGTGAGGGTCGGGAACATCCGGCGGGCGTTCGGGATGGCCTGCGGGTCGTGCACGCGTACGTCGGCCCCACGCATGTGCAGCTGGCCGGCCACCCACAGCGCCGGCGAGTCGCGGACGTCGTCGCTGTCCGGCTTGAACGCGGCGCCCAGCACCGACACCCGAGCACCCGAGAGCGGGCCCAGCATCGCGGTGGCCAGCTCGACCACGTGCTCGCGGCGACGCTGGTTGATCAGGTCGACCTCGCGCAGGAACCGCATCGCGTCCTCGACGCCGAGCTCGCCGGCCCGGTGCACGAAGGCCCGGATGTCCTTGGGCAGGCAGCCGCCGCCGAAGCCGATGCCGGCGTTGAGGAAGCGTCGGCCGATGCGGGCGTCGTACCCGAGGGCGTCGGCGAGGTCGACGACATCGGCGCCGGTGACGTCGCAGACCTCGGCGATCGCGTTGATGAAGGAGATCTTGGTGGCCAGGAACGCGTTGGCGGAGACCTTGACCAGCTCGGC
Organism: Nocardioides sp.; assembly: GCA_036506675.1. Lineage (GTDB taxonomy): Bacteria > Actinomycetota > Actinomycetes > Propionibacteriales > Nocardioidaceae > Nocardioides. The sequence continues at coordinate 18,293 of DASXRJ010000164.1, read as the reverse complement.
GGTCGCGAAGTCGGTGACCACGACCGGGGTGCCGCCGGCGATCGGGGCGGCGTACACCTCGCGCAGCAGCTTCTCGTCGGCCGGGTCGACGATGCCCATCACCAGCCGGTCGGGCGCGAGCGTGTCCTGTACGGCGAGTCCCTCACGCAGGAACTCCGGGTTCCAGGCCAGGTGTACGTCGGTCCCGGCCGGGGCCAGAGAGGTGAGCAGCTCCGCGAGCACGGGCGCCGTACCGACCGGCACCGTCGACTTGCCCACCACCAGCGCGGGCCCGGTCAGCAGCGGCGCCAGCGAGCGGACGGCGGCGTCGAGGTAGCTGGTGTCCGCCGCGAGCCCGAACGACTTCTGGGGCGTGCCGAGGCAGAGGAAATGCACGTCTCCGAACACCGCCGCCTCCTCATAGGAGTCGGTGAACCGGAGCCGGCCGGACGACACGTGCTTGTCGAGCAGCTCGGACAGACCGGGTTCGAAGACCGGGGCGGTGCCGGAGGAGAGGAGCTTGAGCTTGTCGGCGTCGACCTCGACTCCGAGGACCTCGTGGCCGAGCTCGGCCATGCAGGCGGCGTGGGTCGCCCCGAGGTAGCCGCACCCGATGACGGTGATTCGCATCCGGTGAGTCTAGGCGAGGGTTGAGGTGTGGCCCGCTTCGTAGGCCTCGATGCGCGGCCAGAGGGCCTCGAGGTACTCCTGGAAGAGCTTGCGCTCCCGCTCCATGGAGAACATCTCGGTGGCGGCGTACCCGCCGGTGCGCAGCGACTCGACCTCCGCGACCGGCATCGACCGAAGCTGTTGGAGCGCGCGGGCGTAGTCGTGCTCGTCCTCCATGGCGACCAGGAGGCAGTTCTTGTCGGGCCGGCAGTACTGCATGTTGCCGCCGGCGTCGGAGGTGACCACCAGCGCGCCCGCGGCCATCGCCTCGACGCCGGGCAGGTAGAGGCCCTCCTGCGGGCCGGGCGTCGACAGGAAGACGTCACTCCAGTGGTAGAGGTCGCGCAGGTCGGCCCAGGTGGCGACGTCGCGGATCGCCCGGAACTCGATCTCCTCGCCGGCCAACAGTGCGGCCGTCCGGTCGCCGACCTCCGACTTCCAGGTGGTGTAGCCGACCCGGAGCGGTCGCTTCTCGCCCCCGGTCAGTCCGCCGGTACGCCGCTTGGCGAAGTAGTCGACATCGTGGCCGATCGGGATCACCGCGTGCACGGTGCGCGGGTCGAGCCAGGGCGCGATCTCGTCGGCGACGATGTCGTTGATGGAGATCCGGGCGAGCGGCCGGGTCAGCAGCCGCACCGGCTGGCCGTCGCGCCAGGTCGGGTTGGTGTGCCGGACGTTCTGGACGATGTGGATCAGCCGCTCGGGGGAGTAGCCGCGCGGCAGCGAGCGGTAGGCCAGCTCGTAGCTCGCCGGCAGCGACAGGAAGACCAGGTCGTTGTCCATCACCTTGAGCAGCTTCTTGCGATGGAAGGTGACCCGCTCGTCGTCGACCAGCGGCGCGAACCGCTCGACCGCGAACAGCGGCAGACCGGGCTTGAACTTCTCCCGGCACCGGATCGAGATGTCATAGCCCGCGTCCAGCGCGTGCAGGACGTAGTCCATGATCTTGACGACACCTCCCACCGGTCGGTAGGTCTCGGTCAGCACGTGCAGCGTGCCGGGAGTGCGGGTCATCGGAGTCGCTCCAGAAGCTCGTGGAGAGGTCGGGTGGCCACCACTGGATCCATCACCTCGGCGCCCATTCGCTCGGCGCCGGCGCGTCGGTCGGCCAGCGCCTGGCGGTCCTTGACGGCCTCCTGCAGGGCGGCGGTGATGCCGTCGAGGTCGCCGTCGTCGACGAGCCAGCCGGCGTCGTACCGCTCGACCAGCGCACCGGTCTCGGTGAACGGCACGTGCAGCACGGGTACGCCGGCCGCCAGCGCGACCATGCTCCGGGTGACCATCGCGAGCTCGCGCTCGGGGTTGGCCTCGAACACGTCGATCGAGAGGTGGCAGCCGGCCAGCATCCGGCGGAAGTCGGCGTACTCGAGCAGGCCGTGGCGTACGACGTTCGGGTGCTCGGCCAGTGTGGTGAACTCGGCCGGGAAGACGTCACCGGTCCGCCGCGAGCCCCAGTGGGTGCCGACCAGCAGGTGCAGCACGAGCGAGCCGTCGTCGAGGAACGGCCGGACCGCGGTGGTCCACGCGCCCGGGCGGGACCAGGGCTGCAGGTAGCCGCTGACGACGGCGTGCAGCGGGCCGTCCTCGGCCGGGTGGGCCGGCGTCACGTCGAGCGCCATCGGCACCTGCGCGGTGGGCAGGTCGCCCGCCCGGCCGGCGCGCGCGATCCACTCGTCGACGTACGCCACCTTCTTCTCGCCGTTGACGATCACCCCGGACGAGCGGGCCAGCGCGGCCAGCTTGCGCCGGGTCAGGCCCTCCTCGGCGGTACGCCGCTGCTCGGGCGGCAGGTGCTCGGCCAGCTCCAGGAGCTTGGGCGCGAAGAAGTCGTAGATCAGTGCGGTCTCGCCGACCCCGCCGAGCGCGGAGAAGTGGTTGGAGTTGGTGAGTACGACGGCGTCCGGCCGGCGGGTGCGGACCAGGTCGCCGATCGCCTGCGCGGACATCACCAGCGTGCCGTGCGGCCGCGGGATCGGGAGCGGGCCCGGCCAGGCCCGGCCGGCGGAGTCGCTGTCGACGGCCACCGTGACGCGGTGGCCGTGTCGTCGGAGACCCTGGGCGATTCCCCAGGCGCGAAGCCCGGGTGCCGCAACCGGGACCCCCATGCCGGGTACGACGTCGTTTGCCACGACCAGGATCTCCGTCATCAGCCGTCGTCCTGCTGTCCGACGGCCAAACCTCGAACTGCCAGCGAGGTGGCCGAGATGATGGCGCCGCGGACCAGATGCTCGCTGGCCCAGCGCAGCGACCGCAGCTCGCGCAGGTCGAGGGCCAGGCCGGTGGCGAGGTTGAGCTCCTCGGTGAGATCGCCCAGGCTCGGCGTCTCGTCGAGGTGGCCGGGCCGGGGCACGACCGTCGCGCAGACGATCAGCCGGCCGCTGGGCCGGAGCCGACGGAAGGTGGTCTCCAGCACCCGGAGCCGGTCGTCGGCACCCAGCCCGTCGAGGAGTACGACGGCCACGTGGGCCGGCGAGGGCGGCCCGGGACGCTCGTCGGTCGGCGTCCGGTGCACCAGGAACCGGCCCGGTTCGCGGCCGAGCCGCCGCGCCAGCGCCTCGTCCTCGCAGACGACCAGCAGCGTCGGGTTGTCGGTGGTGACCTCCGCCATCGCGTTGTCGATCGACAGCTCGAGCTGGGTCGCGGTCTGCCGCCACACCGACTTGGCGATTCGCTGCTGCGGGTCGGGCGTCTCGGCCAGCAGCGCGTCGAGGGCGGCCTGCTCGAGCCACTCGGTCTCGGCCAACCCGGAGATCTGCTGCAGCTGCTCACGCACCTCGACCCGCGGCTCGACCAGCCGGTCGTACGGCGTCACCCGGTCGAGCAGCGGCCCGCCGAGCACCCGCTCGAGCTGGAACGCGTCGAACTCCGACGGCAGCACCGCCACCACCGGGATGTCGAAGTCGGCGCTGCGCAGGCTCTCCCACGGGAACGACATGGCGTCGAGGATGACCAGCTGAGTGGCGTGGTCGAGCTCGGCGAGCAGCGTCGTACGGTCACAGGTCCAGGCGTCGAGCCTGCCGGTCGGGCCCGACCCGGCGTTCTCGATGTCGACCCGGCCCGACCAGACGACTCGACGCCCCTCCGCTACGGGAGGGGTCGGGGTCGCCAGCTCGGCGGCTGCGACAGTCATTCGGGGCCCCCGTTCGAGGCGGAGCGAAGCGAGCATTCGGATGGGGTGAAGGTCACGCCTTCTCCTGCCCGTAGCGCTCGATCAGGGCCTTGAAGCCGCCGCGGGTGCGGAGGATGCGGCCGAGGCCGGAGTCGTCGAGGCGGCGTACGAGCCAGCGGACGTCCTCGTCGGCGGTCTGCAGGCGCTTGAGCTCGTCAGCCGGCACCTCGACGATCTTGTTGCGGCGGTTCTTCTTCTCGGCCTTCGCGGCCTTGCGCTCCTTGGCCGCGACCGCGGTCTCGTCGGGCTCGGTGGCCTCCCGCTCCAGGGTCTTGAGGTTGGCGCGCAGGAAGCGCACCTCCTGGGTGAGCAGCTGGTTCTCGAGCTGCAGCGCCGCCAGGTCGTCGTGGTCGGGCCGCCGGGTGGCCTTCATCGGGGAACCTCCGTCAGGGTGCTGAGCTTCTCGAGCTGCTGCCAGGTGTCGGTCATCCGGTCGAGGACGCGGTCCGAGTAGACGGTCAGCGGATGGGGGCGGGAGCCGGTCGCGCGGGCGTCGAAGACCGACTCGGTCGGCACCTCGACCAGGTCGGAGCCGAACTTCTTGTTGATCATCGAGACGATCGGCTCGCCGCTGTAGAGATGGGTGAACGGCAGCACCAGGCAGTCGTCGATGTGGCTCTTCGCGAAGGCCACCATCGCGCGGTTGTGGGCGTCCCAGAGCTTGACGCCGAAGTCGGGCTCGCGGAAGAACCGCAGGTGCGCGTCGGCGTCGCCGGAGCCCTTGAGGTAGTCGGTGGAGTGTCGCTGCTCGAGCGACCACGCGCAGTCGGTGGGGTCGCGGTAGACCATGATGAACTTCGCGTCGGGCATGAGGTACTTCCACGCGCCGAGGAAGAAGCAGACCCGCGGGTCCTTGAAGCCCCAGTTGCGGTGGGCGGCGTCGCGGCGCTGGACGAAATCCTCCATCTCGCGCCACTGGGCCGGGCTGATGCCGAACAGCTGGGGCTCGTCCACATGCCACGAGACGCCGTGGTCGTCCATGATCTGCCGGTGCAGCTCGAGCACCTCACGGTCCTCGAAGTGGCCGTAGGGGTTGGACGGCATCGCACCCAGCAGGTCGTCGCCGACGAACAGCCCCGAGGTGTGCAGCAACTGGGTGAGCAGGGAGGTGCCACTGCGGTGGAAGCCCACCACGATCAGTTGCATGAAGCGCCTTCCCCCTCTGCCGTGCTGCGGTGTTGGTTGCCGTGTTCGGGTCCCGGGGCGGTGTCCGCCGAGGTCCGGTCCGGCTGAGATCGTGCAAAAGGCTACCCCACGGTGCGTGGCTGCTTGCGCCCCCTGTGGACCGCGTCGACAAGCTGCCTCGCTCGCTCGTCGAAGCTGTGGTGCCGAGCGACCTCCGCCGCGTTGGCCAGCCGCTGGGTGTGGTCCGGGAAATGCCGGTCGAACGGCTCGGTCACCAGCGCCCGGAACTCCTCGGGTGTCCGGAAGGTGCGCACCGACCCGCCGAACAGCTCCTCCGCCCCCGCGACCTCGTCGCTGACCACCCTGGCTCCCGAGGCCACCGCGTCGAAGAGGCGGTTGGAGAGGAAGCCCGCGGCGCGCATGTCGTCCCAGTGGTCGTTGAGTACGACGCCCGCCTCGCCGTAGGCGCGGGCCAGCCGGTCGTTGGGGATGAAGTCGCCGGCGACCAGAGCCGGGTCGACCAGCTCCCGCCAGCCCACCCCCCACAGCTCCAGATCGGTGGTTGTCGCCAAGGCCAGGTCGACGATCGGCCGGCGTACTCCTCGCGAGCTGCCGACGAAAAGAAGCCGAGGGCCGGGCGTGTCACCCTTCGCCTCCGGGTGGAAGCGGGTCGGGTCGGTGCACTGGAGGAGCGGCTGGACGGGGAGACCCCACTCGCGGGTGCGGTCGGCGGACCAGGACAGGCTGGCGGCGTACACGAGGTCGAAGCCGGCCGCCTCCTCCTTGGTCACCAGCTCGGGGTGGCTGATCACCCACAGCACGTTGACGGCGCCGGGGACGGGTTCGACGCGGTCGAGCCCGCGCAGCACGAGTACGACGTCCTCGAGGTCCCGGGTCTCCCTGACTCGGCTGTCGGAGGAGTCGAGGGTGACCAGCTGGCCCTGCCGGACGAGGGCGGCGGCCAGTGCGGTCCCGAAGTGGTAGTCGCCCCAGTGGTGGCCATAGGGGCTGCCGGGCGCGGCGATGTCGATGGCCCAGCGGGTCTTCCGGCGGAGCCGCTGTCCGCCGAGGTCGAGGTCGGCGGTCGCCCAGGCCGCGGCCGAGAGCGTCGCGAGGTCGGCTGACGGCTGCCCGTGGGCTGAGCCGTCGGCGGGGCCGCCGGTGGCGAAGCCATCGCTCACCGGAGCCGAGACGCGCACCCACGCAGCCGGCACCAGCGTCGGGGTGCCGCCGCCGGAGTCGGCAACCGTGCGGCTGAGCGTCGTCTCGGCCCCGGGGCCCTCGCCCAGCCCACTCCACAGGTCGGTCCGAGCCGCGACCACGCCGGGCCACACGGCGGGGATCTCGCCGACCCGGGCCGCGTCGCCGGCGGTGAACCCGGCCAGCAGCGGCCCCGGCCGGCCATCGACGTCGTACGACGTGCCGGCCGCGGCCACCACGAACCGTTGGTCGAGCAGCAGCGGCTGGACCAGTCCCACCTCGGGCCGCCGCGCGGTCGCGACCACGGCGTCGAGCCACGGCCAGAAGCCCGGCTGCGCCTCCGGCCGCACCAGCACCGTCACGTCGCCGCTCGCGACGTCCAGCCCCACCCGGGCCGCGTCGAGCCAGCTCGCGCCCGCGGCGACGGACAGCACCCCGGTCACCGGCAGCGCGGCCGCGACCCCGGTGGCGAAGGCGCGCTCGGCGTCGTCGCCGAGCAGGCAGACCAGGAGCTCCAGGTCTCCGTCGTGGGCCTGGCGGAGCTTGCGGAGGAAGTTGAGGGCCGGCCTGAGCCGCCCGGCGACCGGGAGTACGACGCTGGTCCGGCCGGTGGCCCGGGTGCGGGCGTCGTACTCGGGGGGTGACAGCAGCACCGACCGCAGCTCGTGGAGCGTGATCGGCCGGTAGCCGGGCAGCGTCGGCAGCGGGCCCCCGCGAGCCGGCGACACCAGCCAGGCCTCGACCGGCGACATCGCCGAGTCCTGCGGCAGCGCGTCGGCGGCGAGCAGCGGGTGCGGCGCGGTCGCCCACTCGTCGCGGTTGCGCAGATAGAAGGAGAGCGGGTCCGGGGCGTGCTTGCGCCAGCGGCCGCCCGGGTAGAGCCACCGCGGCGCGAAGAGCGGGTGCGGCGACACCGCCGGGTCGGGGTGCGTGGCGTAGTGGGTGCGGGCCGCCTCGTCGTCGGCGAACTCGATCCCGACCTGGTGCCCGTAGTAGCCGGCGTCGAAGAGGGGAGTACGGCGCAGCGCGGTCGTCAGGGCCACGGCGAGCCTTAGAAGGAGTGCCGGCGGGCGAGTACGCCGGCGACCCGCTCGGCGTCGTACTCGGCACCGAGCCAGGTCAGCAGGCCGGTGAGCGTCGACGGGTCGGCGACGTACTCGTCGTAGTGCACGTGGTACGCCGCGTCCCCGAGGTCGGCGGCCAGGTCGAGCAGCCGCTTCTCGCGGCGGGCCAGGGTCTCGGGCGCCTTCTCGTTGCCGGCCCACCACTTGCTCTTGGCCACGTCGTCGTGGTTGCGGGTGTTGACCACGAACCGCGCGCCCGGGAAGACCTGGCGCAGGAACGCGACGTACTCGGGGAGGTCCGGCTGGTACCACCGGATCTCCTTGAAGCCCGTGACCCGGGTGTCCGGCTCGGGCCGCAGCAGCGTGTCGAGGGCGAGCCGGCGCAGGTCGGCGAGCGCGGTCTCCTCGGGGTAGCCGTCGATGCCGAAGAACGGGTTGGTGCTGTCGTCGGCGACCCGGTTGCGGTCCCGCTCCTCCAGGCAGGTCTGGTGGTAGAGGAAGAGGTGGTGCAGCGCGTCGCGGTTCTCGCCGCGGATCAGGAAGCCGGGCAGGCTGTTCAGGATGCCCAGCAGGAGCGTCGACCCGGAGCGGCCGTAGGTGAGCATGAAGAGGTAGTCGAGGTCGCCCTCGCCCCGAGACGTACCCCGAGACGTACGGCGTACCGCGTGGCGCAGGCCCAGGCGGCCCAGGCGGCGACCGGTTCCCGTCTCCATGCCGGTATCCAACCACGGTCGCGATGCGGGGAGCCGGTCCCGGGCGCGAGGTTTGGGTGAGCGTCGCGGGGGCTACCCTTGTGCGCATGTCGACGCCCCCCGCCGAGTCGACGGCCACTCCCGCGCCGTCCAAGACCCCCGTCGCCCCGGCCCCTTCCACCCTTCCTCCGTCGCCCCTCCCGACCGGCGAGCCGAGCCTGCGCCGGGCGATCTTCGTGGTCGGCTCCGGCCGCAGCGGCACCAGCACGATGTCCGGGACCCTGCAGACCCTGGGCGTGCACGTGCCGCAGCCCGAGGTGTCGGCCGACGACACCAACCCCAAGGGGTTCGGCGAGCCGCAGTGGGTCGTCGACTTCCACGAGGAGCTGCTGCGCCGCAGCAACGTGCAGGTCTCCGACGCACGCCCGCAGGCGTGGTTCGAGGCCGGCAAGCTGGCCACCAACGAGCGGGTCCGCGAGGACCTCTACCACTGGCTCGACGAGCAGTTCGGCGAGGGCGACGAGGTCGTGATCAAGGACCCGCGGATGGCGTGGTTCCTGGGCCTGTGGCGCTCGGCGGCGCTGCGCTGCGCCGCGACCCCGTCGTACATCACGATGCTGCGGCCGGTGACCGAGGTGGTCGGGTCGAAGCAGAAGTACTACTCGCAGCGCTTCGGCGAGGTCAACCGTACGGCGGCCTGGGTCAACATGATGCTGCACACCGAGCGGGCGACCCGCGGCTCGCAGCGCCGGTTCGTGCGCTACGACGACATGCTGAAGGACTGGACGGTCCCGCTGTTCGAGATCGGCGAGGCGTTCGACCTGCAAGCGGTCAAGGCGGCCACCGCCAACGACATCCGGCTGGTCCACAACTTCATCGACCCCTCGCTGCGCCGGGTCCAGCTGACCTGGGACGACGTCGACGTACCCGGCCGGCTGCGCGACGTGGCCGAGGAGAGCTGGCAGGCCCTCGACAAGCTGGCCGACCCGGGCGGCGACACCCCCGAGGTGCTGGCGACCCTCGACGAGCTGCGGGCGGCGTACGCCTCGCTCTACGAGGAGTCCGAGGCGATCACCCAGTCGACCACGGTGGCCGCCCGGCGCGAGGCCCTGGCCCGGCCTGGCAACCCGGCCGGCCCGTCGCCCGAGCCGCGCTCGAAGGCCGACCGGCTGGCGTCGCGGGTACCCCACGACGTACGCGCGAAGATCCCGCCCCGCGCCCGGCGCGCGCTGCGGCGGGCGATGGGGCGCTGAGCCTCGTGTCCGGTGCGCCCCGGCTGACCCCTGCGTACGACGTCCTCAACGTCGAGGGGGACCTCGACTACGGCATCAACTGGCCGTGGCGGCGCGGCGAGCTGACGCCTGGGACGACCGTCGTACTCCGGGTCAAGAACGAGGCGCGGTCGCTGCCGTGGGTGCTGCCGGGACTCTTCCGGGCCACCCAGGCGGTGGTGCTGGTCGACAACGGCTCCGACGACGGCACGCCCGACGTGGCCCGCGAGGTCGCCGAGTCGCTGGGCATGTCGGACCGGCTGCTGGTCAAGGAGTACCCCTTCCGGGTGTCCCGCTGCGGCCCCGAGCACCTCTACACCGACGCCGACTCGGTGCACTCGCTGACCTGGTTCTACAACTGGTCGTTCACGCACGTGCGGACGTCGTACTCCATGAAATGGGACGGCGACATGGTGCTCACCGAGGACGGCGAGAAGCTGCTCGGCGACCTGTCGTGGCAGCTGCCCGGCAAGGACGTCGTGCTCTACGTCCCGCGGCACAGCCTGTACGTCGCCTCCGACTCGCTCGCCTATCTCGACCTCGGGCTGCACAACGCGGAGCCGTTCGGCTACCCGATGGGCGAGGAGTACAAGCACGTCAAGGCGTTCGAGTGGGAGCTGCGGGTCTACCCCGACCGCGCGCGCGGGGTGCGGCTGCCGGAGGGCTCCTCGATCGAGCTGAAGTGGCTCGACTCCGACGAGTTCGCGCACTGGACCGACACCGACGCGTTCGCGACGTCGTACCGGACCTCGCGCAAGCGCCGCGAGTACCAGCTCTTCACCGACCTGCAGCGCGGCGAGTGGGAGGGCCATGAAGGACTCCACCGGCTCGAGGCGCCGCCTGGCATGCACGTGGTCGACTACGTCACCAAGGTCTGGCTGCCGCGGGCGCCGCGACCGCTGGTGAAGAAGAAGGCCGTGCAGCGGGCGCCGTCTGCTGCCCCTTCGTCTGCTGCGGGGGGCGCCTCGTGACCGTCGAGACCGTCGACATCGCCAACCGCGAGGGCCTCACCGAGTACGACGTCCACTGGCCGTGGCACTCCGGCAAGCTGGCCTCCGGGCTGACCTCGGTGCTCCGGGTCAAGAACGAGGCCCGCAACCTGCCCTGGGTGCTGCCGCCGATGTTCGAGGCGGTCGAGGAGGTCGTGCTGGTCGACAACCAGTCCGACGACGGCACGCCCGAGGTGGCGGCCTCGGTCGCGGCCTCGATCGGGGCGTCGGACCGGCTCACGATCGCGTCGTACCCCTTCGACGTCTCGCGCTGCGGTCCCGAGCACCTCTACACCCCGGGCGACTCGGTGCACTCGCTGACGCACTACTACAACTGGTCGTTCTCGCACGTGCGCACCGCGCTGTCGATGAAGTGGGACGGCGACATGGTGCTCACCCGCGAGGGGGTCGCGACGCTGGCCGACATGGCGTGGCAGCTGGAGGGCGCCGACGCGGTGGTGCTGATCCCGCGGCACCCGCTGACGGTCGAGTCGTCGTCCGTTGCGTACCTCGACCTCGGGATGCGCTTCCGCGAGCCGTGGATCTACCCGATGGGGCCGGAGTTCACCTTCCTGAAGGCCTTCGAGTGGGAGCTGCGCGACTTCCCCGACGACGCCTTCCGGATGCACCTGCCCGAGGGGCTGTGTGTCGAGCTGAAGTGGCTCGACGCGGACGAGTTCGGGCACTGGAGCTCCACCGACGCCTTCGCGAGCTCCCGGACCCCGCGCAAGCAGCGTGAGTGGGAGGTCGACCGGGCCATCCGCGAGGGCTCGTGGTCGACGATCCCCGGCGTCGTACGCGTCGAGGCGCCGGCCGGCGTACACGTCGTCGACTACGTCACCGACACCTGGCTGCCCCGGGCCGACCGGCCGCTGTTCCGCCCGGCTCCCGTCTGAGCCGCGCCTGCTGGCTTCGTCTGGCGCGCGGGCTCCGTCCGGACGTCATCCGGCCGGAGCCGTAGATGGCTCTGTCTGTATGACGTCCCGGACCCACCGGCGGCCCGCCCGCGCGACACCAGCCCCTCAGAGGGCGGCGGCGAGCTCGGTGCCCTGCCGGATGGCTCGCTTGGCGTCGAGTTCGGCGGCCACGTCGGCGCCGCCGATCAGGTGTACGCCGGTCGAAGCGGCCGACGACAGGTCGTCGTACAACCCTCGCACCGATTCCTGACCGGCGCAGATGACCACGTGGTCGACGTCGAGCACCCGGGAAGACACCGTCCCGTCCTTCGCCGTCACGGTGATGTGCAGGCCGGCGTCGTCGACCTTGTCGTACGACGCTCCGGTCACCATCGTGACCGCCGACTGCTTCAGCACCGCGCGGTGTGCCCAGCCCGACGTCTTGGCCAGCCCGGCGCCCAGCGGCGTCGTCTTCCGCTGCAGGAGCGTGACGGTGCGGACCGGCGTACGCGGCTTCTTCTCGGTCAGCCCGCCGCGGTGGATCGCGGGGTCGCCGACGCCCCAGTGCGCCATCCAGTCCTCGGTGGTGTCGGCGGGGTCGTGGGTCAGGAAGGTGCTCACGTCGAAGCCGATCCCGCCCGCGCCGATCACGGCCACGCGACGGCCTACGGTCACCGAGCCGTCGAGTACGTCGGCGTACGACACGACCTTCGGGTGGTCGATGCCCGGGAACGAGGGCACCCGCGGCTCGACTCCGGTGGCGACCACGACCTCGTCGTACGACGCCAGGTCGGCCGTCGTCGCCTCGGTCGCCAGCCGCACCTCGACACCGAGGACCTCGAGCCGCCGGGTGTAGTAGCGCAGGGTGTCGCGGAAGTCCTCCTTGCCGGGCACCTGCATGGCCAGCCGGAACTGCCCGCCCAGCGACGAGGACTTCTCGAACAGCGTCACCGCCAGGCCACGCTCGGCCGCAGACACGGCGGCCGAGAGGCCGGCCGGTCCCGCGCCCACGACCGCGACGGTCTTCTTGGCCCGGGTCGGGGCCAGCACCAGCGTGGTCTCGCGGCAGGCCCGCGGGTTGACCAGGCAGGACGCCTTCGTGTTGTCGAAGACGTGGTCGAGGCAGGCCTGGTTGCAGGCGATGCAGGTGTTGATCTCGTCGGCACGGCCCGCGGCCGCCTTGACCACGAACTCCGGATCGGCCAGCAGCGGCCGCGCCATCGAGATCAGGTCGGCGTCGCCGGCGGCGAGGATCTCCTCGGCGAGCTCGGGAGTGTTGATCCGGTTGGAGGCGCAGACCGGTACGTCGACGGTTGCCTTCAGCCGGGCGGTGTAGTCGCGCCAGGCCGCCCGCGGCACCTGGGTGATGATCGTGGGCACCCGCGCCTCGTGCCAGCCGATGCCGGTGTTGAGCACGGTCACGCCGGCCGCCTGCAGCGCCAGCGCGAGCTCGACGGTCTCCTCCCAGGTCTGGCCGCTCTCGACCAGGTCGAGCAGCGAGATCCGGTAGACGATCGGGAAACCGTCGCCGACCAGCTCGCGCGCCCGCCGGACGATCTCGAGCGGGAACCGCATCCGGTTGGTCGCGCTGCCGCCCCACTTGTCGGTACGCCGGTTGGTGCGCTCGACGAGGAACTGGTTGATCAGGTACCCCTCCGAGCCCATGATCTCGACCGCGTCGTACCCGGCCTTCTTGGCGAGCGCGACGCTCTCGGCGAAGTCGGTGGCGGTCCGGTCGACGCCCTTGGTCGACAGCGCGCTCGGCTTGAACGGGTTGATCGGCGCCTTGATCGCCGATGCGCTGACGCTGAACGGCGTGTAGCTGTAGCGGCCTGCGTGCAGCACCTGCAGCGCGATCGCGCCGCCCTCGTCGTGTACGGCGCCGGTCACCTCGCGGTGGCGCATCGCCTGCAGCCGCGACGTCAGCTCGGAGGCGAACGGCTTGAGCCAGCCGCGCTTGTTGGGCGCGTAGCCGCCGGTGATGATCAGGCCGGCGCCGCCGCGGGCCCGCTCGGCGAAGTACGCCGCCAGCTTGGGCAGGTCGGTGCGCCGGTCCTCGAGCCCGGTGTGCATCGAGCCCATGACCACCCGGTTGCGGAGCGTCAGGTCGCCGATGGTGAGCGGGGCCAGCAGGTGGGGGTAGGTCGTCATCGCGCTGCTTTCTCGTGTGCCTGCAGATATTCGGTCAGCCAGTCGATCCAGAACTCCTCCATGCGGAGGCCGCCCCGGAGGACGAGGTACATGTCGAGCTCGCGCCCCTCCAGCCCGTCGACCTTCGGGAAGTCCCGGGCCTCGATCTGCTGGTAGAGGGCGTGTCGGCCGCGGTGCTCGTGGAGCTTCTCGCGGGCCAGGTCGAGCATCGCGGCGCGGTCGCCGTACGACGCGGCCCGGAACTTCACCATCAGGTCGGACCGGAGGGGGTCGGTGCCGGTCGGCCCGGCCAGCCAGCGCTCGAGCTCGGCACGGCCGGCATCGGTGACGTCGTACACCTTCTTGTCGGGCCGGCCCTGCTGCGGTACGACGGTCGAGCGGACCCAGCCGTCGTTCTCCATCCGGCCGAGCACCCGGTAGATCTGCTGGTGAGTCGCGCTCCAGAAGAAGCCGATCGACTTGTCGAAGCGGCGGGTCAGCTCGAGTCCGGACGCGGCGCGCTCGCTCAGCGAGACGAGGATCGCGTGCTCGAGTGCCATGCCGCCATGGTGGCGTACCTATGCAACTCGTTGCAAGCATGGGTGACCTGAGTCACTTGACCTATACCCCCAGGGGGTATAACTTCTTATCCATGAACTCGACCTGGAGAACCGCAATCAGCGCCACCCTGCACTGCCTGACCGGCTGTGCGATCGGCGAAGTCCTCGGCATGGTGCTCGCCACCTGGTGGGGCTGGGGAGACGCCTCGAGCATCGGCCTCTCGGTCGGGCTGGCCTTCTTCTTCGGATACCTGCTGACCTTCGTCGGCGTCCGCCGCGCCGGCGCCGACGTGAGTACGGCGGTCCGGCTGGCCCTCGCCTCCGACACCATCTCGATCGCGGTCATGGAGATGGTCGACAACGGCTTCATCGTGGCCGTGCCCGGCGCGATGGAGGCGACGCTGACGAGCTGGCTGTTCTGGGTCTCGCTGGTGGTGTCGCTGGCGATCGCGTTCGTCGTGGCGGTCCCGGTGAACCGGTGGCTGATCATGCGCGGCAGGGGGCACGCCGTCGTACACGAGCTGCACCACGCCGGCCACGCCGGCCATGCGGACCACGGCGACCACGCTGGTCAGGGCGCGCAGGGCGGGCACCACGACCACCTGGGTCACGCCGGCCACTGACCAACCCTGAGGACGGAACGGTCCCAACACCCCTCCCGACCGTGACAGTGTTTGTGTCATGATCGCGCCATGACGGGACCGCTGCAGGGAGTCAAGGTTGTCGAGATCGCTGGGATCGGGCCGGGGCCGCACGCGTGCATGATCCTGGCCGATCTCGGCGCCGAGGTGATCCGGATCGACCGGCCGGGCGGCCACCCGCTGCTCGCCCATCCCCAGACCGACCTCCTCAACCGCGGCCGGCCGAGCGCGGCCCTCGACCTCAAGAACCCCGCCGCGGCGGACGTCATCCTGCGCCTGGTGGCGCAGGCCGACATCCTGGTCGAAGGGATGCGGCCGGGAGTCGCGGAGCGGCTCGGGTTCGGCCCGGAGGACTGTCACGCGGTCAACCCGCGGCTGGTCTACGGGCGGATGACCGGCTGGGGCCAGGAGGGTCCGCTGGCCCACAGCGCCGGCCACGACATGAACTACATCTCGATCGCCGGCGCCCTGCACGGGCTCGGCCAGGACCCGGGTCGGCCGTCGTTCCCCTCGAACCTGCTCGGCGACTTCGGCGGCGGGTCGACGTACCTGGTGATCGGGCTGCTCGCGGCACTCCTCGAGGCCCGGGTCTCCGGTCAGGGGCAGGTCGTCGACGCGGCGATCGTGGACGGCACCGCCCACCTCAACACCATGGCCTCGGCGATGCTGGCCGGCGGGCTGCTGCGGGAGCAGCGGGCGGCCAACCTGCTCGACGGCGGGGTGCCGTTCTACGACCTCTACGAGACCGCCGACGGACGGCACCTGTCGGTGGGTGCGCTGGAACCGCAGTTCTTCGCCGAGCTGGTGCGGCTGCTGGAGCTGCCGGAGGACGCGCCGGGCCAGACCGACCTCGGCCGGTACGACGAGCTCCGGGCGATGATCGCCGAGAGGATCGCCGGCCGCACGCTGGCCGAGTGGAGCAAGATCTTCGAGGGCACCGACGCGTGCGCGGCCCCGATCCTGACCCTGACCGAGGCCGCGGAACATCCGCACCTCGTGGCCCGGGGCACCTTCGTCGAGCACGCGGGCGTCGTACAACCGGCTCCCGCGCCGCGCTTCTCCCGTACGCCGGCCGCCCTCACCACGCCGCCTCCTGTCGCCGGCGGGCAGACGGCGGAGGCGCTGGCCGCCTGGGGGATCGAGGACGTCGACGCGCTGATCGAGGCCGGGGTCGCGGTACAGGCGTGATAGGGGTGCCAGTTTCCCCGGATATCCGGGGAAACTGACGGTTGTCAGCCGTTGCAACCCCTGACAACCGAAAGAAGAGCCTGACAACCCGCGCGCCCCACCCGCGCACCCGCCGAGCCACGACGTACGACGTCGCGTGCCGCACCTCACGTCCGGGTAATCGTCAATTGTCCGATGTATGCCGTAGCCTTGACCTCAGTCAGCCCGTCCAGTCTTACCTCGGACTGACCGGCGCTCAGCGCCCCTCACGTCTGTGAGGCACATGCTTCCTCTCCCCGCCGCCGGCGGGACGGCTTGGTGAGACACACCAACGGATAGCGACTCCTTCCTTGTCTTCTGCTTCTTTCGCCGACCTCGGCGTGCCCGCACGACTGTGCGGCGTACTCTCCGACCTCGGCATCACCACCCCCACGCCCATCCAGGGCGCCACCCTCCCGGACTCGCTTGCGGGTCGGGACCTGCTCGGCCGCGGCCGCACCGGCTCCGGCAAGACCTACGCGTTCCTGCTCCCGCTCGTGGCCCGCCTCTCCGGTGGCCCGGCGGCGCGGTCGCGCAGGCCGCGCGCGCTGATCTTGGCGCCGACCCGTGAGCTGGCGAGCCAGATCGACGAGGCGCTGGCCCCGCTGGCGCGCGCCACCGGACTGTCCAGCCGGATCGTCATCGGCGGCGTCGGCCAGAACCCCCAGGTCCAGGCTCTCCGCAAGGGCGTCGACATCCTCGTCGCCTGCCCCGGACGGCTCGAGGACCTGATCGCCCAGGGCCACTGCGACCTCGACGCCATCGAGATCTCCGTGCTGGACGAGGCCGACCACATGGCCGACCTCGGCTTCCTGCCCGCCGTACGACGCCTGCTCGCCCAGACCCCGAAGAGCGGCCAGCGGCTGCTCTTCTCGGCCACCCTGGACAAGGCGATCGACACGCTGGTGCGGCAGTTCCTCTCCAACCAGGTGACGCACCAGGCCGACTCGGCCCAGTCGCCAGTGGCGCAGATGAGCCACCACGTCCTGCACATCACCCGCGACCAGCGCCTGCCGGTGCTGGTCGACCTGACCAGCGCGCCGGGCCGTACGGTCGTCTTCACCCGGACCAAGCACGGCGCGAAGGCGCTGGCCCGTCAGCTCAACACGGCCGGCGTACCGACCGTGGAGCTGCACGGCAACCTCGCCCAGAACGCCCGCCAGCGCAACATGGCGGCCTTCCACGCCGGCGAGGCGAGCACCCTGGTCGCGACCGATGTCGCGGCACGCGGCATCCATGTCGACGACGTCGCGCTCGTCGTACACGCGGACCCGCCGGCCGAGCACAAGGCCTATCTGCACCGTTCGGGCCGTACGGCGCGGGCCGGCGCCGAGGGCACCGTCATCACGCTGATGACCGACGACCAGGCCAAGGACGTCCGCGTCCTGACCCGGGCCGCGGGCATCAACCCGAAGACCACCAAGGTCACCGGGCCGACCCACCCGGTGCTCCGCGAGCTCGCCCCCGGCGAGCGGGTCCTGGTCGAGGGCGGACGTCGTACGCCGGTCGCCGCGGCCGGCTCGGGCTCGGCCGGCTCGGGCCGGTCGGGGTCTGGTCGATCCGGTTCTGGCCGGTCGGGCTCGGGCCGCAAGCGTCGTACCGGTGGCGGGCAGTCGTCCGCCGGCCGGTCGGGCCAGGGCGGCGGCCAGTCCGCCGCCTCGGCTGGCGGCTCGCGGGGCCAGGGCGGTGGCTCACGCAGCCAGCGCTCCGGCTCGGCGGGTTCGTCGGGCGGCTCGTCGGGCGGCTCGTCGCGAGGCTCGCGCGGCTCGTCCGGCGGCTCGCGTCGTACCGGCGGCTCGTCGTCGAGCGGCCGCCGACACAGCGCCGCCAGCTTCAGCGCCGGTCGCTGACTCTGCTTGCCAAGGCCCCGGCCGGCTCACTCACGTGAGCCGGGCCGGGGCCTTCGGCGTATTCGGACGTACCTAACGACTCACCGCACGCCCGCTCCACGCTCAGCGCATCGAGCGCACTCGTCGTTGGGTCTGTCCGGCTCCGGGCCACGAGCCACCAGGAACCTTGTGGGCGATGGGTCAGTGCCCGCTCAGCACCGGGTTGTACGGCGTGATCGTGAGCTGGTTCGGGTCACCCTCGACGGTGACGGTCCCATCGACCGGCTGCCAATGGCTCCGGTCCCCGACGCTGAACTCCGCGGAGAAGGTCACGTCGACCGCGGCCTGCACCACCCCGGCGTCGAGGTAGCGGTGCCAGACGTAGTTCTCCGGATCGGGCAGTGCACGGTCGAACACCCGACCCGGCCAGTCGGTCACGATGTCCTCGGACCCGTCGCCGGTGTGCCAGGTGTACGCCGACGGCCAGATCTTCAGGAAGACCGTTTGCCCCATGAGTTCGATCGACTGGTCCTGATCCTCGGCGATGGTCGAGTAGATGACGTCGAAGTTGACCGGGGCCTTCCCGTTGGGAGGCTGGATCACCAGCTCCGACTTCGGCAGCGGGATCTGCTCGAACGCCTCCAGGACCAGCCCCGGCGTCACCGTTGGCTGGATGTTCTGGATCTCCTGCTCGGTCACGCAGTACGTCGCCAGCAACTCGGGCGGATCCGTGTCGGTGAGCTCCTGCACCAGATAGCCCTGGGTGCCGTCAGCCGCCGTGCAGCGCACGATGAACGAACAGGAGCTCCCGTCGTTGTACGACCTACCGCCATGGTCATCGCACACTGGTGCGAGATGTGTTGGGTGCGACAC
>DASXRJ010000163.1:0-2894 GCA_036506675.1 Nocardioides sp. | reverse complement strand
GACGGTGACCCCAGCCGGCGGGCCGGGCAGCCACGCGACGCCGTCGCGCGCCGTACGGTCGCGGTCGACCAGGTCGTCGTCGGACCGGGCCCGGTAGCCGGGTCCCAGCAGCAACGCCGAGACCTCGGCGTCCGCGTGGTCGAGGTAGGCGGTGAGGCGGGCCTCGGGCCAGGAGATGTTCTGGCCCGGGACCAGCTGAGTCACAGGTAGGGGCCCAGTTGCTGGGCAGCCTCGGTGGGGAACTTCGCCTGGATGCCGTCGCCGATCGCCTGGAACTTCCAGCCGCCGCCCTCGCGGTAGAGCTTGGCCATGACCAGCCCGGTGAACGGCATGCCGCCGGCCAGCGCGAACCGAGCGAGCTCGCCGTCCTGATGGTCGATCAGCCGGCAGAAGGCGTTGTCGACCTGCTCGAAGGTCTGGCCCTGGTAGCTGGTCACCACGAAGATGACGACGTCGACGTGCACCGGGATCCGGGTCAGGTCGACGGTCACGACCTCGTCGTCGCCCTCGCCTTGACCGGTCAGGTTGTCGCCCATGTGCTGGATCGAGCCGTCGCGGGTGCGCAGGTTGTTGTAGAACGCGATGTCTGCCAGCTTGCCGCCGGCGAACAGGATCGCCGACGCGTCCAGGTCGACGTCGACCTCGCGGGAGCCGAACATGCCGCCCTTCTTGCGGACCGGGTCCCAGCCCAGGCCCATCCGGACCAGCGTCAGCGCCTGGCCGCCGTCCTTGGTGAGCGTGACCTTCTGGCCCTTGGTGAGCGACACCGGACGGCCCTTGGTCAGGCTGACCTCGCCCGTCGAGGCCGGCGGAGCTGCCGGGGCCGCGGGCGGCGGCGGGGCAGGCTGTCCGAACGTCGGGGCCTCGGGAGGAAGAGGCGCGGACGCGGCCGGCGGAGCCGGGTAGGCGGGCGGTGTGGGGTACGCCGGCGGTGCCGCGGGGTACGCCGGCGGTGCCGCGGGCTGCCCGAACGTCGGGGCCTCCGGCGGCAGCGGTGCGGCCGCGGGGGCGGGCGGGGGCGGCACCGGAGCGACGGCGGGCGCGGATGCGGCTGCCGGGGCTGCCGGCTCCTCGTCGACCGAGACGCCGTGGTCGGTGATCAGGTCGGCGAGACCGCCGTCGTACCCCTGGCCGATGGCGCGCAGCTTCCAGGTGTCCCCGCGCCGGTAGAACTCCAGCGCGACCACGATCAGCTCTCGGTTGAGGTCGACCATGGTGAACTCCGCGACCGGCGTACCGGCGGCGTCGGCGACCCGGGCGACCGGCTGCCCGACCTGGCCGAAGACCTTGCCGTTGTCGTCGAGCGAGCTCACGATCCGCACGGCGTGTACGTCGGCCGGTACCTGCGCCAGGTCGAGCCGGATCTGCCACGGCTGGCCACCGGCCGGCGGCACACACGTGACGCCCGGCCCCTGCGGCTGGTTGTAGAAGACGAAGTCGGCGTCGGTGCGCACCTTGCCGGCGGCGGTCACCAGCAGCGCCGACACGTCGGCGTTCGCGGCGACGTCGACCGTGACGGTCAGACCGGTCGTGGTGATGGGCGCGTTGCCGCCCTTGGTCAACGTGATCACCGTTGGCCCCCTCATAGTTCGGTGTTCCTTGAACCTAGCGGGTCGGACCCAGTCTCACGACAGTCGCTTGGTGAACATGGAGATCCGTTCGACCGGCCGGAAGCCCATCGCCTCGTTGACCGCGACCATGTGCGTGTTGACCTCGGCGTTGTAGGTAACCAGCCGCTCGGCGTCCGGTCGCAGTCCCTGCAGGAAACGCAGGTTGGCCACCTTGACCGCGAGCCCCAGCCGGTGGCCGCGGTGCGCCCGGCGTACCAGCGTGCCCCACTGGTAGACCCGCCGCGAGCCCTCGCCGCTCAGCGCGAGCTCGGTATAGGCCACCACGTCGCCGGCCTCGTCGATCGCCACGGTGTTGTACTTCGTGCGTCCCTGCGCCGCGATGATCGCCTCCGCCTCGCGCATCGAGTCGACGTTGGGGATGTCCGGCTCGATGTCGAGGTCACCGGTCGGGGCGTCGGTGGTCAGCGCCGCGGTGACCTCGGCGAAGCCTTGCGCGAGCTCGTCCGGCACGGGTCCCGCAAACGACCGCAGCGTGTACGCCGAGTGGTGCGGCGCCGCCTCCTGCTCCAGCCGGTCGAGCAGCGCCTCGTCCACCGGCAGGTCGACGATCCGCATCACCTCGCCCAGCGCGAAGTCGAACCCCCGCGCGAAGAGGAAGTCGGCCCCGGGCGACCCGACCCCGTCGGCCGGACCGTCGTACGGATAGGACGTCTCGGCGACCAGCTTGCTGCGGCCGCGCTCCCGCGCCACCTGCTCGAGGTGCTCGAGCATCGCCGTCGCGTAGCCACGCCGCCGGTGCTCGGGATGGGTGTGTACGCCGACCTCGGCGAGGTCGAGGTTCTCCAGGAGCGGCGTACGGATGTCGGCGGCCGTCACGACCACGCCATCGACGACCCCGGCGTACGACGCGTTCCACCGGAACCCGACCTCGGCCCGCCGTTCCGCCCGGGCCTCCACCAGGGTCCACGGGCTGGCGAGCTCCTCCCGGCCGAAGACGTCGGCGGCGTGGTAGGCGGCGTGCCAGGCGTCGAACGCCTCGTCGTCGTGCGGGTCGATCTGGACGATCTTCATGTCAGCACCTTCGGTTGGTTCGGAGAGTCGAAGGCGCGCGCTGGGAGACACGCCCTAGTTCAGGCGGCCCAGACGGTGACGGTCGAGAACAGCGCGTAGCCGTCGAAGTGGTTGGCCTCGATCCGGAAGATCCGGCCCTCGATGGTCCGGCCGCACACGACGCTGCCGTCGCTGAGGCCACCCGTGATGTCGGAGCCGCTGCTGGTGATGAGGTCGGCACACTCGCTCCACGTGGGTACGCCGTCGCTCGTC
>DASXRJ010000162.1:0-6920 GCA_036506675.1 Nocardioides sp. | reverse complement strand
CCTGCGCCCAGATCCGCTCGCCGGTGGCCATCGGGGGCAGGAAGCGGTCGCGCTGCTCGGGGGTGCCGTGGTCGAAGAGGATCGGGGCGAGCAGGAAGATGCCGTTCTGGGACACCCGGCCGGGGGCGCCGGCGCGGTAGTACTCCTCCTCGAAGATCACCCACTCGACCAGCGAGGCCTCGCGACCGCCGTACTCCTCGGGCCAGGAGACGACCGACCACCGGGCCCCGGCGAGCCGTGCCTCCCACTCCTGGTGGGCGGCGAAGCCCGCGGCGGTGTCCATCGACGGCAGGGAAGTGTCGGGCACGTTGGCGGCGAGCCAGGCACGGGCCTCGGCCTGGAAGGCGAGCTCGGCGGGGGAGAGGTCGAGGTTCATGCGCCCGAGTCGCTCGATGTGCCCTTGGCGGCCATCGCCTTCGCGTCCAACCCACCCAGCGGGTCGGCCGAGGTCTCGGCGTTGTGGGCGTGCGCGAAGTGGTGCAGCCCGAAGACGGAGTCCATGCCGGCGCGGAGGCCCTGGAGGTCCTCGGCCTGGTTGACGGCCTTCTTGGTCAGCGCGAGCCCGAAGCGCGGCATCTGCGCGATCCGCTCGGCCATCGACAGCACGGTCTCCTCGAGCGACGCTCGCGGCACGACCTGGTTGACCATGCCGAGCTCCAGCGCCCGCTGGGCGGTGAACCGGTCACCGGTGAAGAGGAGCTCCTTGGCGGCGCGGGGGTTCATCACCCAGGGGTGCGCGAAGTACTCGACACCCGGGATGCCCATCCGGACCACCGGGTCGGAGAAGAACGCGTCGTCGGAGGCGATGATGAAGTCGCACGACCAGGCCAGCATCAGACCACCCGCGATGCAGGCGCCGTGCACCATCGCGATCACCGGCTTGGGGATCTCCCGCCAGCGACGGCACATGCCCAGGTAGACCTCGGACTCGCGGGCCCAGCGCAGGTCGCCACCGTTCTTGTCGACATGCGTCCAGTGGATGACGGCCTTGCGTTCGAACTCGACGTCGACGTCGCGCCCGGGCGTCCCGATGTCGTGGCCGGCACAGAAGTGGCTGCCGGCCCCGTCGAGCACGATCACCACGACCTCGTCGTCGTCGGTGGCGCGCTGGAACGCCGCGTCGAGCGCGTAGGTCATCGCGGAGTTCTGGGCGTTGCGGTATTCCGGCCTGTGCAGGGTGATCCGGGCGACCGGCCCCTCGACGCGGTAGAGAACGACGTCGCTCAAGAGTTGCTCCTCAGCTCGTGTTTGAGCACCTTGCCGGACAGGTTGCGGGGGAGTACGCCGACGAACTCCACCGACCGGGGTGCCTTGAAGTTGGCGATCCGTTCGCGCGCGAAGGCGATCACGGCCTCCGCGGTCAGCCCCGGATCACGGCGTACGACGAAGGCCTTGCCGACCTCGCCCAGCCGTTCGTCGGGTACGCCGACCACGGCGACATCGGCGACCCCGTCCAGCCGGGCGAGCGCCTGCTCCACCTCGGCGGGATAGACGTTGAAGCCGCCGCAGATGTACATGTCCTTGAGCCGATCGGTGATCCGCAGGTAGCCGTCGTCGTCGAGCACGCCCACGTCGCCGGTGTGCAGCCAGCCGTCGGCGTCGATCGCCTCGGCGGTGGCCGCGGGGTCGTCGAGATAGCCCTGCATGACCATCGGCCCGCGCAGCAGCAGCTCTCCGCTGCCGTCCGCGATCCGGGCCTCCACGCCATCGACCGCGCGGCCGCAGGTGGTGGCGACGACCTCGTCGGGATCGCCCGGTCGACACATGGTGGCCACGCAGCACTCGGTCATGCCGAACGCGGTCAGCACCAGCTCGAAGGACAGCTCGCGCTGCATCCGCTCCACCAGGGCCACTGGCACGTTGGCGGCGCCGGTGTTGGCGAAGCGCAAGGACGACGTGTCGGTGGTCGGGAAGTCTGGGTGGTCGAGCAGCGACTGGAAGATCGTCGGCGCGCCGGGGACCATCGTGATCCGCTCCCGCTCGATCAGCCGCAGGCAGGCGCCGGGGTCGAAGGTCGCGACCGGGTAGAGCGTGCAGCCGGTCAGCAGCGCGGTCACGATGCCGACCTTGTAACCGTAGGAGTGGAAGAACGGGCTGATCACCAGGTAGCGGTCGTCGGCCGTGACACGTCCGGTGCGACCCCAGACCTCGGCCGCGGCAATGGTCTGACGGTGCGCGGTGACCACGCCCTTGGGTCGGCCGGTCGTGCCGCTGGTGAAGAGGATGTCGGCCACGTCGTCGGGGGAGACCGCGTCGGCGCGCTGCTCGACCTCGGCGACCTTGATGTCGGCGCCGATCGCCCGGGTGTGGTCGAGCCGCCCGAGGTCGACGATCTCCCGCACCGACTCCAGCACCGACGCCGACCGCAGGTCGGCGATCTGGGTGCGGCCGAGGAAGCCGTCGTCGACGACCACGAGCTGAGCCCCGGTGCGGTCGACGATCTCGGCGGCCTCGTGCGCGGTGTAGCGGCTGTTGATCGGCACCAGCGTGCCCCCGGCGTAGTGGGCGGCAAGCGCGGCCACCACCCAGGCGACGCTGTTCGGGCCCCACACGCACACCCGCCCGCCGGCTCGGAGCCCGTGGGCCAGGTAGCCGCGCGCGGTGTCGCGGACCAGGTCGTGCAGCTCGGCGAAGGTCACCGTGGCCGGGCCTTCGACGATCGCCGGCCGGGCGGCGTACGCCTCGGCGGCGGCGCGGAGCGCGGCCGGAAGCGTCTGCGGGACGGACATCGATCTCCCTTCAATCCAGCCAACCAAACAGTTGCTTGGTAGGCTACCCTAGCCGCACGTTCCAGGACAGCAAAGGAGGCCGCCGTGGACACCAGCGCCGACGCCACCTTCCGGACCGTGATCCGCACCTGGCTCGAGGAGCACCTGGCCGGAGAGTTCGGCGCCCTGCGCGGCCTCGGCGGCCCCGGACGCGACCACGAGGCCCATGAGGAGCGGCTGGCCTGGAACCGACATCTCGCGGCCCATGGATGGACCTGCCTCGGCTGGCCCGTTGAGTACGGCGGCCGCGGGCTGAGCCTGGGCCAGCAGGTGATCTTCCACGAGGAGTACGCGCGGGCCGACGCGCCGGCCACCGTCAACCACGTCGGCGAGCACCTGCTCGGCCCGACCCTGATCGCCTTCGGCACCGAGGCGCAGCGACGCCGGTTCCTGCCGGGCATCCGGGCGGTCGAGGAGCTGTGGTGCCAGGGCTACTCCGAGCCGGGCGCCGGCTCCGACCTGGCGAGCGTGAGCACCAAGGCGCGGCTCGACGGGGACTCCTGGGTCGTCGACGGGCAGAAGACCTGGACCTCGCTGGCGCACTTCTCGCAGTGGTGCTTCGTGATCGCCCGCACCGAGCCGGGCACGCGCCGGCAGGCCGGGCTGTCGTTCCTGCTGGTGCCGCTGGACCAGCCCGGTGTCGAGATCCGGCCGATCGAGCAGATCACCGGCGGCTCGGAGTTCAACGAGGTCTTCTTCACCGGCGTGCGCACCGATGCCGACCTGGTCGTCGGCGAGGTCGGACAGGGCTGGCGGGTGGCGACGGGTCTGCTCGGCTTCGAGCGCGGAGTGTCGGTGCTGGGTCAGCAGGTGGGCTTCGCGCGCGAGTTCGAGGGGGTCGTGGCGCTCGCCCAGGCCAACGGCGCCATCGACGACCCGGTCCTGCGCGACCGGCTGGCCCGGTCGAAGGTCGAGCTGTTGGTGATGCGGGCCAACGCGGTGCGGATGCTGGCCTCGGCCACCGCGGGCGAGGGCTCCGAGGCGGGCGGGGGCGCCGCGTCGATCGCGAAGCTGGTGTGGAGCAACTGGCACCGCCGGCTCGGCGAGCTCGCCATGGAGATCATCGGCCCCGACAGCCTGACCGTGCGACCGCCGTACGACCTGGATCGCTGGCAGCGCCTCTTCCTCTTCTCGCGGGCCGACACCATCTACGGCGGCAGCGACGAGATCCAGCGCAACATCCTCGCCGAGCGCGTGCTCGGCCTGCCTCGCGAGCCGAAGCCGCGCGAGGAGCAGAGCGAGACCAAGGGAGCCTGAATGACCGCCGTCCGTCCCGAACAGCCGACCCCCGAGTACGTCGCCGGGCACGGCCTGCTCACCGGCAAGGTCGTCGTGGTGACGGCCGCGGCCGGTGCGGGCATCGGCGCCGCCGTCGTACGCCGTTCGCTCGAGGAGGGCGCGAAGGCGGTGGTGTTCAGCGACACCCACGAGCGCCGGCTGGCCGAGGCCGAGGCGACGCTGGCAGGCGAGTACGGCGCCGATCGGGTCCGCCGGCTCGTCTGCGACGTCACCCAGGAGGCCCAGGTGACCGCCCTGCTCGACGCCGCCGACGAGTTCGGCGGGGTCGACGTGATGGTCAACAACGCGGGGCTGGGCGGCACGGCCGGCGTACTCGAGATGACCGACGAGGAGTGGACCAAGGTCCTCGACGCCACGCTGACCGGCACCTTCCGCTGCGTGCGCGCCGCGGGCAACCGGATGCGGACCGCGGGCACCAAGGGCGTGATCGTCAACAACGCCTCCGTGATCGGCTGGCGGGCCCAGGAGGGGCAGGCGCACTATGCGGCCGCGAAGGCCGGGGTGATGGCGCTGACCCGCTGCGCCGCGCTCGACCTGGCGCCGCACGGCATCCGGGTCAACGCGGTGGCGCCGTCGCTCGCGATGCACCCGTTCCTGGCCAAGGTCACCAGCGACGAGCTGCTGGCCGAGCTCAAGCAGCGAGAGGCGTTCGGGCGGGCCGCCGAGCCGTGGGAGGTGGCCAACGTGATGATGTTCCTGGCGAGTGACTACTCGTCGTACCTCACCGGTGAGGTCGTGTCCGTGAGCAGTCAGCATGCTTGAGTGGAGAGCCTGAGATGACGACCCCGACCCCTTCGACGACCCCTGCGACGACCCCTTCGACGACGCCTGCGACAACGGAGACCAGCCGGCGCGCCGAGCTGCTGGGCATCGCCGCCAACCTCTTCGCGGAGAAGGGGTTCAAGAACACCACCGTCCGCGACATCGCCGACGCCGCCGGCATCCTGAGTGGGTCGCTTTATCACCATTTCGACTCCAAGGAGGCGATGGTCGACGAGATCCTGTCGACCTTCCAGGAGGAGCTCTTCGCCGCGTACGACGACGTACTCGCCGGCGATCTCGACCCGCGGGCGAAGATCGAGGAGGCCGTGCGCCTCTCCTTCGCGGCCATCGACCAGCATCACGCCGAGGTCGCGATCTTCCAGAACGAGGCCGACTACCTCGGCACCTTCGACCGGTTCGGCTATCTCGCCGAGCGCAACGCCCAGTCGCGGGCGGTGTGGATCGCGCTGCTCGAGGAAGGCGTGCAGGGCGGCGTCCTGCGCACGGACCTCGACATCGAGCTGGTCTACCGCTTCATCCGCGACACCGTGTGGGTGGCGGTCCGGTGGTACCGCCCCGGCGGCCCGCTGACCCACGAGACCGTGGCCGACCAGTATCTCGCCATTCTCCTGGACGGGATCGCACGATGAGACAGTACGAAGCCTTCATCGTCGACGCCGTCCGTACGCCGGTCGGCCGGCGCGGCGGGTCCCTCGCGTCGATGCACTCGGCGGACCTGGGCGCCCACGTCCTGTCTGCCTTGATGTCGCGGACGGGCGTCGACCCGGGTGCCGTCGATGACGTGATCATGGGTTGCTGCGACACCATCGGCTCCCAGGCCGGCGACGTCGCGCGTACGGCGTGGCTGGTGGCCGGCCTGCCCGACCAGGTGCCTGGCGTGACCATCGACCGGCAGTGCGGGTCGTCGCAGCAGGCCGTGCACTTCGCGGCGCAGGGGGTCATGTCCGGCACCCAGGACCTCGTGGTCGCCGGTGGCCTGCAGAACATGAGCGCGATCCCGATCTCGGCCGCGATGCTGGTGGCAACGCCGTACGGCTTCACGACGCCGTTCGCCGAGTCGCCCGGCTGGCTCGCCCGGTACGGCGACCAGGAGGTCTCGCAGTTCCGCAGTGCGGAGCTGATCGCCGAGAAGTGGGGGATCACCCGCGAGGAGATGGAGCGGTTCGCGCTGGCCTCGCACGAGCGGGCTCGGGCCGCGATCGCCGAGGGGCGGTTCGCCGGCGAGATCGCGCCCGTCGAGCTGCCCGACGGGTCTCGCTTCGAGGTCGACGAGTGCCCGCGCGACACCTCGCTGGAGAAGATGGCGGCGCTCGAGCCGCTTGCCCCAGGCGGCCTGATCACCGCGGCGGTCGCCTCGCAGATCAGCGACGCGGCGTCGGCCGTGTTGATCGCCTCCGGTCGCGGGCTGGCCGAGCACGACCTCGAGCCGCGGGCCCGCATCCACCACCTGTCGGTCCGCGGCGACGACCCGGTCTGGATGCTGACCGGTCCGATCCGGGCGACGGCGTACGCGCTGGAGAAGGCCGGCATGACGATCGACGACATCGACCTGTTCGAGTGCAACGAGGCGTTCGCGAGCGTCGTACTCGCGTGGATGCGGGAGACCGGTGCGCCGCACGAGAAGGTAAACGTCAACGGCGGTGGCATCGCGCTGGGCCACCCGATCGGCGCCACCGGCACCCGGCTGATGACCACGCTCCTCAACGAGCTCGAACGCACCGGCGGCCGCTACGGACTGCAGACCATGTGCGAGGGCGGCGGCCAGGCCAACGTGACCATCATCGAGCGGCTGTGACCTGCGTTCCGATCGTGCGGGAGACAGGAACCGACCGCTCATGCTTGTTGAGCGGTCTGCTACCCAGGCGTCCGTGTGGGGATAATGCTTGGAAGCACACGGAGGTTCTCCATGCAGACCCGCTCGTTCCCCTCCACCCCGGATGGCCGCTCACCTGCCGGGGCCGAGATCCGGTACCTGATCGAAGGCGAGACCGGCGGCATGATCCACTCCACCGTCCCGCCAGGTCAGGTGAATCGGGCGACCGTCCACGCCACCGTGAGCGAGTTCTGGCA
>DASXRJ010000161.1:0-15689 GCA_036506675.1 Nocardioides sp. | reverse complement strand
CGCGTACTCGACCTCGACCAGCTGGGCGCGCACCCGCTCCCGAAGCTCCTGGGACGCCGCCCGGCCGAAGGTCACCACCAGCATCTCGTCGAGCCGGGCGACCCCCTCGGCGACGTAGCGGGCCACCAGCGCGCCGATCGTCCAGGTCTTGCCGGTGCCGGCGCTCGCCTCCAGCAGCGTGGTGCCGGTGGGCAGCGGGCCGCAGATGTCGAACGGCTCCATCTCGGCCGGCGTGACCGCCCGCGACCGCACGCCGGCGCTCACCCCACCACTGAGTCCACTGTTCACAGTGGCCCCACCCGCTCCGCCCCGGAGAGCAGCGGCTCCCAGATCCGCCAGGCGTACGACGCCAGCCCGGCGTCGAGCAGCGACTCGATCGGCGCGCGGTCGCCGTACACCCGGACGTGCGCGGGGTCCTGGTCCTCGCCGGTGATGCCGTAGGCGTTGTTGGGGTCGGTCACCCACTCGCGGGCGGCCGCGTGGGTGGGCGAGCGGTCGTCGCCGCGCAGCTCGCGGGCGTGCGCCTCGGCCCAGGCGCAGGCGGTCGCCAGCGGCGCGGGAAGGGGGGCGCGCAACCCCTCGTCGTACAGCTCGACCAGCTCGCGGAGCCGGTCGACCGCGGTGTGGTCGACCGGGCCGGCCAGCGCGCGCTTCGGGCCGGCGCGGTCGCGGCCGACGGCGTGGGCGGTCCAGCTCTCGTCCGGGTACGCCGCGGTGACCGTGAGCAGGTCGACCCACGAGCTCAGCCGCTGGCGGGCCTTGAGCCGGCTGTAGCCGAGCGAGACCAGCTTGTTGCCGTGGATGCCGGTGACCGTGCCGGTCAGCCGGCGGCCCTCCCCCAGGTCGACCTCGACATCCAGCGTGCGGGGCGTGCCGGCGCGCAGGTCGGCGGTGCGCGCGAAGAGCCGCTGCGACTCCTCAGCCACCGTGGTCAGCGCCTTGGTGCCCAGCGCCCCGGGCGGGAGCGTGCCGCGGAGCTGTTCGGCGGTCATCACCGCGACCGGGTCCTGGCCGGCCAGCACCTCCCGCAGCAACCGGTCGCCCACGCCCCACAGCTCCAGCGCGTCGAGGTCGATCGGGATCGCGTCGAGCACCTCCTCGGCCTCCCGCGGCGACGACACATCGAGCCGGGCGCGCAGGAACTCCCGCACCGGATGACCCAGGAACCGCTTCAGGTCGGCGAGGTTGACGTCGCCCCTCGGCGCCGGCGCGAGCGGCCCGACCAGGAACGCCGGCTTCGGTGCGCGCGGGCCCGCCGCCGCCGTCGCGCCCGCCAGGGCGGCCCGGTCGAAGCTGAAGGCCCGCTCCCCGGTCAGCGCGCCGGCAGTGAGGTTGCGGGCGTCGTACGGCTGCAGGGGGTGGCGGATCAGCACTCGCTCACGCACCGGCTCGGCCGCCGTCCGGTCGACGGCGTCCAGGATCTCCCCCAGGGGTACGGCGGGCGGGCGGATCGCCCCCGAGTGCTCGTTGGCGCCGGTGTAGGTGATCACCAGCGTCTCGCGCGCGGCCAGGATCGCGTCGAGGAGCAGCTGGCGGTCCTCGCTGCGCACGTCGCGTTCGCCGGTCAGCGGCCGCCGCGCGAGTACGTCGTCGCCGTCGACCCAGGCCGTCCGCGGGAACAGCCCGTCGTCCAGCCCCAGCAGGCACACCACCCGGTGCGGCACCGACCGCATCGGCACCATCGTGCAGACGGTCAGCGTGCCGGTCCGGAAGTTGGCCCGCGTCGGCCGACCCGCGAGCCGCGAGGTCAGCAGCGCGCGCACGTCGGCGAGCCGCATCGGGACCGACCCACCCTCCCCCTTGGTTTGGCCCGCCGCTTCGACGGCCCGGGCCAGCTCGCGCTCGAACTGCGGCACCTGCCACGCGTCGGCCGTGGGTACGTCGGTCAGCGCGCGTACGCCGGCCTCCAGCGCCGCCATCCAGGTGGCCACCGTGTCCGACCGCCCGAGGGCGCGGAGACAGTCCTCGAGCCGGTGCAGGTACTCCGCCAGCCGTCCCGCCAACGCGATGTCACCGCTTCCCACGTCGTCGAGCGGCAGCCCGCGGCCGAGGTGCCGGTGGTCGTCACCGCTCATCGCGACGCCGAGCAGGATCCGGTCGAGGCCGGCGCGCCAGGTGTTGTGGCCGAACCCGTCCATCGAGTAGGACGCCCGCCCCTCCCGGTCGATCCCCCACCGGATGCCGGCCTCGGCCACCCAGGTGGTGGCCCGGGCCAGGTCGTCGTCGCTCCACCGGAACCGCCGGCGACACGGCTCGGCCGCCGCCAGGTCGAGTACGTCGGTCGCGGTCACCCGCCCGCCGCTCAGCTCGACCAGCCGGGCGGCCACCCCGAGCAGCGGGTTGGTGCTGGTCAGCGCCCGGTCGGCCAGCCGGACCCGGAGCCGGTGCGCCGGATGCCCCGTCTCGTCGTCGACCACGCCGGCCAGCCCGAACCCGGCCGCGACCAGCGGCGCGTAGGTCTCGATGTCGGGACACATCACCAAGATGTCGCGGGGCTCCAGCGTCGGGTCGTCCTCGAGCAGCCCGACCAGCACCTCGCGGAGCACGTCGACCTGCCGGGCCGGGCCGTGGCAGGCGTGCACGGTCAGACTGCGGTCTCCCTTGTCGAACCGCCGGCTCGCCCTGGTCTCCGCGTCGGGCGCGCGGTTGGCGCGCAGGTCGGACTGCAGCCAGCCGAGCAACGTGTCCGGTGACTGGGCCGACTCGCCCGCCGACTGGGCCGCCTCGGTGGCCGGGCTCGACGATGGGGCGGGCGCGACGTCGTACAAGGTGCGGCGGAGCTCGCGGCTGTCGCGGCCCAGCGAGGCCAGCAACGGGTGCCGGACCCGCTCGGCCGAGGTGTCGTCGGCGCGCGGGATCGGCCCGGCCCGGTCGGACTGGAGATCGGCGAGCTCGTCCCACAGCCGGGGCGAGGCCTGCGGCAGCCAGAGGTGTACGTCGCGCGCCCGACCCAGCGCCCGGAGCAGCTCGACCTCGGTATTCGGCAGCCGGGTGTGGCCGAAGAGCGACAGCCGCGACGGCAGGTCCAGCCCCTCGTCAGCATCCGTGGCGCCGTCGGCCAGCCGGGCCAGGGTCTTCGTGTGCCGGAGGTCCGGCGGCTCGCCCACCCGCTCGACCAGCCGGCGCCAGAGCTCCGGCTGCCAGGCCAGGTCGTCGTCCAGCGCGGCACCGGCGCCGTCGGTGGCCCGGCCCCCCGAGTTGCCGCTGCGCCAGTCGGTGAGGAGCGTCGGCCGCTGGACGGCGTACGACGCGAACAGGCCGGCCAGCCGCCGACCTACCGAGTAGCGCCGGTTGCGCCGCAGCTCGCCCTCCTCACCCGCGACGCCGTGACCGAGATGGGCGGCCAGGGTGGCGCACCAGGGCTCGTCGAGCGCGGCGTCGACCACCTCGAGCAGCGGCCAGACCATCCGGTCGGGGTCCCAGGGGTCGTCGCGTTCGCGGCCGAGCAGCAGCGAGACCAGCGACCGCGGCGACAGGAACCGCACCCCTGCGCAGACCCCGTCCCCGGTCGCGCTGCCCGCCCCGTTGCCCGTCCCGTTGCCCGTCCCATCACCGGCGCCGGTGCCGAGCCGGTGCGAGAGCCGCTGCGCCAGCCACCTCTCCACGCCCTTGGCCGGGACGACCACGACCTCCTCCGCGAACGGGTCCTCCAGCGGCGTCGACAGCAGCCCCGCCAGCCCGTCGGCCAGGAGGTCGGTGCGCTCGGCGCGATGGAGATACAGGCCCACGCCCGGCAGCATGCCACGCTCACCCGACAGCGGTCGTGAGCCCACCCGACATACCGGCCGACATGCCCCGCAGACGCGCCAGTCGACAGCGGTGGTTCTCCGGCGTCTGACGCCTGAAACCCGCCACCGTCGACTCGGGCGACCGCCCAAAAACTCGGTACTGAATCCATAACGAACCGCCACAATCCGTCGTTAACCCCGGCATCCCGGCCATACCGGCCGGTAACCATGGCCGAAGGAGTACGCCGTGCGTCGTGTCCTCATGATTGTTCTGATCGGCGCGCTGGGCGTGCTGTTCGCGCCGTCCATCGCGAGCGCCCATGTCGAGCGGCCGTCGTACTGGCCGGATCCGCGGCCCGACTGTCACGTCGCGCCGTGCGCCGGCGGCGCCGTACCGACTGCTCGTTCGCTCGCCTCGGCGCTCGACGAGTCCAAGCCCGGCCGGACCCGGGTGGTCTGCCAGGCCGACTCGCTGACCCGGCTCAAGGCGTCGGTACGACGAGCGCTCGACCACGGCTACTACGTGCGGCCGACCGCGCACCGGTCCCTCACCGCGGCCCGGGCCAAGGCGCTCATCGACGTCAACCGGCGGATGTTCAGCCGCTGCGGCTACCACCAGATCCAGGCGGCCGTGACCGCGTCGGGCAACAACGACCGGGTGGTCGTGATGCCCGGCATCTACACCGAGCCGCACTCCCGCAAGCAGCCCACCAACGACCCGGCCTGCGCCAGGTACCTCACCAAGTCCGACAGCGGCGACCCCGGCGCGCTCTCCCACGACTACCAGCTGCACTGCCCCAACGACGCCAACCTGGTCGCCGTGATCGGCCGCGGCTCGGACACCGGGCCGGTGCCGGACCCGCCGCGCACCGACCGGCACGGCATCCCCAACGCCGGGCGCTGCATCCGCTGCAACCTCCAGCTCGAGGGCTCCGGCGTGAGCGCCGACGACGTGATCGTGGAGGCGGGCGACGCGTCCGCCGGCGACGGCGGGCCTTCGGCGGTCGGCCACAAGAAGGACGTCGGCATCTTCGTCGACCGGGCCGACGGGTTCGTGCTGCGCAACGTGACCGTGCGGCACGCCCGCGAGCACGACATCTACATCCTCGAGACCGATGGCTACCTCTTCGACCGGTTCAAGGCCTACTACGCCGGAGGGTACGGCGTCCTCACCTTCGTCGAGGACAACGGCGTCATCTCGAACTGCGACGCTGCCGGCAACGGCGACTCCGGGATCTACCCGGGCGCCGGCGCGGACACCACGGACCACCGCTACCTGAGGTTCTACCCGACCTACCGCTACAGCCAGGTGGTCCGCTACTGCGACAGCCACCACAACACCGGCGGCTTCTCGGGCACCAACAGCCACGGGACCCTGGTCACCCACAACAACTTCTACGACAACGCCCTGGGCTACACGACCGACGTCTTCACCGCGCCCGGCCACCCGGGCTTCCCGCAGCACGGCAACGTGATCGAGCACAACAGCTTCTTCGACAACAACTTCAACCCGTTCGTGGCCGGCTCCGACGTCGCGCCGTTCATCGCGGCTCCGGTCGGCACCGGGCTGTGGCTGGCCGGCGGCAACGCCAACGTGCTGCGCTACAACCGGTTCTACGACAACTGGCGGCGCGGGGTGATGCTGTTCGCGGTGCCGGACGCGACCGTCTGTGGGCCGCCCCCGGTGGGCAGCTCCACGCCGGTGCCGGGCTGCGATCCGGCCGCGACCACGACGTCGTACGACAACCGCTTCCACCACAACACGATGGGGCTCGGGCCGCGCGGCGGCGTACTCCCCAACGGCCTGGACTTCTGGTGGGACAGCTTCCCGGGCAATACCGGCAACTGCTGGTGGGACAACACCGCCGCGCCCGGCAGGTCGGTCACCACGTCGCCGCTGCTGCTGCCCGACTGCGCCGGAGGTACGGCGCCCGGAACCAGCATCGGGACCGGCGACCCGGTCAACGAGAGCGAGCTGGTGGCCTGCCTGGCCGGCTTCACCGTGTCCGGCTACCCGGCCGGCAACTCGACGGTCTGCTCGTGGGCGACCACGCCGGAGAAGCCCGGCAGCGGCTCGCCGCTGCCGTTGTCGGACGTGACCACCGGGCTACAGGCCGAGGAGTTCGACGCGATCTGTGCGCAGGGCCTGGCGCCGCGGCTCTGCTCGCCGTACGACGACTGGCTCGCGACCATGTTCGACTCCGTGGTCTCGACGATCGCGCCGGCGCCCGTCGAGGTTGTCGACGGCGTCGAGGCCGCGGCTTCGCTGGGGCGGCTGAGCTCGTTCACGTGTAGCTGGTGGCGGCAGGCCGACGACGCACACCGGCTCGGGATGGTCCAGCGGATCCGGAACTTCGCCACCGGGCCGATCGACGGGCTCAGCGATCAGGGAGCGCCGTACGGCTATGGGGCGGGGATGTCGGACGCGCGCGCGACGCAGCTCTTCGACGACCGGTGCAGCATGTTCCAGGCCGGGCCGTTCGCGCTCTACAAGATCTACGGCGCGGCCGCGCCGTTCGCGGCCGCCGCCGGGTAGAGCGACGTACTCCGGTCGCGCTGGGGCTCACATCCCGCGCAACCGGAGTACGACGCCGCCGTGGTCGGACGGCCACAGCCCGGTGGCCGGGTCGCGGTCGGCGACGTCGGTGCCGGTCACCTCGCCGCGGTCCACGGCGAGCGGGCCGCCGCTCGCCGTACGTCCGAAGATCATGTCGATGCGGTGGTCGAAGCCGTCGGCCGTCGAGTCGTTGACCAGCTCGGAGAGCCCGGAAGTCCAGCCCTCGGCGGCCGGCGCCCAGCGCAGCCACTCGTCGGTGAAGGTGCCCGTGATCAGGTCGTACGGCGCCGAGTGCGGCACGTGGTCCGTCGGCTTGATCGAGTGGTTGAGCGGGTCGGAGTTGCAGTCGCAGACGAAGACCGTGGTCCGGTCGGTCGTTGGGGCGTGGGCCAGCAGCTCGGCCGCCTGGGCGAGTGCCAGATCCGAGCTGAACGCCTCCAGGTGCGTGTTGACGAACCGGAACGACCTCGCCCCCGCCCGCACGTCCACCCACTGGTAGCCGCGGTCGAACCGCATCGTCACGCCCACCACCGACACCGCGAGGTTGTGTGCGTAGATCTGGTCAGCGGTCCCGGTGGCCGTCAGGCCGTCCTCGACGTGCATGAGTACGACGTCGCGCATGGTCAGCCGGATGTCTCGCGCATCCACGCCCATGGTGTCGTCGAACGGGCTGCCCGTGAAGCTCGGCGCCTCCACGTCGGCCCGGTTGCCGACCGAGACCGCGACGTACTCCTCACCGCGGGCGGCCAGCTCGTCGAGCAGGATCTGGAGGAAGTCGTAGTCGACCGTGGTCGCGTTCGGTACGCCGACCCGGTCCAGCTGCAGCGGGCCCGAGCGCCAGAGGGCGACCTCCTGCAGGCCGATCAGGTCGGGCTGGGTGCGCGCGATCTCGCCGGCCAGCAGCCCGGCGCGGACCGGGAAGTCGGTCTGGTCGACGATCCCCCGGGTCACGTGGGTGGCGTTGGCCAGCGCCACCAGGATCTCCTGAGCGGTCTTGCCCTCGTCCTGCGCGGTCAGCGCGGCGTTCACCGGCCGGTTGATGTCCGCGCCCAGATAGAGGTTGCGCGTCATCACGGTCACCGGCTTGCCGGGCCTGGCGCTGGCCTCGGCCGCCTCCGCCATCGGTACGACGACCAGCACCCCCAGCAACGCGGCACAACAGATCCGGACCAGCTTCACTGATGTTCCTCCCACTCCCACCCGCCATCGTCACCCCGCGCCGGACGCCTGGCAACCGGCCTCGGCATGCCCGGGCGGATCCTCGGGTACCGCTCCGGTGCAGCCATCACAGGAAGGAGTCGACATGAGCGACCGGGGCGAGCGCGATCTGAGCGAGGACGTCGAGGATGACGTCGGGGAGGAGGTAGCGGAGCCCGCCGACGACACTGCTCCCGACGACACCGCTCCCGAGGACACCGCTCCCGAGAATGACCGCGGCGAGTCCCGCGGTCAGCGCCTCGACCGCAACTGGGTGGAGCTGCTGCAGGAGCTCCGGGTCGCCCAGACCGGCGTACAGCTGATCGCGGGGTTCCTGCTCACGTTGCCGTTCCAGCAGAAGTTCGCCGACCTGGACGGCTTCGCGACCGGGCTCTACCTGGGATTGGTGCTGCTGGCCGCGCTGACCATCGGGCTGACGCTGACGCCGATCAGCGTGCACCGGGTGTTGTTCCGGCGGCACGTCAAGGAGCGGCTGGTCGACACCGGGCACCTTGTCACGCAGCTGGTGCTGGTCCTGATCTCGCTGCTGATCACCGGGATCGCCGTCCTGATCTTCGACGTGGTCACCACTCGGGCGACCGCGATCGGGGTCGGCGTCGTGATGCTGGTGGTGCTGGTCGGGCTGCTGGTCGTCGTACCCATCGCCGTACGCCGTGGCAGCGAGCTCGCGGTCGGCCCGCCTCCGCCGTGAGGGGGGCTGCAAGTTTCCCCGGATATCCGGGTGTTCTGACGGTTGTCAGGGGTTGCAGTCCCTGACAACCGAAAGTTTCCCCGGATATCCGGGGAAACTTGCACCCCACCCTGACGACGCCGTGGGGTCGGGGGCACGGCGTACGGTTGCCCGATCCCCACGGCGCGTGGGTCACTGTGAAGCGGTTCAGTGGTTGCGAAGAGCCCTGATCAGCTCGTCCTTGTCCATGTGGGAGCGGCCCTCGATGCCGATCTCGCTGGCGCGGTCACGGAGCTCGTCGACGGTCCAGTCCTCGTACGAGCCGTGCTTGCCGCCGCGTTCGCCGACCTTCGAGCGGCCCTCCTTGGCCGCGGCGTTGGCGATCCGGGCTGCCTTCTCCTTGCTGGCGCCGTCCTCGCGCAGCTCTTCATAGAGCTCGGGGTCCTTGACGCTGGGTCCTGGCTTGCGTCCTGGCATGACTCCTCCTCTCAGCCATTGGGAGTCAGTGACCAGGAGTCCGCCTCCTCAAACGGGGTGGGCCGAGGAAACCTCTTCCGAGGTCAGGTCGTCGAGCAGGTCATCGAGTACGCGGCGCAGTCCGGCGTTGGTGAAGTTGCCCTCCGCCACCAGGGCCAGCAGCCCGTCGGCGATGTCGCGCACCTTCACGCCCCGGCTGCGCGACCACCATCGGAGCATCGCGAACGCCGCGTCCGCATCCAGCCCGTAGGCCAGCATCAACGCGCCCTTGGCCTGTTCGATCGCGGCCCGGCTCTCCGCCGACGCGGCCACCGCGAGGTTGGCCGACCGCTCGGTCTCGGCGTTGAAGTCGGGGGTGAGGTCGAGGTAGTAGCCGCGCAGCTCGATCACCGCACCATCGGCGTCGCGACGCCCCTCCCCCACGAGTACGACGCGGCGCGGCTCACCGTCTACGGTCCGGATCCGGAAGTAGATGCTGAACGGCGCACCCGACCGCACCGCGGCCTCGAGCTCGGCCCGCACGCGGTCCCGGTCCGCCTCGTGCTTGCTTCGCAGGATCAGGTCGGTCGTGGGCTCGATGCTGCCCGGCTCGTGGCCGTGGATGCGGAACACGTCGTCGTCCCACGACCACGTGTCGGCCACGACGTCGTACACGAAGCGACCGGTCTGCCGGAGCTGCCGCGGTGACCTCACTCGGACAGTGTGACGCGCCCGCCCCATGTCCGAAAGGTCCGAAATGGGGTGAGTTGCGTGAGCGTTCAGGCCGCGACCTTGCGGCGCTTGGCCTCGGTGTCGACCGGGCCGTCACCGGCGTCCGCCACGCTCTCGCGCAGGTTGCGCAGGATCCGGCTGAGCAGCCGCGACACCTGCATCTGGGTGACTCCGAGCTCCTGAGCGATCTCCTCCTGGGTCCGCCCGAGGAAGAACCGCAGGAACAGGATCCGCCGGTCGCGCGGCTTCAGCTCACGACACGCCGGACCCAGGATGGTCACCGCCTCCGCCCGTTCGAAGCCGGGTTCGGCCTCACCGAGGAGGGCGGAGACGGGGCGGCCGTCGTCGTCGGGCCCGCGGTCGTCGAGGGAGTCGGGCGTGAAGCAGCCCTGGCAGGCCAGCGCCTCACCCACCTCGTCCTCGGCCCGCTCGATCCGGTCGGCGATCTCCGCGATCCGCGGCGACCGACTCAGCTCCTGGGTGAGCTCCTCGATCGCGGGCGCGACCACCGCCTGGATCTCCTGGATCCGTCGTGGCGGCCGCACCATCCAGCCGAGGTCGCGGAAGTGCCGCTTGAGCTCGCCGCGGATCGTCGGTACGGCGAAGGCGAGGAAGTCCTCGCCCCGCCCCGCATCGAAGCCGTGTACGGCGCGGGTCAGGGCCAGGTAGGCCACCTGTTCGAGGTCCTCGACCGACTCGCCCCGGTTGCGGAAGCGCTGGGCGATCGAGCGGGCGACCGGCAGGTTCAGCGTGATCGCCTGGTTGAGAAGTGCGGACCGCTCGGACCCGTCACAGGTCGCGGCACGACACAGCACTTCGCGGGTGAGCCGGATACGTTCCTCTCGGTGACACGGGGAGTCCGCGGAGGTCCGCGAACCGATCTGGGTTGCCATCAGGCCTCCCGGAATCCGAGCCTGGCGGTGGCGGGTTTCTTGGCCACCGATGTCCCGCGGGGTCCTGCCGCGGGGGCGTTTGCTCCGTCCCTAATCTAAGACTGATCCGCCGGCAACCCAACCCCTGGGAGGACGATTGGCCTCGGCCGCCGCCTCGTCGTGGAACCGATTCACCCGCGGTCGTCCTCGGCACGCAGCGGTCCCGGCTCCGCCGTCGCGTGTACGACGCGTGCCTCCCAGTCGATCCGCACGACGTCGGCCAGGTCGAGCTCACCCGTGTGTCGATGCAGCCAGCTGATCACCCGGTCGACCACCACCGGCCGGCTCACCGACGCCCGATCGTAGCCGAGCAGCGAGCCCGGCCGTCCCCGGCTCACCACCAGGGAACGCGCGACGACGTACCGCCCGCCCCGCGGCCGCCCTGACGCGACCCGGACGTCGATCACCCGGCCACGCACACGTACGCCAGCAGGGCCGCGCACCTCCATACCGAGCAGGTCGCCGAGCCGCCGCCGAACCGTCCCAGCCACCGGCTCGCCCTGGGTGCGGACCAGCGCGGCCCGCGGCCGGTTGAGGGTGACCCCGCTGCCGAGGTGCTCGACGTCGGCGAGGTCGATCCGCCCCGGAGCGTCCCGGTCGGCGCGGGTCACGCCGAGCTCCCGCCACATGTCCAGCAGCCAGCCGCCGAGCCGGCCGCCGAGTCGCGGGAGCAGCGCCGGAGGCCCGACCAGGAGGGCGGTCAGCCGCAGCGTGCGATCGTCGTACTCGGTGAGCTCGAGGTCGTCCACCTTGCCCGCGAACAGGCCGTCGCGGTCGATGATCTGCCGGTCAAGCAGGTGGAGTACGGCGTCCATAGGGCGGCTGAGCCGGTCGGGTCGGTCCATTACTGCCCCATCTTCGTGATCACCAGCAGCGGCAGCGCGGCTGCCGACAGGAAGCTCAGCACCACGAGATAGAAGACTCCGAGGAGATTCGCCAGCCTGTCGTTGGTGTGCTCGCCGAGGTAGTCGGGATCGTTGGCGACGACAAGGATCGGGAAGTAGGTCAGCGGAAGCGCGAGCGCGGAGAACACCACCGACAGCTCGGTCACCACGATCGGGTCGACGCTGGTCAGCAGAACGCCGACCGCGGCCAGCGACGACAGCAGGAGTACGGCGTGGAACGGCGCCGCCCGGTCCGCCTTGACGAACTTGCCCCACTGCCAGCCGAAGTACTGCGCGATGCTGTACCCGACTCCGAGCCCCGTCTCGCAGGCCGCTCCGAAGGTTGCCGCGACGAAGCCGATCACCGCGACCGCGACGCCGACCTTGCCGAGCGCGACTGCCACCGGCAGGCCCACCTGGCCCAGCGCGTCCACGGTGACGCCCGCCGGCTGCAGCACCAGCGCGGCGCACCCGGCGATCGCCAGCGACAGCGCGCCGCCGAGCGGGAACCCGATGAACACGTTGGCCCGCATCACCCCGAGGTCCTTCGCGGTCCACCTCTCCTCGACGCCGCCGGAGGAGAAGAAGAACACCTCGTACGGCGTCATCGCCGCACCGAATAGCGCCACCGCGTAGTAGGCGTAGGTCGTCCAGGCCTCACCGGCCGGCTTGTCGGCTGTGGCCAGCTGGTGTCCGAGCGCACCCCAGTCCGGGCCGAGCTGCCACAGCGCGACCGCGAAGACCACCAGCGCCAGCCCGGCCAGGCCGAGGGTGTTCTCCATCGGGCTGAACTTCGCGCGCCACAGGATCACCCACACCAGGCCGCCCACGAACGGCACCAGCAGCACCTCGCTCACCGAGCTGACCAGCTCGAGCGCCAGCGCGACGCCGCCGATCTCGGCGACGAAGGTCAGGAACGTGACGGCCATCGAGGCCGCCAGGTTGAGCAGCCCGACCCGCGGACCGAGGCGCTCGCGGACCAGGTCGAAGGTGGCCCGGCCGCTGACCGCCGCCACTCGGCCGGACATCTCGGCGTACACGCAGATGCCGAGTACGCCGAGTACCACCACGCCGCCCAGGCTCATCCCGAACCGCGCGCCGACCTGAGCGTTGGTCACCAGGTCGCCGATATCGACGAAGCCGCCGATGGCGGTCAGGATCCCGAGCGCGACCTGGAGGTACCTCTTCATCGGCCCACGCTCGTGGCCAGTTGCGCGAGGCGCCGCTCCATCCTCGACAGCCGCTCGGCCAGGCGCGGATAGGCGGCGGTGTCGTGGTCGACCAAGGCGATCCGGGTCTCGGCCACCAGGTCGGCCGCGTCGCCGAGAGCGGCCGCGACCGCGTCGTACTCCTGGCGCTTGGAGTCTGGCGGCTGCTGAGCGGTGATGCCGTCGGCCGCTGTACCCGCCGCAGCCTCACTCCGCGCGGCGACCACAGCGGCGTACGACGCGGGCAGCCGGTCCTGCTGTTCCTGCTCGACCACGAGCCCCACCGTGGCCACCTCGCTCGCGGTGTCGTCGAGCGACTGCCGAGCGGAGGCGACCCAGTCGTCAGCCTCGGGCCGCGACGGCACCAGCCCACAGCCGGCCAGCCCCACCAGCAGCCCGATCAGCACCCCGGCCATGAGCCCGGCCACCACCCTCGGCGTACGCGCTCGCGCCCCCATGCGCGACCTCCCGGCGTCCGGTCCCCCGACCGGGCGGCCGGGCGTCCGCGCAGTACCCACGCCCGCCCGTGATCATGCCACCGCTACCTCGGGCCGAACCGTGAGGGCGCGTCTCACCTGCAAAGACACTGCAGTTCACCGTGAGCAGGCGATCGGTCCCGCCTGACAACGGCCCCCCCGCCGCCGCGCGGCCCACGCGCGCAGCGGAGCGACGAATGCGGGCAACCGCGCCTCGGATGGGAGAATCCGCCGGTGACTGACCAACCGGTGACCCGGATCGACCCCGACGAGCTGGCCATCACCCTCAAGGTGCTGGCCCAGCTCCCGACGCTGCCCCCGGACCACGACGACATCCGGACGGTCAAGCGCGCGGCGTCGTACATGTACAAGCTGATCAAGAAGGCCCGCCGCGCCGAGATCCGCGAGATCAGGCAGGCCCACGACCAGGCGATCATCGAGAGTACGGCGACCGGCTCGGCGATGCGGATCGACGACGAGACCGCCGGCATCCCGCTCGTCTCGACGGCCCAGGGCGCCTTCGCGGGCGAGCTGATCACCGCCCGCGGCTGCTACATCTGCAAAGCGGACTTCACCCTCGTCGACGCGTTCTACCACTGGCTCTGCCCGAAGTGCGCGGCGTTCAGCCACGCAAAGCGCAACCAGCGCACCGACCTCACCGGCAAGCGCGCGCTGCTCACCGGCGGCCGCGCCAAGATCGGGATGTACATCGCGCTCCGGCTGCTCCGCGACGGCGCGCACACCACGATCACGACGCGCTTCCCCAAGGACGCCGTACGCCGGTTCGCCGCGATGGAGGACTCCGCCGACTGGCTGCACCGGCTCAAGGTGGTCGGGATCGACCTGCGCGACCCCACCCAGGTGATCGCGCTCGCCGATGACGTCGCCGCCGACGGCCCGCTCGACATCCTGGTCAACAACGCCTGCCAGACCGTACGCCGCTCGCCGGGCGCCTACTCCAACCTGGTCGAGATGGAGTCCGCGCCGCTACCGGACCTGCCTGGCGGTCAGGGGCTGCCCGAGATGGTCACCTTCGACCGGATCTCCGAGGCGCACCCCGCCGCGATCGCCGGCGCGCTCGACGCCGACGCGGTCGCCCATCACGAGGGCGAGTCGCTCGAGCACGCCCGGGCCGCCCACACCGCCGCGTCGCTGACCGCGCTGGCCCTGAAGGCGGGATCCGCGTCGCTCGACGCCCACCTGGCCGGCACCGCCGTCGACGCCGGCGGCCTGCTGCCCGACCTGCAGACCACCAACTCCTGGACGCAGCACGTCGACGAGGTCGACCCGCTGGAGCTGCTGGAGGTGCAGTTCTGCAACTCGGTCGCGCCGTTCCTGCTCGTCTCGCGGCTGCGGCCGGCGATGCGGGCCGCCGTACACAAGGGGGCGCGGCGCGCGTACGTCGTGAACGTGTCGGCCATGGAGGGGCAGTTCTCCCGCCGCTACAAGGGGCCCGGCCACCCGCACACCAACATGGCCAAGGCCGCCCTCAACATGCTCACCCGCACCAGCGCGGGCGAGATGTTCGAGACCGACCAGATCCTGATGACCGCGGTCGACACCGGCTGGATCACCGACGAGCGCCCCCACCAGGAGAAGCTGCGCATCGCCGCCGAGGGCTGGCACGCGCCGCTCGACCTGGTGGACGGCGCGGCCCGGGTCTACGACCCGATCGTGCGCGGTGAGGCCGGCGAGGACGTGTACGGCTGCTTCGTGAAGGACTACGAGCCCAGCCCCTGGTGACCTGCCGATCTCGACCGGTTTGTCAAGGCTTGACGCCGGAACAACACTTGAGAAAACGGCAAAATTCGCTCCCCAGAATTCGTTGACAGGAGCACCTCTCCGCGGCGACCTTTGCAGCGCTCGGATTTCTCGGTCCCCCGCACGCAAGGAGAGCGCATGCGCATCAAGCTGTTCGCCGTCGCCGCCACCGCGGCACTGGTAGCCACTCTCGTTCCCGGTTCCGCCCACGCCAACCATTCCTGGGGTGGGTATCACTGGGCCCGCACCGCCAACCCGTTCACCCTCAAGCTCGGCGACAACGTCGACAACAACTGGCAGTCCTTCCTGACCCAGGCGTCGTCGGACTGGTCGCAGTCCACGGTGCTCGACACCACCGTCGTCACCGGGTCCACCCGCCCGCGCACCTGCAAGGCCACCACCGGCCGAGTCGAGGTCTGCAACGCCAGCTACGGCCAGACCGGCTGGCTCGGCATCGCGTCGATCTCGATCACCGGTGGCACCCACATCACGCAGGGCACGGTGAAGCTCAACGACACCTACTTCACCGGCAGCTACAACACGCCCGCCTGGCGTGCACTGGTGACCTGCCAGGAGATCGGACACACGTTCGGCCTCGACCACCAGGACGAGAACTTCAACAACGCCAACCTCGGCACCTGCATGGACTACACGAACGACCCGAGCACCAACCAGCACCCCAACCAGCACGACTACGACGAGCTGGTGACGATCTACTCCCACCTCGACTCGACCACCACGGTCGGGATGACGGCACCCACCAAGGGCAAGGCGGTCGGCAACTACCGCAGCAGCTGGGGCCACATCGTCGCCGCCTCGAAGGGTGGCGCGGAAGAGATGTTCGTCCGCGACTTCGGCAACGGCAACAAGATCGTGACGTTCGTCTTCTACGCTCGCTGACTCTGCTCGACCCTGCCTGACTCGAAGGCCCCGGAAACCATCGCTGGTGTCCGGGGCCTTCGCCCGGTCAGGTCATCATGTCGAGGGTGAAGTGACAGCCCGGTAGACAGCGGTGGCGTTGTCGTAGCCCCGCGCCCGAACCGAGATCACCCAGGTGCCGGCGGGAA
>DASXRJ010000160.1:0-12147 GCA_036506675.1 Nocardioides sp. | reverse complement strand
CCCGAGCACATCCGGATCTGCGTCGACGAGCTGCACGCCGACCGGCTCGGCCACGGCGTACGAGCGGCGGAGGACCCCGCGCTGCTTGACCGGATCATCGAGCGCGGCGTGGCCCTCGAGGTGTGCCCGGTGTCCAACGTCGCGCTCGGGGTCTACAGCGACCTGACCTCGGTGCCGCTGCCGCAGCTGATGGCTGCCGGGGCGACGATCGCGCTGGGTGCCGACGA
Organism: Nocardioides sp.; assembly: GCA_036506675.1. GTDB lineage: Bacteria > Actinomycetota > Actinomycetes > Propionibacteriales > Nocardioidaceae > Nocardioides. The sequence continues at coordinate 11,920 of DASXRJ010000160.1, read as the reverse complement.
CCCGCTGCTGTTCGGGTCGCGGCTGGCCGGGCAGTACGCCACGATGCGGGTCGCCCACGAGCTGAGCGACGCCGCGCTCGCCGACCTGGCCCGCGGCTCGATCCGGGCCTCGCGGGCGCCCGACGAGGTCAAGGCCGAGCTCCTCTCCGGGGTCGACTCCTGGTTGTCGGAGCCGGACGAACCGGCAGAATGAGCGTATGAGCCTGCCGCCCGTGGATCCCGAGCACCAGCCTGACTCCGGAGACCAACCCACGCGCGCGCCGGGTAGCGACTGGCTCTCCAAGTCGCCGGGGCAGCCGGGGCCGGCGTACCCGCCAGCACCGGGCTACTACGTCGGCTTCCCGCCGCGTCCGCCCGACCATCCGCGGTCGACGACGGCGCTGGTCCTGGGCCTGGTCGCGCTGGTCGGTGGCTGGGTGTGCTGGCTGCCGATCCTGGTCGGGCCGTTCGCGTGGGTCATCGGCGCGAACGCGCGCAAGGAGATCGACGCCAACCCCCAGGCGTACGGCGGTCGCGGGCAGGCCACCGCGGGGATGGTGATGGGCATCATCGCCACGGCGCTGCTGGTCCTGGCCGTGGTGGCGATCGCCGTGCTCGTGGCGATCGGACTCTCGGGCGGCTTCGACGACGGTGGCCCGTCGACGACGTACAACGCGTAGGCGCATCGGGACGGGTTACTCAGCTCCGGCGGTCTCGTCTTCCACCCCGGGCGCGCAGGCGAGATCGTGGTCGGTCCGGGGCGTCCGTTCGCGCGACTGAGAGGGTGGCGGGCCGGTGGGCGGCGGTTGGTGGGCGGTCGCGGCGGGTTGGTGATACAGGCGTGTCACGGACGCGGCCACTCCCGCCCAGAGCCCGCCTAGAGCCCGCCTACAGAGCGCAGCCGACCAGCACCGGCTCGTTGACCAGTCGGACGCCGTACGCCGCCTCGACGCCGTCGCGCACCTCGCGGGCCAGGGCCAGCAGGTCGGCGGTGGTCGCGTCGCCGCGGTTGGTGAGCGCCAGGGTGTGCTTGGTGGAGAGGCTGACCCGGTGGCCGGCATGGCCCTTCTTGAAGCCGGCGTGGTCGATCAGCCAGGCCGCACTCGTCTTGATGGTCCCGTCGGACTGCGGCCAGCGCGGCGCGTCGTCGGGCAGGGCTGCGGCCCGGTCGGCGGGCAGCATCGGGTTGGTGAAGAACGACCCGGCGCTCCAGGTGTCGTGGTCGGCCGGGTCGAGGACCATGCCCTTGCCCGCCCGCAGCCCCAGCACGGTCTCGCGGACCTGGGCCAGCGGGACCCGGCCGCCCGGCTCCACGCCGAGCGCGCGGGCCAGCTCGGCGTACGCGATGGGGGTGCCGAGGTCGCCGGTGCGGAACTGGAAGTCCACCGTGAGTACGACGTGCCGCCCCGGGTCGGCCTTGAACCGACTGTGCCGGTAGGCGAACCCACACTCCGCCGCCGCGAACGTGCGCACGCCCTTGAGCCGGCGGTCCCAGACCCGGACGCTGGCGATCGTCTGGGCGACCTCCTGGCCGTAGGCGCCGACGTTCTGGATCGGGGTGGAGCCGACCGCGCCCGGGATGCCGGACAGCGCCTCGACGCCGACCCAGCCCTTGTCGACAGCGAGCCGGACGAAGTCGTCCCACGGCTCGCCGGCCGCGACCCGGACCAGCACTCCCCCGCACGCCGGGCCGGTCTCCTCGGTGTCGGGGGCGACGCCGGCCGTCGCGATCTTGACGACCGTGCCGGGGAAGCCCTCGTCGGCCACGACCAGGTTGCTGCCGCCGGAGAGCAGCAGCAGCGGCTCGCCGTCCTCGTCGGCGGCGCGGACCGCCTCGATCAGCGCGTCCTCGGTCTCGGCGACCACGAACCTGCCGGCCGGCCCACCGAGGCGGAGCGTGGTGTGGTCCCTCAGCAGCGTCGGCTCAGACGGCGTCGACTCAGACAGCGTCGACTCAGACACGGACCACCGCCGTCGGCGCGCCCAGCACCTTCTCGCCGCCGCAGGTGACCTGGAGCCGGATCGTGGCGCGGCCGTCGACCGGCTCGCCGATGGTGCCCTCGACCAGGATCTGGGTGCCTTCGTCGTCATCCGGTACGACGACCGGCTTGGTGAACTTGCATCCGATCTCGACCACGTTGCCGGCGCCGGCCCACGCGTCGACGGCCCGGCCGACCAGCGCCATCGTGAACATGCCGTGCGCGATCACGCCGGGCAGCCCGACACTGGTGGCGACCCGGTCGGACCAGTGGATCGGGTTGAAGTCGCCGCTGGCACCGGCGTACTGGACCAGGTCGGCGCGGGTGACGGTGAAGCTCTGGGGCGCCAGCTCGTTCATGCGGCACCTCCGGTGTGGACCAGGGTGGCCTTGGCGGTGCAGACCAGCGCGCCGTCGGCGTCGTGGATCTCGCTGCGGGTGCCGATGATGTCGGAGCCCCCGATGCTGCGGACGGAGGCCACGGTCAGGGTCGCGGTGAGTACGTCGCCGATCTCGACCGGCCGCTCGTAGGCGAACCGCTGCTCGCCGTGCACGATCCGGAACAGGTCGAGCCGCTCGGCCGCCAGGAAGTCGTTCATCGCGTCGAAGGCGAGCACGATCGGGAAGGTCGGGGGTACGACCCCGGCGTACTCCCCTCCTGTGGCGGCCACGAACTCGCGGACCTTCTCCTCGGAGACCGGACGGGGGCGGGTGGGTGGGTAGTCGCGCCCCACCAGTGAGTCGTCGACGGGCATGCCGCAGACGCTAGCAGCGCCGTGGCGGCCGGGTCAGGGCTGGTACGGCGGCGCGACACCCCAGCCCCACCGGGGAACCGGGGCGTCCTCGACCACGTCGGCATCGGGCTGCGAGTTGTGCAGCGCCAGCCGGGTGCCCCACTCGACGTAGCCGACGAACGCGGCCCGGAACTCCGGGTCGTCGGGCAGACCGGCGTCGTCGGCCGCCAGGCTCATGAGTGAGGCGAAGCGGAACCGCTGCTCGGGGGTGATGGCCAGGCCCCGATGGTGGTCGAGCATGCGTCGGTAACCGCCGAGCTCGGCGGTGTAGCCGGGGGGCCCGCCGAACACCTCGACCCACCACGTCGCCACATGCGCGCGATGCTCCTCGGACACCCCGCCCGGGAACAGCTGCGACAACAGCTCGTCGCGCTCGACGCGGTCGTAGAAGGCGTCGATCAGGCGCCGGAACGCGTCCGCGCCCCCCGCCCAGGTGAACAAGGACGGTGTCTCGGCCATCTCTTCCCTCCGCGTAACCGGGTAATCAGGTAATCCCCTGCGACTCTAGCCCCGGCGCCAACTTCTGCGGGAAGCGCCACGAGGGCGGCACCCGACCGGAGTCGGGTGCCGCCCTCGGCGGTTGGATCAGGCCGCGGTCAGCGGGTCTCGCGGTGCGCGGTGTGCGTGCGGCAGCGCGGGCAGAACTTCTTCAGCTCCATGCGGTCGGGGTCGTTCCGACGGTTCTTCTTGGTGATGTAGTTGCGCTCCTTGCATTCCACGCACGCGAGCGTGATCTTGGGGCGAACATCGGAGCTCTTGCTGGCCACGGGAAGTCCTTCTGTCGGTCTTGCTGGTCGAGTGTGCGGTAGCGGGGGCGGGACTCGAACCCGCGACACCACGATTATGAGCCGTGTGCTCTAACCACCTGAGCTACCCCGCCGCCGGGCGAGGTGCCCCGCCGACCTAGAGAGTACGACGGGGTCCCAACCCTGAGCCCCTTTACGGAATCGAACCGTAGACCTTCTCCTTACCATGGAGACGCTCTGCCGACTGAGCTAAAGGGGCAACGAGCGAGAAGAATACACACGCGCGCGGGTGAACAGGAAATCGGCTTCCGTCCCGCGGATCGCGCCCGTTTCCGCGCCCGTTTCCGGGCCGGGTCGGGTCACTGCCAGAGGGCGACGAAGTAGCTCACGCCGTACGGGTCGTCGCGGTAGCGGAGCTCGGCCCGGGCGGCCGGCAACGTCGTACCGAGGTCGGCGAAGGTGTGCCGGCCGGTGACCATCAGCTGCTCGGCCAGGTCCTGGTCGAGGGTGGCCAGCGCGTCTCCGTCGCCGGCCTCCAGGGCGTCCGCGATCAGGTCGTCGAAGGGGAACGCCCGCTCGTCGATGTGGCCGGGGGCGGCCTCGCTGCGGCACGCCGTACCGTCGCCGAGGACGAGCAGGCCGACGGTGGTGCCCGAGGGCCGTTCCTGCCACTTCGAGGGGCCATTTTCGCCACTTCGCGGGGCCATTTCCGCCACTTCGGCGGGGAGGGCGGCGAGGTGGAGCAGGTGGTGGGCGATCTGGACGGAGAGGGGGGCGTCGGGGGTCTCGCCGCCCTTGAGGCCGCTGGGGCGGTGGTAGGTGTCGGGGGCGCCGACCAGGCCGGTGGGGCAGAGGGCGACGATCCTGTCGACGGTGGCGGCGAGGTCGCGAACCGTGTGTACGGCGATCTCCCGCAGCTCGGCCAGCGGGTCGGCCAGGCCGGACTCCTCGCGGAACAGCAGCGGCGTCATGGGTACGACGGCGGCCGCGGTCACCGGGTTGGTGACCGGTCCGCTCATCGGGCCGGTGATCGGCGTACTCATGCCAGCGCCCGGGTCGCGCGAGCGGGCGGGCGGGTGCCGCGGATGGAGGCGACCATGTCGAGTACCTGCCGGGTCTCCACGACCTCGTGGGCGCGGTAGACGCGGGCGCCGTGCCAGGCGCTGATCGCGGTGGCGGCCAGCGTGCCGGTGAGCCGCTGGTCGGTGGGGAGGTCGAGGGTCTCGCCGACGAAGTCCTTGTTGGACAGGCTGACCAGCACCGGCCAGCCGGTAGCGACCATCTCGTCGAGCCGGCGGGTGAGCTCGAGGGAGTGCCAGGTGGTCTTCTCGAAGTCGTGGGCGGGGTCGATGAGCACCGAGTCGCGGCAGACTCCGGCGGCGACGGCGCGTTCGGCCAGCGTGACGGTGTCGCGGATGGCGGCGGCGACCACGTCGTCGTACGACACACGGTGGGGTGGCTGGCGCGGGGTGGCACCGTGGGTGTGCGTGCAGACGTACGCCGCGTCGTACTCAGCGGCGACCTCGAGCATCGCCGGGTCGTGACCGCCCCACGCGTCGTTGAGCAGGTCGGCGCCGGCCGCACAGACCGCCCGGCCGACCTCGGAGCGCCAGGTGTCGACGGAGATCACCAGGTCGGGGAACTCGGTCCGCACCCGCTCCACGAAGCCGACCGTCCGGCGCAGCTCCTCCTCGGGAGTGACAACCTCACCCGGGCCGGCCTTCACACCGCCGATGTCGACGATCTCGGCACCCTCGGCGACCAGTCGGCGTACTCGGTCGAGGGCGGCGTCCTCGGCGTACGTCGCACCCTTGTCGTAGAAGGAGTCGCGGGTGCGGTTGACGATCGCCATCACCAGTAGGCGGTCGTCGCCGAAGGCGTGGCGGCCGAGTCGGAGCATGATGCAAACGCTAGTCGGGCGTGGGTGACGGCGTACTCCGTGGGCTGCGGCCCTACTTCGGCACCTGGTAGTTCGTGTAGTCCTTGATCGACTCGGCGTGCTTCTCCAGCGCGTCCTTCGCGTCGGTGTCGACCTGGCCCATGTCCTCGATGGCGAGCTTGAGGGTGACGGCGCCGTTGCGGATCTCCCAATCAAGATCGCCGATGAGTCGCCACAGCGGTGCCGCCAGGTCTCCCCACTGGGTGTAGGGGCCGGTCTCGCCCAGGCCGATGCTGGGATCGCGGTAGTACGGCGTGGCCGACCAGCCGGTCCACACGAGGTCCTTGGCCGCGACCAGCTCGTCGGCGATGGTGGGCATCGCGGTGTCGGTGATCTCGAAGACCAGCGAGCGGTTGTGGATGATCGCCCGGCTTTCGCTGGTGTGCAGCTGGCTGTCGTCGGAGACGTTCTGCATCGGGTTGGTGAGGTTGTACGACGCCTCGTCGATCTGCAGCTTGCTCAGGTTCGTCTTGAGGTTGTCGCTGACGCCGCCCTCCTCGTTCTTGATCGCCTTGTTGATGCCACCGAGAGAGTCCTCGAAGCCCTTCATCAGGCCCTCGTAGTCCTTGCTCGCCGGCTCCTTGGCCTTGTTCTCGCTCTCCTCGGACAGCGTGGTCAACAGGGTCAAGCCCGCCCCCGCACCCGAAAGCGCAACCGTCGCTCCGCCGGTGGCGAACGCGGTCACGCCGGCGAGCACGGCGCCGGCGACCTTGAACTCGAACGACATCTTGGGGTCGCCGCCCTTGGCGCACGCGTCGAGGGCGGCGGTGGCGCTGGCGACCGCTTGGGCGACGTCCTGACGGGCCTGCTTCAACAGGTTCTGCTCGGCCGTCATCGCCTGGCCGAGGATGACGGTGAGACCGTGGTGCCCGCCGATTGCCTTGCCCAGCTCGAGCAGGAACTTGGACTTGAAGGCAGAGATGATCCCGCCGGACATGGCCGAGGAGTTCTCCTCGATGATCTTGAGCTGGGCGCCGATCTTGCCGGCGCCGGTCGCCACGCCCCCGCTGGACGCCGTGGCGACGGCCAGCTTGCCGTTGGCCTGGCGCAGATACTCGATGTAGCTGTCGAAAGTGGCTGGGTCCGGCAGGTCCTCCCAGGGCCTGAGCGCGTTGTCGACCCGGGCCCGGACTTCGTCCATATGGCCCTTCCACTCCCGGTCCTTGTCGCCGCCGACGAACCACTCCTCGATGAAGTTGCCGCTCCAGTCGCCGCCTCCCTGGCCGTCCTCGCCGGGGCGGGTGATCTTGTGCTCGCTGCTGCCCGGGATCTCGTAATGCCCGTCGGTCACCACCCAGCCCCACTTGCCCTGCTTCATGTAGGCGTCGATGGCGGCGCGCTTGAGCAGGCCCTTCAGCGCGGCCAGGTTGGCGTAGTTCACATCGGCCATGACTTCCCCCTGACGTCGGTGTGGTGTGTGACTCACCTTCTGCCCGCTAGCCGGCCGCGCGAAACCGCAACGCCTACCAACCCTGGGGTGGTTGATGCCTCGGAGGACGAGTCAGCCAGCAGCGTCCTGGATGCGGGCGAACGGCTGCGCCTCCTCCAGCTCGTAGGCGAGGCCGAGGAGGACGGCCTCGCGGCCGGCACCGGCCCCGAACATCATCCCGAGCGGCAGCCCGGACGCCGTCTGCGCGAGCGGGAGGGAGATGGCGGGCTCGCCGGTGGCGTTCTGGAGCGGGGTGAAGACGACCCACTCGAGAAGTCGCTCGAGGATCGTGTCGTAGTCCAGGGTCGAGTCGAGGTGGCCGATCCGCGGGGTCTCGGTGGCCAGGGTGGGCGTCAGCGTGACGTCGTACTGGCGATGGTGCCGGGCGGCGGCGAACTTCGAGGCACCCACGGCCGAGATCGCCAGCGGCAGCCGGCGCAGGTTGCGGCGGCAGTGCTTGGCCAGGCCGACGGTGAGGTTGTCGATCCGGTCGTCATGCCAGCCGGCGCCGTAGCCGCGGCGGCCGGTGCGGATGACCGCCATCGCGAGCATCGACCAGTAGAGGAGGAAGTGCTCGGCGAAGGACTCCTTGACCGGCGCCTCGATCTCCTCGACCTGGTGGCCGAGGCCCTCGAGCAGGGCGGCGGTCTTCAGGGCCTGCTCGCGTACGTCGGGGCTTGCGGTGCGCCCGACCGCACCGGTGACCACGGCGATCCGGAGCCGCTTGGGGCTGGGCCGGGTGAGGTCGCCGATCGGGGCGAGGCGCGGGTTGCGGAAGACCTTCTCGGCCTCCCGGAAGAACGCCGCCGTGTCGCGCACGGACCTGGTGAGTACGCCGTCGGAGATGATGCGCACCGGCATGTCGCGCATCAGCTTGTCCTGGGCCAGCCGGTTGCGGGTCGGCTTGAGCCCGACCAGGCCGTTGACGCTGGCCGGGATCCGGATCGAGCCGCCGCCGTCGTTGGCGTGCGCGAGGGGTACGGCGCCGGCCGCGACGAAGGCCCCCGAGCCCGAGGACGAAGCACCCGCGGTGTGGTCGAGGTGCCACGGCGTACGCACCGAGCCGAGGCGCGGGTGCTCGGCCGACGCGGAGAACCCGAACTCCGACAGCTGGGTCTTGCCCAGCGGCACCAGGCCGGTCGCCAGGAACATCCGCGCGAAGTCGCCGTCGGCCTTCTTCGGCTTGGCGGCGAAGGCGTCGCAGCCCTGCTGGGTCGGCATGCCGGCCACGTCGACGTTGTCCTTGACGAACGTGGGGACGCCCGCGAAGTAGCCGCCTCTCAGGTCCTTGGTCTCGGCCCGGGCGCGGTCGAAGGCGGCGTACGCGAGCCCGTTGAGGTCGGGGTTGAGCCGCTCGGTCCGCGCGATGGCCGCCTCGACCAGCTCGCCCGCCCCCACCCGTCGGGCTCTCAGCTCCTCGACCAGCCCGACCGCGTCATGGTCACCCAGGGCATCGTCGTCGAAGGCGTGCACACGCGTCATGCGCTCACGTTACTGCCCCGCCGAAGTGGCGAGAATTGCCCGTCGAAGTGGCGAGAGTGGCCATTCGAAGTGGCAGGTCTGGCCCCGACGGCGTACTGGATGTGGGCAGGCCCGTCCGGGCCGGCGACCACCAAGGCTCCAACCGGGGCCATTTCAGCCAATTCGCCGGGCCGAAGTCGCCACCTCGCGGGGCCGAACTCGCCACCTCGCGGGGCCGAACTCGCCACCTCGCGGGCCGAACTCGCCACTTCGCGGGGCCGAACTCGCCACCTCGCGGGGCCAAACTCGCCACTTCGGCGGGGGTTAGTGGGTGAGGAGGGCGTCGACGGAGGGGGGACTGAGGACGTGGTCGAGGGCGAGAGCAGCGCAACCGACGAGGCCGGCGCGGTCGGCGTACGTCGCGGGGAGGATCTGCAGGTCGCGGGTGGCGAAGGCGGCGGCGCGGGCGTAGAGGGTCTCGCGTACGCCGGCCGCGTAGGTGTCGAAGGCGGCAGGCATGTCACCGCCGAGTACGACGGCCTGGGGGTTCAGCAGGTTGACCGCGACCGCCAGCACCTCGCCCAGCCCCCGGCCGCTCTCGCGCAGCAGTGACCGAGCCTGCCGGTCGCCCTGCTGAGCCAGCGCCACCAGGTCGCGCACGTGCCCGACCGGCCGACCCGACTCCGCCAGCCGGTCGACCAGCGCCCAACCGCCCGCGATCGTCTCCAGACACCCGCTCGCCCCGCAGCGGCACACGGTGCCCGGGTCCTCGACCTTGGTGTGCCCGATCTCGCCGGCCGCCCCGGAGTGCCCGATCAGCACCCGGCCGTCGGCGATGATGCCGAGCCCGAGTCCGGTCGACGCCTTGACGACCAGCGAGTCGACGAGCTCCGGTCGTCCCAGCCGCTCGGAGCGCGCCAGCACGTCGCAGTCGTTGGCGACGAAGACCGGAGCGTCGGCGACCTCGCGGAGGTAGGGCGCCAGCTCCACGCCGTTCCAGCCCGCGACGACCGGCGACTCCACGCTCGAGCCGCGCTCCCGGTCGACCGGCCCGGGCAGGCTGACGCCCATCCCGACCACCCGGCGACCGATCGGTGCCACCAGCGCCGCGAGCCGCGACGCGACCAGCGGCATCAGCTCGTCCGGCCCCACCCCGACCGCGTGGTCGTCCGACCGCGCGGCCAGCTCGCCGCCGTCCAGGTCGAAGACCGCCAGCTGGCTGCGCGAGCGACCCAGGGCGGCCGCGAGTACGACACCCGCGTCCCTGTTGAACACCAGCCCGCCCGCCGGGCGCCCACCCGTCGAGGCCAGCTCCTCGCCGGCGATCAACAGAGCGGCGTCGGTCAGCGCCGCCACCCGGGTGGTGACCGCGGTTCGCGACAGACCGGTCAGCCGGACCAGGTCCGCGCGAGTGTGCGCGCGGCCGGTGCGCACCAGCTCGAGCAGTTCGCCCGCGGTAGCCGGCGCGGCGGACTCTCGGATCAGGGTGACGGTCATGACAGTCCATCTTACTTTTGTCTCAGAAAAACGGAAGTTGGGCTTGTATCGATCCAAAGATCTCCTTACCGTGGTCTGCATGGAACAGTTCCCCGCCCCCACCGAGCTGCCGAAGTCCTGCGACTTCACCGTGTTCGGGGGCACCGGCGACCTCGCCTTGCGCAAGCTGCTGCCGGCCCTCTACCTACGCGACCGTGAAGGTCAGCTGCCCGCCGACACCCGGATCATCGGCGTGTCGCGGGCCGCCCTGGACCACGACGGCTACCGAGCCGAGGTGCGGTCCGCGCTGACGGCGTACCTCCCCGAAACCGACCTCGACGAGGCGGCGGTCGAGCGGCTGCTCGGCCGCCTCCACCACGTCACCCTCGACATCGAGCACCCCGACGACTGGCACCTCCTGCACGGCCTGCTCAAGGACCGCCCCGAGTACGACGCCACCGTGCACGTCTTCTACCTGGCCGTGGCACCGGCTCTCTTCGGCCCGATCGCGCACCGGCTCGACGAGTTCGGGCTGGTCAACGAGCGCTGCCGCGTCGTACTCGAGAAGCCGATCGGCCACGACCTGGCCTCCGCCCGCGCCGTCAACGACGCGGTCGGCGACGTCTTCGCCGAGTCGCAGATCTTCCGGATCGACCACTACCTCGGCAAGGAGAGCGTGCAGAACCTCCTGGTCACTCGCTTCGCCAACACCTTCCTCGAGCCGCTGTGGAACTCGCGCTGGGTCGACCACGTGCAGATCACCGTCGCCGAGTCGCTGGGCGTCGGCGACCGCGGCGGCTACTACGACCACTCCGGCGCGCTTCGCGACATGGTGCAGAACCACCTGCTCCAGCTGCTCTGCCTGGTCGCGATGGAGCCGCCGACGTACGTCGGTCGCGAGACGGTGCGTGACGAGAAGCTCAAGGTGCTCCAGGCGCTCAAGCCGATGACGCCGCATGACGTCGACCGCGACACGGTCCGCGGGCAGTACGCCGCCGGGCTGGTCGACGGCGAGCTGGCGGCGTCGTACTCCGACGACCTGGGGCGTGCGAGCCGCACCGAGACCTTCGTCGGGATCCGCACCGAGGTGCAGAACTGGCGCTGGGCAGGCGTGCCGTTCTACCTGCGCACCGGGAAGCGGCTCGACCGCCGGGTCTCGGAGATCGTGGTGGTCTTCAAGGAGCCGCCGCACGCGATGTTCCCCCACAGCGAGGGGAGTACGTCGCCCAACCGGCTGCACATCCTGGTCCAGCCCGACGAGGGCATGCGGCTGCACCTGACCGCGAAGGAGCCCGGCCCCGGCGGCTACCGGCTGCGGCCGGTCTCGCTCGACCTGAGCTACGCCACCGCCTTCGACCAGCGCCTCCCCGACGCCTACGAGCGACTGCTGATGGACGTCGTCAAGGGCAACCCCACCCTGTTCATGCGCCGCGACGAGGTCGAGGCCGCGTGGACCTGGGTCGAACCGATCCTCACCCGCTGGGCGGCCTCGCCCGAGAAGCCGTTGCGGTACCCCGCCGGCACCAGCGGGCCCACCGCGGCCGCCATGCTCCTCGAGCGCGACGGCCGGACCTGGCAGGAGACCGACGCATGACCCAGCCCAAGACTCATCCCGTCATCACCCAAGTCACCCAGCGGATCGTCGAGCGCAGCGCCGCCGGCCGGTCGGCGTACCTCTCCCGGGTGCGCGCCGCCGTCACCAAGGGGCCGGCGCGCGGCCGGCTGGCCTGCGCCAACCTCGCGCACGGCTTCGCCGCCGCCGAGCCGACCGCCAAGGACGGCCTGCGCCGCACCGCCAAGCCGAACGTCGCGATCGTGTCGTCGTACAACGACATGCTCTCCGCGCACCAGCCGTACGCCGACTACCCGGCCACGCTCAAGCAGGCGATCGTCCGGGCCGGCGGCCTCGCACAGTACGCCGGCGGCGTGCCGGCCATGTGCGACGGCGTCACCCAGGGCCGCGATGGCATGCAGCTCTCGCTCTACAGCCGCGACGTGATCGCGATGTCGACGGCCATCGCGCTGTCGCACGACATGTTCGACGGCGCGCTGATGCTCGGGATCTGCGACAAGATCGTGCCCGGGCTGCTGATCGGGGCGCTGTCGTTCGGGCACCTG
>DASXRJ010000159.1:0-7290 GCA_036506675.1 Nocardioides sp. | reverse complement strand
CGACCGCGTCGAGTACGCCGACCGCGCAGCCCGAAGACCAGCCGAGCCAGCCGTCACAGCCGACCACGTCGTCCAGCCCGGAGACGCCGAGCAGCCCAAGCAGCCCGAGTAGCTCCGACTCTCCGGCCGGCACCGACTCGCCGGCCACGAGCTCGGCCGCCCAGCTGGCCGCCGACCAGGCCGAGATCGACCAGGCCGAGGCGGACCTGCTGCAGGCCCGTACCGAGCGGGCGCAGGCCCGGGTGGTGGCGCCGATCGCCGGCCGGATCGCCTCGGTCGACGTCGAGCCCGGCGACTCCGTGGCCGCCGCGGACGCCGCCGCTGTGATCGTCAACGGCTTGGGCGTGGTCGTGGAGACGTCCGTACCGGAGACCCGGATCCGCCAGGTGCGGGTCGGCCAGACCGTGCACGTGACGCCGCTCGGGTCCACGACCTCGGCGGCGGGCACGGTCACCGCGATCTCGCTGGGCGCCGACACGTCCAGCGGTACGGCGTCGTACGCCGTCACCGTGAGCGTGCCGGACCCCGACGTGTCCCTCCCGACCGGGTCGGAGGCGGAGCTGGAGATCATCACCGGCAGCGCCGACGACGTGGTCACGGTGCCCGCGTCGGCGGTGACGAGAGCCGGAGACGCGGCGACCGTGCGGGTCCTCGGCTCGGACGGCACGCTCTCCTTGAAGCCCGTGACGCTGGGCCTGGTCGGCAGTCGCAGCGCCGAGATCGCCTCCGGACTGGCCGCGGGCGACCGGGTGGTCCTGGCCGTGCTCGACCAGGAGGTCACCGGTGCCGGCACCCAGACCGGCATGGGCGGCCCGATGCGGGTGGGTCCGGTCGATGGCACCATGGGCGGGCCGATGCAGGGCGGGCCACCGGTCGTCAAACAGGGATGAGCGGAGGGGCCGGCCGGGCGCTGCGACAATGAACGCATGACGAACCCGCGCCCGATCGAGACCTGGCTGACCGACATGGACGGCGTACTCGTGCATGAGGAGGTGCCGATCCCCGGCGCGAAGGAGTTCGTGGAGGTGCTCAAGGCTTCCGGCAAACGGTTCCTGGTGTTGACCAACAACTCGATCTTCACCCCCCGGGACCTGCGGGCGCGGCTGATCGGGAGCGGGATCGACGTACCGGAGGAGGCGATCTGGACCTCCGCGCTGGCGACCGCGAAGTTCCTCGACGACCAGCGCCCGCATGGTTCGGCGTACGTCGTGGGGGAGGCCGGGATGACCACGGCCCTGCACGACATCGGCTACGTGATGACCGACCGCGACCCGGACTACGTCGTACTCGGGGAGACTCGGACCTACTCCTTCGAGGCGATCACCCGGGCGATCCGGCTGATCGAGGCGGGCGCGCGGTTCATCGCCACCAACCCCGACCCGAGCGGCCCCAGCCAGCACGGCACGCTCCCGGCGACGGGCAGCGTCGCGGCCCTGATCAGTACGGCGACCGGCCGGCTGCCCTACTTCATCGGCAAGCCGAACCCGCTGATGATGCGCAGCGCGCTCAACCGTCTCGAGGCACATTCGGAGACGACCGTGATGATCGGCGACCGGATGGACACCGACATCATCAGCGGGCTGGAGGCCGGGCTCCGCACGATCCTGGTGCAGACCGGGTCGACGCGGCCGCATCAGATCGAGACGTTCCCGTACCGCCCGACCAAGGTCGTGGAGTCCATCGCGGATCTCGTCGATCTGGTCGATGACACGACCTTGTGACGTCGCGTATTTTTCGAAGCATGAGCGACGAACAGGTCGACGAGAGCGTCCCACCCAGCGGCACCGGGTGTGTGGAGTGCCTCGCGGCGGAGGGTTGGTGGATGCACCTGCGGCGGTGTGCAGCGTGTGGTCACGTCGGCTGCTGCGACAACTCGCCGATGCAGCACGCAACGCTGCACTTCCGGGCCACCGGACACCGCTACATCCAGAGCTTCGAACCCGGCGAGGACTGGTGGTGGGACTACCTCGACCAGACCTTCGTCGAGACGCCGCTGACGCTCGCCGAGCCGAAGAGCCACCCGGCCGACCAGCCCGCCCCCGGCCCCGCCGGCAGCGTCCCCGAGAACTGGCGCCAGCTCCTCAACTGAGCCCGGCTGTCAACCATCCAGCCCCTCTCCCCGGTCAGCTCTGTTGACGACGCATCTTCAACTCACCACGGGGGAGACATGGACGTACGACGCATCGTGCTGCTGCTGGGCATCGGGACACTCGGATTGGCTGGCGCGGCGGTCGCGGAGCAGGGCCCTGCCGCGGCGGCGACAGCGACCTGCCACGGAAGGCCGGCCACGATCGTGGGCACGGTCGCCGATGACCGGCTTCTCGGGACTCCAGGCCCCGACGTCATCGTGGCCCTCGCCGGCAACGACGTGATCCGCGCGGGCCGCGGCGACGACGTGGTCTGCGCCGGCGCCGGCTCGGACCAGATCTGGGGCGGGATGGGCAACGACCTCATCGACGGCCAACTCGATGAGTACTACTCCGATCCGCGGGCCGGTGAGTCGGTTGTCGGCGACATCCTCCGGCCGGGGCCCGGCGACGACCAGGTCATCCCCGGTGACGACGAGCGGGCGGCGCACGTAGAACTGGACGAGATCTCGTACGACGAGTCGGCGACCGGCGTCGACGTCAACCTGCTGCAGGGCGCGGTGACGGGTGAGGGGAACGACACGATCGCCCCCGGTCCGGTCGCGGTCACCGGGTCGTCGTACGAGGACGTCATGATCGGTAGTGAGGGCGACGACCAGATCGACGGCGGGCCCGGCGCCGACCGCCTGCTCGGCGGTGCCGGCAACGACCGACTGGAAGACGGGGACGACCCCGGCAACCTTGCCAGGGGCAGCGCCGACCGGTTGCAGGGCGGCCCTGGTGACGACGCGGTGTGGGCCTACGGCGGCAGCGACGTCCTGTACGGCGGCCTGGGCTCCGACTGGCTCGCCGACAATGGCCACAGCCCCGACCAGCTGTACGCCGGCCCCGGCAATGACTCTGTCGACGACGTCTGGATCGGCAGCGCGGACCAGGTGGTGGACGGTGGCCCGGGTACCGACTTCGCCAGTTGGCAGTCGTGGTTCGTTCGCGACGGGAGGAGGATCTTCCCCTCCGTCATCACCGACATGAAGCTCGGTCGCACGTCGCTGCCGGCGTACGGGCTCTCCTTCGTCACCGCCTCGTTCGAGACGCAGTTCACCAGCTCACTGCGGTGGACCTTCTGGGGGACTGACGGTGCCGATCGCGTGAACTCGCATCTGGCCCGCACGGAGCTGCACGGACGAGGCGGCAACGATGTTCTGATCGGCTCTCCCGGCAACGACCTGATCTACGGCGGCCAGGGCTGGGACCGCGCCGACGGCAGACGGGGCACCGACACGTGCGTCTCCGTCGAGAAGACCCGCAACTGCGAGCGCGACCGCTAGGCAAGGTGGTCTGTCAGCAGCTCGTCGGCCAGCCGAGGTCGTACGCCGTGGGGCAGCCCCAGCATCATGCCGACGAATGCGTCGACGCAGACATCGAGCACCTGGTCGCGGGGGAGCTCGGGCCGGTCCAGCCACTCCTGACAGGCGGTGCGCAGCAGCACGATCCAGGCACGCACCGCGAGCCGCAGCAGCTCCGGGGCCGGCTCACCGTCACAGAGCGTGGCGAGGATGCGTTCCTCGTGGCGGCCCGTGGCGTCCGCGATCAGCGCCTGCACCTCCGGGTCGGCGCTCGCCGCGCCTCGCTGGACCGCTCGCGACGTGTGCGGGTTGGCGCCGCAGTGCACCAGGTAGGCGTCCACGCCGCGACGCAGCTGCTCGATCGGCGGCTGGCCGGGATCGGGCGCGGTCTCGTCGAGCATCTGCTCCGAGCCGGCCCGGACCAGCTCGGCGAAGAACGCGCGCTTGGTCGGGAAGTAGTGGTAGAGCAGCCCGCGCGAGACACCGGCCAGCTCGGCGACCCGCTCGATGTGTACGTCGTCGTACGGCATGGCGGAGAAGAGCTGCGCGCCGAGGGCGAGCAGCTGGGTACGCCGCTCGTCGGGGCTGAGCCGGGTCCGGGCCATGCCGCACACACTACTTGACATGGGTTCAGTAGTGGGGAAGGCTGCAAACTACTGAACCCAGATGCAATAGGGAGCGGCCATGCGCAACGACTGGTCGGGGCAGGAGCTGCCCCACACGCCCGGCCGTCACTGGTTCACCGGTGACCTGGACGGCCTCGACCGCGAGCGGCCGCTGCAGAGCATCATGGAGGCCAGCTCCGACCTCGGCCCGATCTTCGAGCGCCAGGTGTTCCGCCAGAAGTTCGTCTTCGTCACCGGCGCCGAGCTGTGTGCCCAGCTGTGCGACGAGTCGAAGTTCGAGAAGGCGCTGCCGCCCGCCCTGGTTGCTCTGCGCCACTTCGCGGGCGACGGGCTGTTCACGGCGTACAACGATGAGCCGGCCTGGCAGCTCGCCCACGACCTGCTGATGCCGGCGTTCACCCGGACCGCCATGCAGCGCTACCACGCGATCATGCTCGAGACCGTCGACGAGCTGTTCGCCACCTGGTCGGTGGACGGCGGGCCCGTCGACGTGGCCGGCGACATGACCAAGCTGACCATGGAGACGATCAGCCGGGCGGCGTTCAGCCACGACTTCGGGTCGTTCAGTCGCAGCGAGCCGCACCCGTTCGTGCCCGCGATGATCACCGCGCTCAAGACCGGGCGGCAGCTCGGTGCGCTCGCGAGCCTGCCGTGGTCGGGCCTGATCCGCCGCCGGCTCGAGAAGCGCAACGCGCATCACCTCGCCTACGTCGCGAACCTCCTCGACGACCTGGTCGCCGAGCGCAAGGCCGAGCGCAGGGCCGGTGGGCGGCAGGGCCCCGACGACCTGCTCGACCTGATGCTCGGTACGGCGCATCCCACCACCGGTGAGCGGCTCGGTGACACCGCGATCCGGCACCAGATCCTGACCTTCCTCGTGGCCGGTCACGAGACCACGTCCGGTGCGCTGTCGTTCGCGTTCCACTTCCTGGCCCGCGACCCCGTCGTACTCGCGGCGGCGCAGGCGGAGACCGACCAGATCCTCGGGTCCGACCCCGACGCCGTACCCACCTTCGAGCAGGTGCCGCGGTTCCGCTACCTGCGGCGGGTGCTCGACGAGGCGCTGCGGCTGTGGCCGACCGCGCCCGCCTTCGCGCGCAGCCCGCTCGAGACGACCACGGTCGACGGTTACACGATGCGGCCGCGGGACTGGGCGCTCGTGCTGCTGCCGATGGTCCACCGCGACCCGGCGGTGTGGGGCGATGACGCCGACGAGTTCGACCCCGACCGGTTCCTGCCGGAGCGGAGCCGCGGCCGGCTGCCGCACAGCTACAAGCCGTTCGGCACCGGTGAACGGGCCTGCATCGGGCGTCAGTTCGCGCTCCACGAGGCGATCCTGGTGCTGGCTCGGGTGCTGCACCGCTACGACCTGGTGGGGGACCCGGCGTACCAGCTGCGCATCTCCGAGCGCCTCACGCTGATGCCCGAGGACCTGCGCATCGAGTTCCGGCCCCGGGTGCCCGCGCTGGCCGGCTGAGCCGCCCGCCGCCCCCGGGGACGTCATACCGAGGGAGCCATCTACGGCTCGGTCCGGATGACGTTACGGCGGTCTCAGCCGAGCGGCTGCCAGCCGACGACGCCGACCACGACCATCCGGGCCTGGCGGCGCAGCGTCTCCTCGATGCTCTTGCGTACGCCGGGTCGCGCGCCGACCAGCTCGGCGGCCGACGCCACCATCAGGTTGAGGAAGAGACCCGCAAGCAGCCGCAGGTCCTCGCCGCCCCACTTCTCGAGTCCGGGCATCCGGGCCAGGTCGGTGGCCAGCTCGCGCTCGAAGAGCGACAGCTCGTGCCCGATCGCCTCGCGCACCGGCGTGACGCCGCCGTACCTCTCGCGGGCGATGAAGCGGAAGTGCGCCTCGTGCGCGGTCAGCTGAGACGCGAGTACGTCGACCGAGCGATCGATCAGCTCCTCCGGCGCGGGGGCGTCCTGACGAACCTCGCGGATCATCGAGCGCAGCGTCGCGAACGACTCGTCCACCAGCGCCAGCCCGAGCTCGTCGAGGGTCGCGAAGTGGCGGTAGAAGGCCGTCGGCACGATCCCGACCGCCTTGGTCAGCTGGCGCAGCGACAGTGACCCGAGGCTCTCCGTCTCGAGCAGCTGCAGGGCGGTGTCGAGGATCGCGCGCCGGGTGCGCTCCTTGCGGTCCTGGCGCGACTCTGTCATTGGGATGGGCCCGGCTGCGGGCTGGCGTTCGGTGCCGGGCTCGCCGGCGGCTTCGGTGGACACGGAGGCAGTCTAACGCCAACTCAGTGAACGCCCGATCGGCGTAACCGGCCTCACAGTCCCGGCTACTTGACGCTCGGCGCTGGCCTGTGGCTACAGTTTCAGTGTACGGATGTTCACTGAAAGGAACGCCTCATGAGCATCACCCAGACCCTGCTGCGGTCCCGCTTCGCGGAGGCGCTCGCCTCGCCGCACGGCGTCGACCGCTACCTCGAGATCGTCAACCCGATGTGGGCCGCGAAGGAGGTGCGCGCGCGGATCGTCGACATCCACCGCGAGGTCGACCTGCCCGGCGTACCCCCGGTCGCCACGATCACCCTGCAGCCGACCAGCACCTGGAAGGGACACCGCGCCGGCCAGTACGTCCAGCTCGGCGTTGAGGTCGACGGCGCGCGGCGTACGACGCGCTGCTTCTCGGTGTCCAGCCCCGAGTCCGGCCCGGGCGACCGGTTCACCATCACCCTGCGCGCCAACCCCGACGGGGTCGTTTCGCGCTACCTCGTCGAACGGGCCCGGGCCGGCACGATCGTGCACCTGTCGCAGGCCGACGGCGAGTTCACGCTGCCCGCGCAGGTGCCCGACCGCGTCCTGTTCATCTCCGGCGGCTCCGGCATCACGCCGGTGATGTCGATGCTGCGCACGCTGCAGCGGCGTACTCACCGCGGGCGGGTGACCTTCCTCCACTACGCCCGGTCGCCGGACCACCAGATCTACGCGGCCGAGCTGGAGCAGATCCGGCTGGCCGGGTACGGCGTCGACCTGCACCTGGTCTACCCGGAAGCGGGTGGTCCCGGCGCGGAGCGCCTCAATCGACGGTTCTTCACGCCTATGGAGCTCGAGCGGCTGGTGCCGGGCTTCAGGGACGTCGACACCTGGGCCTGCGGCCCGGCCGGCCTGATCGACAAGGTGCAGGCGGCGTACGCCGTCGACGGGAAGACCTCCGCCAAGCTGCGGGTCGAGTTCTTCAAGACACCCGCCGTCAGCACCGGCTCGGCCGAGGGTGAC
>DASXRJ010000158.1:0-1563 GCA_036506675.1 Nocardioides sp. | reverse complement strand
GACCCGACTCGCCACACCCTCCTGCACGTACGTCGCCGCGTCGGGCGCCGCGCGCGGGCGGAAGCGCCAGGTCCGTGTAGACACATCGGTCATCCGGTCGACGCGGAAGCTGCGCCAGTCGTCGCGATCGAGGTCGTAGGCGAGGAGGTACCAGCGCCGGTCGGAGGCGACCAGGCGGTAGGGCTCGACCCGCCGCCGTCGCACCTCGCTCCCGGACGGGTAGTCGAAGCCGGCCTCGACCTGGTCGCGGCAGGCTCTGGCCAGCGTCATGAGCACCTCGGGGTCGACCGGCGTGCGGCCTCCGCCGAAGAACTCCACCGAGCCGCAGAGCGCGCGCACCTCGTGCCGCAGCCGCGCGGGCAGCACCCGGTCGAGCTTGATCAGCGCCCGGAGTGCGGCGTCGCCGGCGCTGGCGACCGCGCCACCCGCGCCGGCGAGCAGCGAGACCGCGGTGGCGATCGCCTCCTCGTCGTCGAGAAGCAGCGGCGGCAGGTCCCGCCCCGGGCCGAGCTGGTAGCCGCCGCCGACACCCTGGCTGGCATGCACCAGATAGCCGAGCGTGCGCAGCCGCTCGACATCGCGCCGTACCGTGCGCGGCGTGACCCCGAGCCGGTCGGCGAGTTCGGGGCCGGTCCAGACCTGGCGCTGCTGCAGCAGCCCGAGCAGGGTGAGTACCCGCTCCGTCGTACCCCGCTCGGCACCGCTTGCCACGTCCATGTCGCCCCCACCCTGCCCGAGATAGCGGACCGATTCTGTCCGCTAGGGGTGTCAGGGTGGCTGCATGGATGCAGACGAACTCGACTGGAACCCGACGCTGCGCGAGCAGTGGGAGTTCCACTGGAACCATCAGCTCCGAGCCCGGCTCGACGGCCTCACCGACGACGAGTACTTCTGGACGCCGGTGCCGGACGCCTGGAGCGTGCGGCCGCGCGGCAGCTCGACGGCGCCCGTGCAGGTCGGTGCCGGGGACTTCACGATGGACTACGCCTTCCCCGAGCCGGTCCCCGCGGCCTTCACCACGATCGCCTGGCGACTCGGTCACGTCATCGTCGGCGTGCTCGCCGCGCGCAACGCGGCGCACTTCGGCGCGCCGGCGGCGTCGTACGAGACTTGGGAGTACGCGCGCAGCGCGGCAACCGCGCTCGACCAGCTCGAGGCCCAGCTCGACGTCTGGCTGGCCGGGGTGCGCGGCCTCGGCGAGGCCGGGCTCCGGGTCCCGGTCGGCGCGACGGAGCCCTTCCCCGAGGCGCCCATGGCCGATCTGGTGCTGCACATCCACCGCGAGCTGATCCATCACCTGTCCGAGGTCTGCCTGCTGCGCGACCTCTACCTGCACACGAAACCCGCCACGAACGGAGCAACCCGATGAGCCGCCACATCCAGGTCACCTTCGACGCCCACGACCCGCGGGCGCTGTCGTCGTTCTGGCGCGACGTACTGGGCTACGTCCACCCCGGCCGCGACGAAGTCGAAGATGTCAGCAGCGACGACGTCGACGGGATCCTGGTCGATGATCGAAAAGAACGTCTTCAGGTCATGGGCGACCGCTCGCAGCGTGTTCGG
>DASXRJ010000157.1:0-8419 GCA_036506675.1 Nocardioides sp. | reverse complement strand
GGGCGAGCCTGTACGCCGGCTGGCCGGTCGCCACCTGGTCGCGGCCCACGGGCGCGGCGACCGGATCACGTCGTACGGCGCGACCCGGCAGTACGTCGCCCGCGCCCGCGTCGTCGCCGCCTCGGCCGAGATGGTCGACATGGGCCGGATCGGTCACTACATGCTCCGCGAGATCGGCGCCTGGAACCGGCTCGCGATCGACAGCTCGCTGCGGATGCTCGGCATCGACCCGGCGTCGGGCTGAACGGCCGGCCCCGTCCGACCCGTCCCGTGCCTCCCGCGTGGCCTCCAGCGTGGCCGCCAGGTCCGCGGATGAAACTGATTTGTTTTATCCGCGGAGCAGGCGTACCTTCTTCATGAAACGAAACAGTTTCGTTTCATAGACCGACTGGAACCAGGCATGAACGCACAACACACTCACGAGGCTCGGCCCCGCGTCGAAGGCGACCGGGAGCTCGAGATTCTCGAAGCCGCGCTCGACGTACTCGCCGACGTGGGCTACGACCGGCTCACCATGGACGCCGTGGCCACCCGCGCCAAGGCGTCCAAGGCCACGCTCTACCGCCGGTGGAACACCAAGGCCGCCCTCGTCATCGACGCCCTCACGTCCCAGAAGGACCCGGGCTCGATGCCGGACACCGGCAGCCTCCGAGACGACCTGATCGCCATGTCCTGCGGGTTCCAGGGCTTCACCGACAGCAGGACGATCGCCGTCCTTGCCGCCGTCATCACCGCACTCAACCGGGACTCCGACTTCGCGAAGCAGTTCCGGAAGGAGTTCGTCGAACCCAAGCTGAAGATGTCGCGAGGCGTCTACGAACGGGCGCACGCCCGCGGCGAGATCCGCGACGACCTCGATATCGATCTGCTCGCGCCCTCACTGGCCGGCATCGTGCTCCACCGGATCTTCCTCCTGGGCGAGCCGCCTTCGGACGACGAGATCGCCCAGATCATCGACCAGATCATCATCCCGGCCTGCCGGCCGCGATGACTTCCCGACTCACTTCCAGTCTTCACGCCAACCCGTTACGAGAGAAAGAAGCTCATGGCTGATCTCACCAAGACTCCTGAGCTGCAGGAGCCGTCCAACACCGGCGACGGCAAGCAGCGTCTCGGATGGGCCCTTGTGCTCATCTCCATCGCGCAACTGATGGTGGTGCTGGACAGCACCATCGCAAACATCGCCCTTCCCTACATCGGCAAGGACCTGTCGATCACGCAGACGAACCTCCAGTGGATCGTCACCGGCTACGCGCTGGCGTTCGGCGGCCTGCTCCTGCTGGGTGGACGCCTCGGCGACCTCTACGGCCGGCGCAGGATCTTCATGACCGGCGTGACCGTCTTCGCCGTCGCGTCCCTGCTCGGCGGTCTCGCTCAGAGCGAGGGGCTGCTGCTCGGTGCCCGTGGCCTCCAGGGGCTCGGTGCGGCGCTCGCGTCGCCCGCAGCGCTGGCGCTGATCACCACCACGTTCCCGGCCGGCCCGGCCCGTAACCGCGCCTTCGCCGTGTACGCCGCCATGTCCGGCGCCGGTGCGGCGGTCGGCCTGATCCTCGGTGGCTGGCTGACGGGGCAGAGCTTCGACCTCCTCGGGATCGACGTACACGGATGGCGGCTGACCTTCCTGATCAACGTCCCGATCGGTCTCGCGGCCGCGTTCCTCGCTCCGCGTGTCCTCCCCGAGTCCGAGTCCCACCCGGGCGAGCTCGACATCCCCGGCGCCTTCTCCGGTACGGCGGGCCTGCTCGCGCTGGTCTACGGCCTGACCCGGGCCGGCAACCAGAACTACGGTTGGGGCGACACCTGGACCATCACCAGCCTGGTGGCCGGGGCGGCGTTCCTCGTCGTCTTCGGGATCATCGAGTCGCGGGTCAAGCACCCGCTGCTGCCCTTCCGGATCTTCGCCAACCAGACCCGGGCGGCGAGCTTCCTGGCGATGATGCTGATGCCCGCGGCGATGTTCTCGATGTTCTTCTTCCTGAGCCTGTTCATCCAGAACGTCATGGGCTACAGCCCGCTGAAGGCCGGCTTCGCGTTCCTGCCGTTCTCCTTCGGCATCGTGATCAGCGCGACCATCGTGTCCAGCCTGGTCAACCGGATCGACGCTCGGTACATCGCCGGTGTCGGCACGCTGATGGCGTCGTTCGCGCTGTGGGGCTTCTCGCGGCTGAGCGTCCCGGACGACGCGAACGCCGTACTCAACTCGCTGACCACCGGGCAGAACATGGGCTCGGACGTGAGCTACTGGACCCAGATCCTGCCGTACATCGTGATCATGGCCCTGGGCATGGGCGCGGTGTTCGTGCCGCTGACCTTGACCGCGGTGCACCACGTCAAGGCCGAGGACTCCGGTATCGGCTCGGGCGTGCTCAACACGATGCAGCAGGTCGGTGGCGCGCTCGGTCTGGCCACGCTCAGCACGGTCGCCGCGCACTTCGGCACCAACCACGCCGAGAAGATCGGTCCCGGTATCGCGAAGGGGCTCACCGAGGCCAGTCAGTCCAACCAGGCCCTGTCCGGGCAGCTGATGGACAAGCTGGGGGTCGACTCGTTCGGCGCCGTCATCCAGCGGGTCACCGAGTTCGGGTCATTCCCCGACGGTGCGACGCACGCGTTCTTCATCGGCACGTTCATGATGCTGGGCGCTTCGCTGGTCACCTGGCTGTTCCTGAACGTCAAGCACACCGAGCTGGCGACCGACGGCCCCGAGGCCGCCGTACACGTCGGCTGAGGTAGTACGACGCAGGAAGGCCCGGCCGTCACGGGGCGGCCGGGCCTTCGCGCGTCTCGAGCTGATTGATCCAGGGCGTCAGTCCGCGAGGTTCGAGGCGACCTTGCGGGCGAGCTCCAGCGCGTTGCGGGTCCAGGCCGAGGACGCACCCGCGAGCCCGCAGGTGGGCGTGACGACGAGCTGGGCGCCCACCGTTGCCGGGTCGAGACCCAGCATGTCGAGCCAGCGGAGCACTCGCTCGGTCGCCTGCGCGTCCGACGGTACGGTCTCCGGATCCAGCGCCGGTACGACGCCGAACAGCACCCGCTCCCCCGCCTCCAGGGCCGCCGCGAGACCGTCGTACGCACCGGCGGCGAGCGTCGTCAGGTCGACCGAAAGACCGGCCGCGCCGGCGCCCCGCAGCAGCTCGACCGGTACGTCGGGCGCGCAGCAGTGCACCACCGGAACTCCCCCGGCGGCGGTGATCGCATCAAGGACCCACTCCAGGGCCGCCGACGCCTCCGGCGGGTGTACGGCGCGGTGCCGGCCGAAGCCGGATGCCGTCGGCACCTTCGCGGCGAGTACGCCGGGCAGCGCCGGCTCGTCCACCTGCACCAGCAGCGTGGTCGCGCCGGCCACCCGGCGCCGGACGTCCGCGATGTGCCCGCTCAGCCCCTCGGCGAGCGCCTGCGCGAGCTCGCGCCGGGCGCCATGATCGGCGAGCACCTTGTCGCCGCGCGGCTTCTCGACGGTGGCGGCGAGCGTCCACGGGCCGGCGACCTGGATCTTGAGCTCGCCCGTGTAGCCCTGGGTCAGCTCCTCGAAGGTGTCGAGGTCCTGCGCCAGCAGCGAGCGGGCCCGGCGGTGGTCGATCCCCGGGGCGTCGGTCAGCCGCCACCCGGCCGGCTGGAGGTCGGCGCCCAGTCCGGCCAGCACGGCCAGCCCGCGGCCGGTCATCGAGGCGGTCGCGCCGCGCGCGGGCAGCTCAGGGAGATGCGGCAGGTCGGGCAGCTGGTCGAGCACCAGCCGGGTGCTCTCGGCGAAGTCGTCGCCCGGCATCGACCCGACACCCGACCCGACCGTCATCCGGCAACCCCGCCGAAGTGGCGAGTTTGGCCCCTCGAGGTGGCAGAAATGGTCGCCGACCCGACCACCCGGGTGCCGTCGTAGATCACGGCGGCCTGCCCGGGCGCGATCCCGGACGCGGGGTCGAGCAGCTCGATCTCCACCTCGGTCGTGCTGCCCACGACGCGCGATGGCGCGTCCTGGGCAGAACGACCCACGGAGATGATCGCCCGGTGCTCGTCGCCGTGGGCGCGCAGCTGGACGGTGCCCTCGACCCGCGTCGGAACGGTCCCGCACCAGCGGGCTCGGATGCCGGAGATGAGGTCGACGGCGAGCTCCTCGCGCGGGCCCACCGTGATGGTGCCGGAGACCGGTTCGATGTCGAGCACGAACCGCGGCTTGCCGTCGGGCGCCGGCCGGCCGATGCGCAGCCCCTTGCGCTGGCCGATCGTGTAGCCGAAGGTCCCCTCGTGCCGACCCAGCACCTCCCCGCTGGCGTGGTCGACGATGTCGCCGCCGCGGTTGGGCGCCAGATCGCCGAGCTTCTCGGCCAGCCAGCCGGCGTTGTCGCCGTCAGCGACGAAGCAGATGTCGTGGCTGTCGGGCTTGTCGGCCACCAGGAGGCCACGCTCCGCGGCCTCACGGCGTACGTCGCCCTTGACGGAGTCGCCGAGCGGGAACATCGAGTGGGCCAGCTGCTCCTGAGTGAGTACGCCGAGCACGTAGCTCTGGTCCTTGGCCTGGTCGACCGACCGGTGCAGCTCGATCAGCCCGTCTTCGCCGGTGCGGAGCACTGCGTAGTGGCCGGTCGCCACCGCGTCGAAGCCCAGTGCCCGGGCTCGGTCGAGCACCGCGGCGAACTTGATCTTCTCGTTGCAGCGCAGGCACGGGTTGGGGGTCCGCCCGGCGGCGTACTCGCTCATGAAGTCTTCGACGACGTCCTCGTGGAAGCGCTCGGAGAGGTCCCAGACGTAGAACGGGATGCCGATCACGTCGGCGGCCCGGCGGGCATCGTTGCTGTCCTCGATCGTGCAGCAGCCGCGCGCGCCGGTGCGGTAGGACTTCGGGTTGCGCGAGAGCGCGAGGTGGATGCCGGTGACGTCGTGCCCGGCCTCCGCCGCGCGCGCCGCCGCCACCGCCGAGTCGACCCCGCCGGACATCGCCGCGAGGACGCGCACTACTGCGAGACCTTCCGTACGCCGGCCGCACGGACCCGTTCGACGACCGGTCCGATCGCCTCGACCAGCGCGTCGACATCGGCCTCGGTCGAGGTGTGGCCCAGCGAGAACCGCAGCGAGCTGCGGGCGTCGTCGTCGGAGCTGCCCATCGCCAGCAGCACGTGCGAGGGCTGCGCGACACCGGCATTGCAGGCCGAGCCGGTGGAGCACTCGATGCCGCGCGCGTCGAGAAGCATCAGCAGCGAGTCGCCCTCGCAGCCGGGGAAGGTCAGGTGGGCCAGCCCGGGGAGCCGGTGGTCGAGGGCGCCGTTGCTGGTCGCCTCGGGCACGACCTCCAGCACCCGCTCGACCAGCTGGTCGCGCAGGGCGGCGAGGCGGGCGGCGTACTCGGGCTGGTGCTTGACGCTGACCTCGACGGCGGCGGCGAGGCCGGCGATCGCGGGAGTGTCGATGGTGCCGCTGCGGATGTCGCGCTCCTGGCCACCGCCGTGCACGAGCGCGGTCACCTCGAGCTCACGTCGTACGACGAGCGCGCCGACGCCGTACGGCCCGCCGACCTTGTGGCCGGACAGGCTCAGCGCGTCGACTCCCGAGGCGGCGAAGTCGACCGGTACGGCGCCGACCGCCTGGACCGCGTCGGTGTGCACCGGGATCCCGTACGCCGTCGCGATCGCGACCACCTCGTCGACCGGCTGCAGGGTGCCGACCTCGTTGTTGGCCCACATCACCGAGATCAGCGCCACGCTGTCGGGGTCGCGCTCGACGCTCGTCCGCAGCGCGTCGACGTCCAGCCGGCCGTCGGAGTCGACCGGAAGCAGCTCGACCTCGGCGCCGCCGGACTCGGCCAGCCAGGCGAGTGAGTCGAGGACGGCGTCATGCTCGACCGCGGTGGCGAGGATGCGGGTGCGGGCCGGGTCGGCGGAGTGCCGGGCCCAGTAGATGCCCTTCAGGGCGAGATTGTCGGCCTCGGTGCCGCCGGAGGTGAAGACCACCTCGCCGGGCCGGCAGTTGAGCGCCTGCGCGATCGTCTCGCGGCTCTCCTCCACGACCCGGCGAGCGTGCCGTCCGGAGGCGTGCAACGAAGATGGGTTGCCGGTGAAGGTCAGCTGCGCGGTCATCGCAGCCACCGCCTCCGGCAGCATCGGCGTGGTCGCCGCATGGTCGAGGTAGACCGTCTGGGGGTTGTTCATCGCGTCCCCCAGAGTACGGCGGCGAACCACGCCGCTGCCAACTGACGACTACCGGAGGCCGTAGAGGCTCTTCATTCCCCGGAAGTCACCCAGGCCCAGCGTCCGCGCGGCGTAGCTGCACACCGGCAGGAAGTGGTGCATGGTCAGGCTCGGGTTGCGCACGTGGCCGAGACCCCAGGCGTGGCCCCACTCGTGGGTGGTCAGCGACTGCAGGTCGAGCGAGTTGGTGCAGCCGGCGCCGTACTTGAGCACGATCTGGCTGGAGGGCTTGATCCGCATGTCGGCCTCGTAGAGGTGGCCGCGGGAGTTCCACCACGCGCACGTGACACCCAGGTTGTTGACCAGGTTGCCCCAGCCGACGATGCTCCGGCCGTCGGAGCGGACGCAGACGTTCGTGCCGTTCTTCACCGCCACGCCGGGGGCCCGGGTGGTGGTGCCGAGGTACTCGGAGTTGGCGCGCGGGGTGCCCTGGAGGCCGCAGGCGTCACGACCGCTGCGCATGTTGGTCATGCCGGCCTGGATCTGCTTCAGCGCGGCGGCCTTGTCGAACCGGCTGGGCGTGCCGCCGGCCTGGTAGCGCCAGCGCATCTTGGTCGTCCACTTGTGAGCGTGACCGGCGTCCAGGTAGGTGAACGACCCGTCGTTGCAGGCCGACGGCCACCCGGACAGCTTGGCGGTGGTGGTGCCGCCCTCGGGCGCCAGCGACCCGTCGGTGCGCGCGGTGACGACGCCGTTCATGTTCTCGACGGCCAGGCTCGGCGTCTCGGTCCCACCGGCGGTGGTCACCCCGTCGCCCTGCACCCCGTGACCCGCCAGCGGTACGACGACCGCCATGTCGCCGGACACCACCAGCCGGCCCACGAGCGAGCAGTTGGCCGTGGACACGCCGTCGGTCAGCTCGGACGCCTGGATCGGCTCGCGGGACGAGCAGATGTTGCGGGCGCCCTTCGCGTCGGGGGCGGCCGCGTCGGCGGTGCCGGCGTACTGGGCCAGCGGCAGAGCCACGGCCGCGGTGGCCACCAGAACTGCGGTGCGTCGGAAGGTGGAGCGAAGCATGCAAGATCCCATCATCAGGTGTGTTGGAGTCCGGGTCCTACCCGTCCCGGACCGCGACAAAACCTTTCACGCCCGGGTCGCCGACCAACGAGCCGGGGGCGGCACCCGCGCGGCGTACCGCACAGCTGCCGCCCCCGGTCAGAGCCGTGGCGGGTACGACGACTACCGAAGGCCGTAGAGCCGCTTCATGCCCCGGAAGTCACCCAAGCCGAGCGTGCGCAGCTTGTAGGAGCAGGGGGTCAGGAAGTGGTGCATGGTCAGGTTGGGGTTGCGCACGTGGCCGAGGCCCCAGGCGTGTCCCCACTCGTGGGTGGTGATCGACTGCAGGTCGTACTTGTTGCTGCAGCTGCGGGTGTAGCCGAGCACGACCACCTTGCTGGGCGAGAGCTTCATGTCGGTGGCGATCAGCGGCTGACCGCCCGAGGTCGACCACCAGTAGCAGGTCCAGCCGAGCATGCCGCCGGCCAGGCTTCCCCAGCCGACCACGTTGAAGCGGTTGAACGCCGTGCAGACGTTCTGGCCGTTCTTCGACTTGATGTTCGGGGCGCGGCTGGTGCCGCCGGCGTACTTGGAGTTGGCCCGCGGGTGACCCTTGAGCCCGCAGTCGTTGTGGCCGCTGCGCATGTTCGTCATGCCGATCTGGATCTGCTTGAGCGCCTTGAACCTGCTGAACCGCTTGGGCGTGGACCCCTTGCGGTAGTGCCACTTCAGCGTGGTCGTCCACTTGTGGAACTCCCCGGCACCGAACGTGAAGCTGCCGTCGTTGCAGGCCGACGCCCAACGCGCGGTCGTCGTACCCGACGCAGGCTTGGGGGCCAGGGCACCGTCGACGCTGGCCGTGACCACGCCGCCGTCGTTGACGACCTCGAGGGTCGGCGCGTCGGCGGCACCAGCACCCGCGACGCCGTCGCCGCCGACGCCGTACCCGGCCGGAGGTACGACGACCGCGGCCGAGCCGGACACGACCAGCCTGCCCTCGAGGGAGCAGTTCGCCGTCGAGACGCCCTGGGCGAGGTCGGCGGCCCGGATCGGTCCGGTGGTGGCACACAGGTCGCGCGACTCCCCCGCGGAAGGGCTCGCGACACCGACGGTGCCGAGCGTTGTCGCCATGGTGGCCGCGGTGAGCAGGACCGCGGCACGTCGGAAGGATGAGCCAAACATTTGAACTCCCCGTCGCTAGGTTTCAGTTGCTCCCGGGAACCTCACCGGCCCGAGAGTGCTTC
>DASXRJ010000156.1:0-4937 GCA_036506675.1 Nocardioides sp. | reverse complement strand
GCTCAAGATGACGATGGCCGCCGAGCGCGAGGTGTGGATCCGGGCCTGGGACGACCTGGGCAAGCTGGCCGACGACTGCGCCCAGGCCATGTCGGAGACCTACGACTTCGGCGACGTCGACTGGGAGACGGTGGTGAAGGTCGTCGGCTCCTGCCTGGCCGTGGCCGGTCTCTACAGCGGGGCGGGCGTCGTACTCAAGGGCGTCGGCACGGTCGTCAACTCGGTGCTCGCCAAGTGGGTGCCCAAGCACCAGGAGGACAGCACCAAGCGCACGTTCTCGGCCGGCACCAGCACCGACAGCGTCTTCGAGGAGCTGAAGAAGGCACTGACGGGGCACTCCACCGACATCTCCGACCAGGAGATCGAGATCTACGACAAGGTCAACGACGTCATCGCGTTGACCAAGAGCTACCCGGAGTCCTTCGACCTGCAGCGCCCCGACGACATGCTCGACACCACCAACCCCGACGACGTGGTGACCGACAAGGACGTCATCGCGCTGGAGTCCTCCGAGCTCCGCGACGTCGGTCGCCGGCTGCTGCCCGCGGTCGCCAAGGAGCTCAATGCCGCGGGTGACAAGCTCGAGGCGTCGACGTACTCGATGACCTGGATGCGCGAGGGACCGATCGGCATGGGCTACTACGGGCCCTGGGAGCAGTGGTACACGCTGGCATACACGCTCAAGACCTATCTGACCGACACCGCCCAGGAGCTTGTCCAGTCCGGCGAGATCCTGGCGATCTGCGCCGACAGCTTCGACCAGACCGACGCCTCGGTGTCGGAGCACCTGAAGAAGTACACCAAGGAGATCGCCCCGCCGCCGCCCGCCCCCGGGCCGCGGCATCGCCCCGACGGCTACTGAGCGCGGGCCCGTGGGGTCGGCCGCGGCCGGGAAGCCAGGCAGCCGGGCGGCCGCTCAGCCGCGAAACCGGGCGGCGGTCTCCGACGACGTCGCGGCCGTGATCCGTTCGCGGTGCCGTTCGCCGATGTCGGGCAGGGCGTCGAGCGCGAACCAACGAACGTCGACCGACTCGTCGTCCGCCACGTGCGCCTCGCCGGAGAGCCAGGTGCAGGCGAAGGTGTGGTCGAGGTAGGTCGCCAGGTCGCCGTTCGCGTGGGTCACCTGGGGCGTCACAGACACGAACGCCAGCCGGTCGACCCGAATCGTCACGCCCGTCTCCTCGAGCGCCTCGCGCCGCGCGGCCACGGCCGGTTCCTCGCCGGGGTCGACGATGCCCGTGATCGGGGTCCAGCGGCCGTTGTCGGCGCGGCGTACCAGCAGCACCTCGTCGTCGCGCCGTACCACCGCGGTCACGCCCGGCAGCCACAACGGCGCCCGGCCGATGTGCCGGCGCAGCTCTACGACGAACTCGGGGATCGGCACGCGCGTCAGCCCCTCAGCCGGTTCTCGAGCTCGATCTTGGTCACCGCGCCAGCGTACGGCGGGACATGTCGGCTCAACGACGTTCCTTCGGCTACGAGGAGCGCTAGCACCTCTCGGCATCCGGACGCGGCCGCGTCCGTGTCGCGAGCAGGCTTCGGACCGCGGCAGGCGCTCACCTAGTCTGAAGACGTGCTGACCATCGACCAGGCGACGTACGACGCGATCGTCGCGCACGCGAAGCGGGACCACCCCGACGAGGCCTGTGGCGTCGTCGCCGGCCCCGAGGGCAGCGACCGCCCCGAGCGGTTCGTCGAGATGGTCAACGCCGCGGGCAGCCCGACGTTCTACGAGTTCGACTCCACGGACCTGTTCCAGCTCTACAAGGAGATGGACGCGAACGACGAGGAGCCGGTGATCGTCTACCACTCCCACACCGCCACCGAGGCCTACCCGAGCCGCACCGACATCGGCCTGGCCAGCGAGCCGAACGCCCACTATGTGCTCGTCGGCACGCGCGACCACGGGAATAACGACGGCCCCGTGGAGTTCAGGTCCTACAGAATCGTCGACGGCGAGGTGACCGAGGAAGAGGTCGCCGTAGTCCCCACCCTGACCCCGGCAACGACCGAGCCGGCAACGACAGAGAGCGAAGTCTGATGGCCATCGAGGTCCGCATTCCCACCATCCTGCGCACGTACACCGGCGGCGAGAAGGCGGTGAGCGCCGAGGGTACGACGCTGACCGGGCTCATCGACGACCTCGAGGCCAACCACCCCGGCCTCAAGGACCGCCTGCTGGACGGCCCGGACCTCCGCCGGTTCGTCAACGTGTACATCAACGACGAGGACGTCCGCTTCATCGGCGGGCTCGAGGCCGAGCTGACCGACGGCGACCAGGTCGTCGTACTCCCTGCCGTCGCGGGAGGCTGACCGCGGCCATGCGCTACGACAACCTGCTGGCGTCGGTGGGCGGTACGCCGCTCGTCGGGCTCCCGCGGCTGTCCCCGAGCGCCGACGTGCGGCTATGGGCAAAGCTCGAGGACCGCAACCCGACCGGGTCGATCAAGGACCGGCCGGCGCTGCAGATGATCGAGCAGGCCGAGAAGGACGGCACGCTGCGTCCCGGCTGCACGATCCTCGAGCCGACCAGCGGCAACACCGGCATCAGCCTGGCGATGGCGGCCAAGCTCAAGGGCTACCGGATCGTCTGCGTGATGCCCGAGAACACCTCCGAGGAGCGCCGCCAGCTGCTCCGCATGTGGGGCGCCGAGATCGTGTCGTCGCCCGCGGCCGGTGGGTCCAACGAGGCGGTGCGCGTCGCGAAGAAGATCGCCGCCGAGCACCCCGACTGGGTGATGCTCTACCAGTACGGCAACGCCGGCAACGCGCTCGCCCACGAGCAGGGCACCGGCCCGGAGCTGCTCGCGGACCTGCCCTCGATCACGCATTTCGTGGCCGGGCTCGGCACCACCGGCACCCTGATGGGCGTCTCGCGGTTCTTCCGGACCGCGAAGCCCGAGGTCAAGATCGTCGCCGCCGAGCCGCGGTACGGCGAGCTGGTCTACGGCCTGCGTAACCTCGACGAGGGCTTCGTCCCCGAGCTGTACGACGCGGACCTGATCGACTCGCGGTTCAGCGTCGGCCCGCGTGACGCCGTACGCCGGGTGCGCGAGCTGCTCGAGCTCGAGGGCATCTTCGCGGGCATCTCCACCGGCGCGATCCTGCACGCGGCGCTGGGCCAGGCCGCGAAGGCGGTCAAGGCCGGTGAGTCCGCCGACATCGCGTTCGTGGTGGCCGACGGCGGCTGGAAGTACCTGTCGACCGGCGCCTACGAGGGCACCGTCGACGACGCCGAGGAGCGCCTCGAGGGCCAGCTCTGGGCTTAAGGGTTTGGGTTTGGGGCCCGAGTGGATCGCCCGGCGCGACCGGGGCGCCGAACCTGGTGGGTTCGGCATACCCCGGCCGCCCGAGCGGGGCGCAGGCGATCAGCCCAGTGCGCTCTTGATGGCCTCGGTCAGCGTGGTGGGGGAGCGGCCGATGAGACGCTCCAGATCGTCGGAGTCGGTGAACAGGGCGCCGTGCTTGAGGCTGGTGTCGCAGCTGGCCAGCAGCTCGGCGTACGCCTGGGGGAGTCCGGCCGCCCCGAGCGCCGCGGCGTAGGCCTCCTCGGACAGGTCCTGGTAGGCCACCGAGGTCCCGGCCTGGGCGGACAGCTCGGCGGCGTACTCCGCCAGCGTGAACGCCTCGCCGCCGAGCTCGTAGACCTGACCGGCGTGATCATCCTCGACGAGGACCGCCGCGGCCGCGGCCGCGTAGTCGGCCCGGGTGGCCGCGCTGACCTTCCCCTCGCCGGCCGCGCCGAGCACGGCCCCGTGCTCGAGGGCGACGGGGGCCTGGGCGGTGTAGTTCTCGGTGTACCAGCCGTTGCGCAGCAGCACGTGCGGGAGGCCGGACTCGACGAGCGCCTCCTCGGTGGCCTTGTGCTCGGCGGCCAGGGCCAGGTCGCTCGTGTCCGCGCGCAGGACGCTGGTGTAGGCGACGAGCGACACCCCGGCGCGACGCGCTGCGTCCAGCACGTTCCGGTGCTGCGGCAGGCGCTGGCCGATCTCGCTGCTGGAGACGAGGAGCAGCTTCGTGACGCCGGTCAATGCGGCGTCGAGCGAGTCGGAGTCGGCGTAGTCGGCTCGGCGGACGACCACGCCCCGGTCGGCCAGGTCGGCGACCGCCGAGGTGGTGCGCGCGGTGGCGACGATGTCCTGAGCGGGGACGCCGCGCTCGAGGAGCTGCTCGACGACGAGCCGGCCGAGGTGGCCGCTGGTGCCGGTGACTGCGATGGTCATGGGGGTTCCTTCCGGAGGTGGATGTGCCTTGCGGCTGCTCCAACCTGGCGCTCATCCGGAAACTTCCCATTGGTTAGTACCCACTTTCAGGTAAGGTACCTACATGGAAGTAAGTGAGGTGCTCCGCCGACACTTTCCGGACGGCGTCTACGCGGCCGGCTGCCCCACGCGCACCGTGCTGGACCACGTGACCTCGAAGTGGGGCGTCCTGGTCCTGCTCTCGCTCTCCGACGGTGCGCCGCTGCGCTGGAGCGTCCTGCGGCGGCGGGTCGAGGGGGTCAGCGAGAAGATGCTCGCCCAGACCCTCCGCACCCTCGAGGCGGACGGGCTCGTGGTCCGTGATGCCCGGCCAGTGGTTCCGCCACACGTGGAGTACTCCCTCACCCCGCTCGGGGAGGGTCTGGCCTCCCGGCTGATTCCGCTCATCGACTGGGTCGCGGAACATGCCAGCGAGATCGTGGGTCCGCCGGCGGATCGCCCGTAGGCTCCCGGCCAACACCACGACCAACACCACGGCCGATCCAGGTCCGACCTGGGGCCACTACCCCGGGTTCTGGACACGGGTGCGCCGACCCGTCTCCGGGATGGCAGTCTTGGCGCACCACGACCGAGAGGGAGACCGGGTGCTCTACGAGACCTTGCATACCGTCGTGCCTCCGCTGGCACGCGCGATCTGGCGCCCGCAGGTCGAGGGCCTCGACAACGTGCCGAAGA
>DASXRJ010000155.1:0-10434 GCA_036506675.1 Nocardioides sp. | reverse complement strand
CCGCCGGGCCGCCGGGACCGCCGGGCCGCCGGCACAAAACGCTGCAGTTCGGCCATCGACGGCTCGGCTCCACGCTCAGTGCAGCGCCGGCCCAGGCGAACTGCAGCGAATCGTGCCTGTGGAAACCCACCATCGAGCCGGTCTTCTCGTAGACCGCTGCCCCATGTCACCAAAGCCAACGCCAACGCGTCCACCCACGCGATTGCCCGCTCGGTCGGCTCCAGCCCCCACCGTCTAGGCTCCGAACGTGAGCGCTAGCGAAACCGTCGAAGTCACCGGTCACCTCATGGACAGCGGCATCCTGAGCCGCATCCTCGACGACATCAGGGAGTACGACGGCGACTACACCATCGACCAGTTCAAGGTCGGCCACGAGTCGGGCGACACGTCCCACGCCACCATCACGGTGAGCGCGGAGGACGACGGAGCGCTGCAGCGGCTGCTGATGCGGCTGCAGACCCGCGGCGTCAACCAGGTCGACCCCGGCGAGGCGGGCGTGGCGGTCTGCGAGCAGGACGGCGTCTTCCCCGACGGCTTCTACTCGACCACCAACCTGGCCACCCGGATCCGGCTGAGCGGGCGATGGTTCGACGTCGACAACCCGGAGATGGACTGCGGCCTGATCGTCGAGTTCGACGGCGAGACGCCGACCCGGGTGCATACCCTGCCGATGGCCGACGTCCGGGCCGGCATGCAGGTGGTCACCGGTGCCGACGGCATCAAGGTGGAGATTCCCATCAGCGACGACACCGCGGGCGCGTTCGGGTTCATGGAGTCCGACGTGTCCAGCGAGAAGCCGCAGGCGGTGCTGGTGCGCCAGGTCGCCGACGGGATGCGCCAGGCCAAGGCCGAGGGCAAGAAGGTGCTCTGGGTGGGCGGCCCGGGCGTCGTACACACGGGAGCGGCGCCGGCGATGGTCGCGCTCGTGCACGCCGGGTACGTCGACGTACTCTTCGCCGGCAACGCGCTGGCCACCCACGACATCGAGTCCGCGCTGTACGGCACCAGCCTGGGCGTCGACCTGGCCATGGGACACGGCGTCGAGCACGGCCACGAGCACCACATCCGTGCCCTCAACACCATCCGCAAGCTGGGCTCGATCAAGGCGGCCGTCGAAGCCGGCGTGCTGACCAGCGGGATCATGCACGCGCTGGTGACCCACGACAAGGACTTCGTGCTGGTCGGGTCGGTGCGCGACGACGGGCCGCTGCCCGACGTCTACACCGACGTGATCGACGGGCAGCGGGCGATGCGCAGCCAGCTGACCGACGTCGGCTTCTGCCTGATGGTCGCGACCATGCTGCACTCCGTCGCGACCGGCAACATCCTGCCCGCCGCGATCCCGCTGGTCTGCGTCGACATCAACCCGGCCACGGTCACCAAGCTGGCCGACCGCGGCTCCTCGCACGCGCGCGGCATCGTCACCGACGTGGGGCTCTTCCTGGA
The DNA here is from genome assembly GCA_036506675.1 of Nocardioides sp. Taxonomy (GTDB): domain Bacteria; phylum Actinomycetota; class Actinomycetes; order Propionibacteriales; family Nocardioidaceae; genus Nocardioides. The sequence continues at coordinate 8,988 of DASXRJ010000155.1, read as the reverse complement.
GCAGCTCGCCGTCGAGCTGGTGCCGGGCTACCGGAGCTGACGAGCCAGATCGGCGGCACCCACGAGGCCGGCCTCCGGCCCGAGCTTCGCGCGTACGACGTCCGGCACGACCCGCTGCGCTGCCCCGACCAGTGACCTGACCAGCGCGCGGCGGGCCGGCTCCAGCAGTCGGTCGCCCGCGGCCGAGACGCCGCCGCCGATCACGATCCGCTCGGGGTCGAAGGCCGCGACCAGGTTGGCCAGGCCGACCCCGAGCCAGTCGCCGACGGCCGCGAACGCGTCCCGCGCCACCAGGTCGCCCTCCTCGGCGGCCTCGGTGACCATCGGGCCGGTGAGCAGGTCGGGGTTGCCGTGACAGAGGTCCTCGAGCACGGTCGGCCGTACGCCGATCCGCTCGCGGGCGAAACGCACGAGCGCGTTGCCGGAGGAGTACTGCTCCCAGCACCCGCGCCCGCCGCACTCGCACGGATGGCCGTCCGGCACCACCTGCATGTGCCCGAACTCCCCCGCCATCCCGTTGCGGCCGCGCAGCACCCGGCCGTCCAGCACGATCCCGCCGCCGATGCCGGTGCCCATGGTGACCACGATGACGTTGGTGGTGTCGCGCGCGGCGCCGTACCGCCACTCGGCCCAGGCCGCGGCGTTCGCATCGTTGTCGAGTACGACGGCCGCACCGATCCGCTTGCTGAGCCGGGCCCGGACGTCCTCGCCCTGCCACGGCAGATGCGGCGCGAACATCACCCTCTGCCCGGCCGCGTCGACGAACCCCGCGGCGGCCACACCCACGGCGGCGATCGGCCGGCCGTTCGCGACCGCCGAGACGGCGTCGGCGATGGTCTCCTCGACCAGCTCAGCGTCGACCCGCCGTCCGGGCGTGGAGCGCCGCGCGGTGGCGCCGAGACCGCCGTACTGGTCGACGACGCCCGCGAGCACCTTGGTGCCACCGACGTCGACGCCGATGGTGAGCCGTTCCTCGGGCGGGTGATTGGTCACCGGGCCATTGTCGCGTGACCGGGGCCGTCAGTCGGTCAGGATGGGCACCAACGGACCGTTCGGGTCGAGGATCACACCGGGCGTGGCGTTGCCGCCGGAGTTCGGCAGCGCGCCGATGTTGATGAAGACCACCTGAATCGCGGTGACCTTCGTAGTTGGAATGGTCAGCCCGTTGTTCGTGCTCGCGGCCGACCCGTCGACGAACTGCTCATTGTTGTACGTCGACGTGTTGGCCTCGCCGGTGATGAAGCACGGCCGCATGGCGACGACCGAGAAATGCAGGCTGCCCCCAGCCACAGGCGTCACCCCCACCACCGGCACGTAGGCGAACCGTGGCGAGTCGTAGATCGCCGGGTCGAGCACCGCGCCCCCGCTGTACGACGGCGACGCGATCGTCGACAGCGGCATCGACGGGTTGGTCATGAAGCAGCTCAGGGTGTCGTCGTTGATGACGTAGGAGCCGCCGAGCACCGGGCGTTCGGCATTCGTGTGCAACGGCGAGCAGCCGCGCCCGGGCACCGCCGTCGTGGTGTCCTTCACGAGCCGTCCGGGGTTGGAGCCGCTACCGGTGATCAGTCCCTGCGTGGACGCCTGGGCGCTGAGGCCGGTGTCGGTGTCGACGCAGTTGGTGCCCTGGATCCCGAGTCCGGGTCCGGAGGTGTCGCTGTAGACCACCGACGGGCCGCCCGGCGTACACAGCGGGAGCGAGAGCGGATCGGTCTGCACCGCCAAGGACAGCGGGGGCTGGAGGCCGACCGCCATGTTGTCCGGCAGCCAGGTCGACGGACCGGCATCGCGCGGCAGTTTGAGGGCGCCGAAGTTGCCGGCGCTGGCGGCGCCCGTGCAGGCGATCGGGCCGTCGCCGATCCGGATCGGCAGCGCTTCGGAGACCGGCGACCAGCCCCAGTTGCCCGGCGCCGGCTTGAACACCCGGATCCACCAGACCCCCGCCGCGTTGGTGACCCCGGTCGGGACGGGCGCACCGGTCACCGCATTGTTGTTGGTGTTGGCCGTACCGAGGGTCGCCTCGACGAACTGAGGCGCCGGGTCGCCGGGCTCGCGGAAATAGCCGATCCGGTCGACCTGGGCCAGTCGGGAGCCGTTGATGGTGATGGTCGCGCCGACCACCCCCACGTCGAACTGGTACGGCGTCGCACTGGTCAGCGACGCGTTGCTGATCTGCAACGGGTCGTGGCCTGGTGGCGCGAGGGCCGGCACGATCGACTGAATGTGCCCGTTGGCCGGGTCGCTGAGGGTCTGGCTCCCGTAGTCACAGCCGCTGCCCTGGACCGCGTAGAACGGCATGATGGCGTTGGCGCCCGGCGTACCGAGGCCGACCGTCGCGCTCGAGATGACGTCGCTGCCGGACGAGTCGAACACCCCGGCCAGCCCGAAGTCCACGTGCGCGTACGGCGTCCATACCTTCATCGAGTATGTCGAGGGAAACTGCACCTCGCCGTTGGCCAGCTCGCCGTCCTGCATCGTGCCCGGCGTCATCCCGACCAGCGCGGCGTCCTCGCCGATCTTGGCGTTGTGCTTGAGGTAGTCGATCACCTGGACGACGGCGGCCGTGTGCGAGGTCTTGAGGTACGGCGCCGCCGAGGTCGCGGCCAGGTCGGCCTGCGACTGCGTCTCGGCCTTGCGCTGGTACATGTTGCCGAGGTCGACCGCCATCGCGCCGACTCCGAACAGCAGCAGCGCACACAGCGCGAACATCACCGCGGCCGCGCCCCGGTCGTCGCGAGCGGGCTTGCGAGTCAGGTAGTCCCTCATCAGCATGCCGTCCATTTGCCGGGCACCAGCGTGCTGTAGTTCTCAACCCGGGCCACCGCGGTCTCGGAGACCGCGCCGTTGTTGATGAACGGCACGAACGGGAAGTGCAGGTCGATGCTGTTGTAGGTGATCGTGACCCGGACGTTCACGCCGGTCGCGGGCGCCGCGGAGGCGCCGGTGCTGGGGTCCTCGTAGGTCCGGCTCGCCACCGGTGTCGTGTCGTGCAGCTTGATCTGGTCGGAGGTCCGGGACTGCAGGTCCGCACAGGTCTGCCCGACCGCGCCTCGCCGGGCACCCTCGCGCGCCGCGTTGGCGGCCGCCTGGGTAGACCAGAAGTAGAGCGAGTACTGGATCATCCCGAAGATCAGCGTGAAGAACAGCACCACGATGAGCGCGAACTCGACGGCGGTACTCCCCCGCTCGTCGCAGTGTCGAGCCTCGATCCGCATGGGCTCCCCTTCCTCGGGCACCGCGGCCGCACGTGCAGACGGCCACAGCACGCGGGCGTCCCCCGCGACCAGCCGAGTCTAGGAAGGCGAACGCCCCGCGACGGCCCCGCTTGCCCGAAATGACCCGTTCGGACTAGCCCCGCGCGCCGATCAGCCGGGGCCGCGCCGAAGAGACGCCGGTCAGGCGTTGGCGCGGCGGGCCAGGTCGGCCGCGCCGATCATGCCGGCGGTGTTGCCCAGGACGGCCTTGCGGATCTCGAGCTCGGGCCGGTGCCCGCGCCCGGTGAGGTTGCGGCGGAACGTCTCCCGGATCGGGTCCAGCAGCAGGTCGCCGGCCTCGGACACGCCCCCGCCGATGACCGCCACCGCCGGGTCGAGTACGGCAGCCAGCGACCCGATGCCCTCTCCGAGCCACTGTCCCAGCGTGGCCAGCTGCTCCAGCGCGAACTGGTCGCCCTCGGCCGCGGCCTGGCTGATCATCGGACCGGTGATCATGCCGGGGTCGCCATCGGCGCGGTCCAGCAGGTCCTTGGCCAGCAGCGAACCACCGGCGATGGCCTCGCGGGCGCCACGCACCAGCGCGGTGCCGGAGCCGTACTGCTCGAGGCAGCCGTGGTTGCCACAGCCGCACTGCCGACCGTTGCGCTCGACGCGGATGTGGCCGATCTCCGCGGCCACCCCGAAGGCGCCGCGGTAGAGCTCGCCGTCGAGCACGATGCCGCCGCCCACACCCGTGCCCACGGTGACCAGGAGCAGGTCGTCGACGTCGTGGCCGGCGCCGTACTCGAACTCGCCCCAGGCGGCCGCGTTGGCGTCGTTCTCGACGACCACGGGCAGGTCCAGCCGCGCCTCGAGGTCGGCCTTGAGGTTCTCGTCGCGCCAGGCCAGGTTGGGGGCGAACATCACGATCGCCCGGTCATGGTCGACGAAGCCCGCCGCGCCCACACCCACCGAGCCGATCTCGTGGTTGCGCCTGAGCTGCCCGACCAGCTCCTGGATGGCGTTCTCGATCGCCTCGGTGCTGGTGGCCGGAGACTCGACCCGGGTCTGTTCGAGGATCTTCCCGTCGGTGTCGACCACGCAGCCCGCGATCTTGGTGCCGCCGACGTCGATCCCGCACGCCAGTCCGCTCACGCGCGCGGACCCCCGTCCTCGGGGCCGGAGGCCGGCGGTGCGGCCGGTGCGGCCGGTGCACCAGGGTCAGCCGAGTCGCTGAACGGCCCGTCGGCCGGGGCATCGTCGGGCCACTCGCCGGTGTCGTCCCACTCGGGGCCGGAGTCGGCCGACGAGTCGAGGTCGATGTGCTCGACCGAAGGAGTACGACGGTCGCTCGGCACGTGGGTCGCCATCAGCCCCGCCGCGGCCTGGAGCAGCGACGACGCGGCCGTGAGCAGGTGCGCCCTGACCTCGGGGCTGGTGCTCCGCACGAAGTGCACGCCGCGGCAGATCGGGCAGTAGAGGCAGTCCTCTCCCCCGGTCGCGAAGTGCTCGTTGACGTTGTGGGCGAACTCGGAGATGCCCTGGGCCGCTCCCGCGACCCCCTGGCCGACGCCGTGCCCGACGCCGTGCCCGACGCCCTGCCCGAGACCGTGCCCCACCCCTTCACCCTGCTCGCGCGCCCACCCGGAGAGCGCGCCGAACAGCTTCGCGGCCTCCTCGGCCACGCTGCCGACCTGGTCGGCTCCGGATTCGTCCTTGTCGTTCACCAACGGGTTAGGTCCTCTCCTCGAAGCGCACCTGCAGCTCGCCATTGTCGACGCGGGCGGCCGTCACCTGATGCCGGCTCAGGCTTGCCGGCAGGGCCAGCAGCCGCCGGTAGGACCCCACTGTCACTACCAGCTCGTCTCCGTTGCGGGCCAGGTCGACGTCGTCGAGCGTCGCGTAGGGAAGAGCCAGGCGTAATACTGCTCCATTGCGGGTGCGACTCACGCGCAGGGGCCGGGTCACGGACGGATCGGCGAGTGGGTCGGTGCCGGCGTACACCTCGGCGGCGAGGTTGCCGAGCGACTCGGCACCCACCGGCTCGCCCGGGCGGTAGACCGACCGCCACACCGAGAGGCCCGCGAACGACGCCTCGACATCGGCCAGCACCTCCTGCTGGGCCTTCACCCAGCCGGCCCGCCAGTCGTCGCCGTCCTCGACCGGGAAGACCCGGTTGGCGACCACACCGTCGACCGGATAGCCGAACAGCGACAGGGTCGTGAACGAGCGACGCGCCTCGGCCAGCACCACCCGCTCGGGCGTGAGCACCAGCCGCACGCTCGCCCGCGGCCCACTCAGCATCTCGTGCACCTGGTCGAGCTCGGCGTGCAGCCGCTCGATCGCGTCGAAGACCGAGTCGCCCGGCATCGGCATCCCCGAGGCCCGGGTCAGCACCGGCTTGAGCACCTTGACCACCCGGCGCTGGATGCCGAAGACGCGCTGCATGTACCAGCCCATCGCCTCGGGCATGGCCAGCAGCCGCAGCGTCTCGGCGGTGGGCGCGCAGTCGACGATCAGCACGTCCCAGCCGCCCGAGAGCGCGTGCTCGCGCAGCTCGAGCAGCGCGAAGATCTCCTCCGCCCCCGGGAGCACGGTCAGCTCCTCGGCGGCCACGGGGTCGACGCCGGCGATGTCGAGCACCGACAGCAGGTAGGACTGCACCTCGGCCCACGACTGCTCGAAACGCAGCTGCGCGTCGACCTGCTGCACGAACAGGTTGTCCGCGACCTGGGTCGGCTCGGCGCCGACCTCGACGCCGAAGGCGTCGGCCAGCGAGTGGGCGGCGTCCGTCGAGAGCACGAGAGTACGACGTCCCGCCGCGGCTGAGTATGCGGCCGTTCCGGACGCGATCGTGGACTTGCCGACCCCGCCCTTGCCGGTGAAAAGGATGATCCGGGGCCCGGTGAGGGGCCCCTCCACCGGTTCGGTCACAGCGACTCGACGCGCTTCTTCAGGCCCTTGAGTGCGGCCTCGATGAGAATCTTCTCTCCCTTGCGCTTCAGCATCCCGATCAGCGGGATCGCCACGTCGAGCGCCAGCCGGTAGGCCACCTCGGTGGAGCCGTCGCCGAGGTCGACCAACGTGTAGGAGCCGTCCAACGCGGTCAGCATCTTGCCCTCGCCGAGCGTCCAGGTGACCTGGCGGTCGTCGTACCAGATGTAGTCGAGGGTGTACTCGTCCTTGACCGGGGCGACGTCGACCCGGAAGAACACCGACGTGGCCCGGCCGTCGGGGTAGGTGCCGCGTACCTCGGCCGTCTGCACGCCCTTCGCCCACGCCGGGTACGCCGGGAAGTCGGCGATCACGTCCATGATCTGAGCCGGCGAGGCGTCGATCACGATCGAAGAGGTGGTCTGCTCGGCCATCTGTGGAACCTCACGACTCGCTGGCGCTGGTGCAGCGCACCCTACCGGATTCGCAGCGTGGCACCGTCGCAACCCGACCGTTACGCCCGAGTAGGCTGCACCACGCCACGCCCGCAGATCAGGAGGTACCCGGTGCGCGAGTTTTCCACGCCGATGACCATCGAGATCCCGCAGTCCGGGAACCTGACCGACGACGTCGTCACCAATGCTCGAGACCACGCCGACACTGTGGTCTTCAGCCGCACCAGCGGCTCCGGTTGGGAGGACGTCACCGCCGCGGAGTTCCTGGCGGAGGTGAAGGCGGTGGCCAAGGGACTGGTGGCCGCCGGCATCGAGGCCGGCGACCGGGTCGCGCTGATCTCCAAGACCCGCTACGAGTGGACGCTCCTCGACTACGCGATCTGGTTCGCCGGTGCCGCGACCGTGCCGATCTACGAGACGTCCTCGGCCGAGCAGATCGCCTGGATCCTCGAGGACTCCGGCGCCCGGGCCGTGATCGCCGAGGGTCCCGACCACCTGGCCCGGATCACCGAGATCCGCCCTGGCCTCAGCGAGCTCAACCACGTGTGGTCCTTCGAGGGCAACGCGGTCTCCGTGCTGACCCGGCTCGGCGACGACATCGCCGACGACGTCGTCGAGAAGCGGCGTACGACGGCGACGCCGGCCGACCTGGCCACGCTGATCTACACCTCCGGCACCACCGGCCGCCCCAAGGGCTGCATGCTGACCCACGGCAACTTCATGTTCGAGCTGGGCGTGGCCGTCGACGAGCTCGAGCGGCTCTTCACCACCGAGGGCGCCTCGACCCTGTTGTTCCTCCCCCTGGCGCACGTTTTCGCCCGGATCATCCAGGTCGGTTGCGTGAAGGCTCGGGTCCGGATGGGCCACTCCGCCGACATCAAGAACCTGGTGGCGGACCTGGGGGTGTTCCGGCCGACCTTCATCCTCGCCGTACCCCGGGTCTTCGAGAAGGTCTTCAACACCGCCTCGCAGCGCGCGACCGCCGACGGCAGGGGCAAGATCTTCAACCGCGCGGCCGACACCGCGATCGCCTGGTCCCGCGGCCAGGACGCCGGCCGCCCCTCGCTCAAGGTGCGCGCCCAGCACGCGGTCTTCGACCGGCTGGTCTACGCGAAGCTGCGTCAGGCGCTCGGTGGCAGGTGCGAGTTCGCGGTCTCCGGCGGCGCCCCGCTCGGCGACCGGCTCGGCCACTTCTACCGCGGCATCGGGCTCACCGTGCTCGAGGGCTACGGCCTGACCGAGACCACGGCCGCCCTCACCGCCAACCTCCCCGAGGCGCAGAAGGTCGGCACCGTCGGCCGCCCCCTCCCCGGTACGGCGGTCCGCGTCGCCGACGACGGCGAGCTGCTGTTCAAGGGCGGCCAGGTGTTCACCGGCTACTGGCGCAACGACGCCGCCAGCGGCGAGGCGCTCGAGGCCGACGGCTGGTTCCACACCGGCGACGTGGGCGAAGTCGACGACGAGGGCTTCGTCCGGATCACCGGCCGCAAGAAGGAGATCCTGGTGACCGCCGGCGGCAAGAACGTCGCGCCCGCCGTACTCGAGGACCGTCTCCGGGGCCACCACCTGGTCAGCCAGTGCATCGTGGTCGGCGACGGGCAGCCCTACATCGCCGCGCTGGTGACCATCGACACCGAGTCGTTCCCGGCGTGGGCGGCGGCGCACGGCAAGAGCGGCGACGTGGCCGACCTGGTCGACGACCCTGACCTGCGCGCCGAGGTCTCAGCGGCCGTCGAGGACGCCAACAAGGCGGTCTCCAAGGCCGAGTCGATCCGCAAATTCGCGATACTGCCGGTCGACTGGACCGAGGACGGCGGCCAGCTCACGCCCAGCCTCAAGCTCAAGCGCAACGTCGTCATGCGCGAGTTCAAGGACGACGTCGCGGCCCTTTACGGATAGGCCTCAGGGGCCTCTCCGCGTTGACCGATCGGCCCCCCCAATGGACCGAACGGACTATCCGCCAAATGACCCACTAGTCATTCTGGGTCATAGGTGACGATTTGGACGGCGATGCGCCCACTCGCTAGGCACTGTTGACCCCGATCGTATTCGTGGAGGGCCGGTCTGGGGGGACCGTGGCCGGCTCATCTCCACCGACCGGAGTTGAGGTGCTGGATGGCTCGTCGCGGCGTTTTACTGTCAGTTGCCGCCGTCGTAGCGGCGTTGGGCACCCTGCTGGTGTTCATGTACGTACGCAGCGCGGACGCCCGGGTGGCTCAGGAGTACGACTCGGTCGACGTACTCGCGGCCACCAAGGTCATCTCTCCCGGTGAGACCGTCGAGGCCGCTGCGGCCGCCGGCAAGTTCCAGCTCGAGGCGGTGCCGCGCAACCAGCTCCTCGCGGGCGGCCTGACCGAGACCAGCAGCCTGACCGGCAAGGTCGCCACCACCACCATCTATCCGGG
>DASXRJ010000154.1:0-4194 GCA_036506675.1 Nocardioides sp. | reverse complement strand
GACCACGTTGTGCGTGGTCTCGAGCAGCTCCTCGCCGGGCTTCTTCTCGCCGTACCGGCCGCGGTCCTCGTCGTACCCGCTGGTCTCACCGCCGGCGGGCATCGACGGCAGCCCGACCAGGTTCGGCCGCTCCGGCGGGGCCTCCGGCTCCGGGCTGCGCAAGTCGGCGTCGCCCGGCACCAGCCGGAGCGGGGCGGTCGCGGCCTCGACGCCGGTGGCGGCGGGGCTGGTCGCCACCGCGCGGCCGTTCATCGCGAAGGCGGTCGACTCGCCGCGGGCGGCCTCGGCGTACATCGGCTGGGTGTCGGAGAACTCGGCGCGCGCGGCGACCGTGCGGCGCGACTCCTCCCAGGCGGGCTCGACGTACCGGTCGGGCGCGGCCTGCGAACCGAGCGAGTCCTCGGCGTCCCACCAGGCGATCCAGGGGCGCTCGGTCTGCATCGTGGTGATCCGCTGCACGACCTGGGCGGCGAACACCGCGGACAGGCCGGTCAGCACCAGCGCGACGGAAGCGCTGAACGCGGTGATGCGCAGTGAGTTGACAGTCGGGTCGACCCACATCAGCACCCGGCGGACCACGACGTCGAGCAGCATCGCGCCGACCCAGCACGACCACCACGCGGAGGTGACGGTGACCTTGCGGTAGCGCCCCAGGTCCTCGGTCCACGACGGGGTACGACGGTGGCTGGCGGCCCAGATGTCGTCGACGATCTGCTTGGGGTAGACCAGGTTCGGCCCGGGGCAGATCCAGCTCGTCAGCACCCAGGCGTGGCTGTGCCGGTGGTCGGCGCGGCAGAAGACCTCGGAGTTCAGCCGGGCCCGCCACAGCCAGAGCACGAAGACGACGGCGGCCGCGACCGAGCAGATGACGTTGGGAATGGACGTCAGCCGGGCGATGTTGTCGGCGGTGTTGAGCGCGGCGTCCTCGACGTTCGGCTTCCCGCCGAGGTAGTCGCGCACCACGTGGTACGTGTGCCAGTCGGAGATGGTCGACGCGAGGTGGGTGACGGTCGAGATGCCGAGCAGCGTGACCGCCACTTTGCCGATCGGGCCGAGGGAGTTGAACTCCTCGGGCATGGCGTCGGGCATGTCGTCGTCATCGGGCGGGGCAGCTACGGCTGCCACATGCGGGTGACTCACGGGCGGCGTCCCTTGCGTGCTCGAACTCTGTCGCGATCGACGTCAGTCGCTGCGCCCCCGCATGACCGGTTCCCATAAATACCACGAGGTAGGTTACGAACGCAGCACGCATCGTGGCGTTTTGGCGCCGCCGTCACCTTCCTGCCACCTGGCTACCGATCTCGATCACCGTCACCGTATTCCCGTTCCTCGACCCGGCCATACATCCGGGCACGCATCGACGTGGCCCCCGAGGCAGCGACCAGGGAAACACAGGTCCGCCGCCGAACGCGAGCCGGGCCCGGTAGCTGGGACGAAAACGAGAGACCGCGGCGCCGGCGGCGCCGCGGTCTCGTCCTTACTTCCTGATGTCTGTACGACGTGTCAGGCCGGGCCGCTCTTCGAGTTCGGTGAGGTCCGGCGACGCGTCGTACCGGTGGACTTCTTGGCGGCCGGGCCCGCGCCGGCCTTGACGGTGCCGGTGCCGTTCGTGCCGGCGGTCTCGTCGTCGGCGCTCTCGGGCGCCGGCGGCGGGGTGGTCTCGGCGCCGAACAGCGCGTCGACCGCGGCGGCCTTCTTCAGCTCCTCGCCCTCGGCGGGCTCAGCCGGTTCGGCCTTCGCGGTATCCGAGCCCGGCTTCGGCCCGGCCTCCTTGGTCTCCGGCTTGGCCGGTTCCGCGGGTCTGGCCGGCTCCGCGGGTCTGGCCGGCTCCGCGGGCCGGGGCCGGGAGGTGGACGGGCTGGTCGACGACGAGCCGTAGTTCGCGCCCGCGGTCGGCGTCGACTGCCAGGCAGGCTCCGGCGTGGACAGGAACTTCTTGGCGACCGCGGCGACCGCGGCTCCGAACCCGAGCGCGATCAGCAGCTTGCGGACCCGGTGGCGCGGCCTCGGCGCGTCCACCTCGCCCTTCAGCGCTGCCTTGGTGGCCCTGCCCCGGCGGCCGGCCTCCTCGATGGCCGGCTCGGCCGCGGCCGCCATCGCGCTGAGCGCACCACTGATCTTCGGCAGCACGTCGTCGTGGAGGCGCTCGCGCGCCTTCTCGGCGGCGTCCGCGGCGGCGGGGCCGGCCTTGGCCAGCGCCTCGTCGAGGGCGGGGCCGACCTTCTCGACGGCGTGGCTGGCGGCCTCGACACCGCGCTCACGCGCCTTCTCGGCGACTGGAACGACCTTGTCCTTGGCCTTCCGGCCCGCCTTGCGCGATGCCTTCACAGACGCCTCGGCGACAGGCCCGACCTTGTCCTTGGCGGTTTCGGCGTACGGCTGGACTCGCTCCTTGGCGTTCTCGAAGCGGCCCTTCGACTTCAAACCCACGGTGTCCTCCTTGGGTGGCGAGCCGATCTGCTCATGACGGCTGGCGCCACATGGCGAGTCCTTCGGGTTGGCCGTCGGGCGGCACGTTGACAACACAGCCAACCGGATCTGGCTATCGCCTGCATCGTACGACGCCGAACGGTCACGCTCACGTGCAACCGGGTCGGGCCGTCGCGTGTTGGCACGGCGTGACAGGATCGTCGCCGTACCCGTAGCTATCGAGGAGTAATCGTGGCCGAAGAGCTGTTCGCGACGCTGCAGACGTCGAAGGGCGCCATCACCATCAAGCTGCTGCCGAACCACGCGCCGCAGACGGTGCAGAACTTCGTCGGTCTCGCCGAGGGCACCAAGGAGTGGACCGACCCGAAGACCGGCCGGCCGAGCAACGCCCGGTTCTACGACGGCCTCGGGTTCCACCGGGTGATCGACGGGTTCATGATCCAGGGCGGCTGCCCGCTGGGCACCGGTACCGGCGGCCCGGGGTACGACTTCGACGACGAGATCCACCCAGAGCTCCAGTTCGACAGGCCGTACCTGCTCGCGATGGCGAACGCCGGCACCCGGATGGGCCGCGGCACCAACGGCTCGCAGTTCTTCATCACGGTCGTGCCGACGCCGCACCTGAACCGCAAGCACACGATCTTCGGCGAGGTCGTCGACGACGACAGCAAGAAGGTCGTCGACGCGATCGCGACCGCCGAGACCGACCGGATGGACAAGCCGGTCGAGCCGGTCGTGATCAACGCGGTCACCGTCGAGCGTCGCTGATCCGCTGAGACGACACAGCCGAGATGACCGACCGCACCTGCTACCGGCACCCGGACCGGCCGGCCGGTGTTCGCTGCCAGCGCTGCGACCGGCCGATCTGCCCGGCCTGCATGAACGGTGCCGCGGTCGGTTTCCAGTGCCCGGAGTGCTTCGCCGCCGGCGTCAGGTCCGTGCGCCGCACGCGCACGACGCTGGGCGGCGTGGCCCGGATGAACGACCGGGCCGTCACGCTGGTCCTGATGGCGATCAACGTGCTGGTCTGGATCGCCGCGCTGGCCGGCGGTGACAAGGTCACCGACGAGCTGGTGATGTGGGGGCCGCTGGTCGACACCGAGCCGTGGCGGCTGCTCACGTCGGCGTTCACGCACGTGCAGGTGTTCCACATCTTCTCGAACCTGTTCATGCTGTACCAGCTCGGTCCGGAGCTGGAGCGGTTGCTCGGCCGGTTGCGATTCACGGTGCTCTACCTGGTGTCGGCGCTCGGCGGGTCGGTCGCGGTCTGGGTGCTGTCGCCGCACTCGGCGACCCTCGGCGCCTCCGGCGCGGTGCTCGGCCTGGTCGGCGCGCTGCTGGTGATCTCACGGTCGATGGGCCGCGACATCACCTGGATCATCGCGTACGTCGCCATCACGGCGTACATCTCGTTCGCCCTCCCGAACATCTCGTGGGAGGGCCACCTCGGCGGCTTCGTCACCGGGGCACTGATCGGGCTGGTCTACGTCTGGATGGCCCGCCGCCGCCGCTCCGGCCCGCGCCGCTGAGTCGCGGCTGGGTCAGGGTCGCCAGGCCGGGTCGCGGCCGTACATCGCGACCATCCGGTCCGTGGGGTCGTCGGATTCAGTGGCGACCGGGTCGGCGAACACGCCCGGCCACTGACCGACGTACGGCTCCATGAACCGCATCGCGTGCTCGGCCACGTCCGGAGCGATGTCGGTCTCCGCGCCGATCGCCCGCGCCAGGTCCCAGCCGTGTACGACGAGATCGCTGAACATCTGC
>DASXRJ010000153.1:0-5583 GCA_036506675.1 Nocardioides sp. | reverse complement strand
CGACGACCAGCACGGCACCGCGGTGGTAGCGCTGGCCGCGCTGAAGGGCGCCCTGCGCCTCACCGGCCGCGCGCCCGGCCAGACCCGCGTGGTCATCTCCGGTGCTGGTGCGGCCGGTGTCGCCGTCGCCCGGATCCTGCTCGAGGCCGGCATCCGCGACCTCGCCGTGGTCGACCGGCGCGGCGTACTGAGCTCCGTGCGCGACGACCTGACCCCGGTCAAGCTCGAGCTGGCCAAGGACACCGCCGACAACTTCGACCGGTCCGGCTCGCTGGCCGACGTGATGGACGGCGCGGACGTCTACATCGGCGTCTCCGGCGGCAGCGTGCCCGAGGAGGTCGTGGCCAGTATGGCCGACGACGCGATCGTCTTCGGGCTCGCCAACCCGACGCCCGAGGTGCACCCCGACCTCGCCCACAAGTACGCCCGCGTGGTGGCGACCGGCCGCTCGGACTTCCCCAACCAGATCAACAACGTGCTCGCCTTCCCCGGCATCTTCCGGGGTGCGTTCGACGCGCGCGCAACCGCGATCACCGAGGGCATGAAGCTCGCCGCCGCCGACGCGCTGGCCGCCCTGGTGGGCGACGACCTGAGCGAGGACTTCATCATCCCAGGCCCGTTCGACCCGCGGGTCGGGCCGGCCGTGTCGTCAGCGGTGGCCGAGGCGGCCCGGCGAGACGGCGTCGTACGCGCCTGACGGCCCCGGGACGTCATCCAGGCAGAGCCATCTATGGCACCGTCGGTATGACGTCCCGCGCTCGACAGATAGCCTCGGCGCCATGTTCGCCGTGTACGCCGATGCCTTCTCGTCCGACGACCCGCTGAGCGGCCTGGTGGTGGGGGAACGCCCCGACCCGGTCGCCCCCGACGGCTGGACGACGGTCACCGTCAAGGCCGCCTCGCTCAACCACCACGACCTGTGGTCGCTGCGCGGGGTGGGGCTGCGCGAAGAGGCGCTGCCGATGATCCTGGGCTGCGACGCGAGTGGGTACGACGAGGCCGGCAACGAGGTCGTCGTACACGCGGTGATCCCGAGCCCGGGTTGGACCGGCGACGAGACCCTCGACCCGAAGCGGTCGCTGCTGTCCGAGCGACACCAGGGCACCTTCGCGGACAAGGTCATCGTGCCGGCGGCCAACGTGGTGCCCAAGCCCGCCTCGCTGTCGTTCGAGGAGGCGGCCTGCCTGCCCACGGCCTGGCTGACGGCGTACCGCATGCTCTTCGTGCAGGGCGGCCTCACCGCCGGCGACACCGTGCTCGTTCAGGGCGCGGGCGGGGGAGTGGCGACCGCGCTGATCGTGCTCGGCCGCGCCGGCGGGCTGCGGGTGCTCGCGACCAGCCGCGACGAGGCCAAGCGCGAGCGCGCCCTGGAGATCGGCGCGCACGAGGTCTACGAGAGCAACGCCCGGCTGCCCGGGAAGGTCGACGCAGTGATGGAGACGGTCGGGCGGGCCACCTGGTCGCACTCCATCCGGGCGCTGCGACCGGGCGGCAAGATCGTCATCAGCGGTACGACGTCCGGCCCCAACGTCGACGACGCCGAGCTCACCCGGATCTTCTTCCTCCAGCTCAGCGTGATCGGCTCGACGATGGGCACTCGCCAGGAGCTCGCCTCGCTCGTGACGCTCCTCGACGCCTCCGGCGCCCGGCCCCTGATCGACCACACCCTGCCGATGGACCAGGCTCGTGACGGCTTCGCGGCGATGGCCAAGGGTGAAGTGTTCGGCAAGATCGTCTTCACCCGATGACGCGGACGCATGTCCTCACCGGCGCCGGCTCGGGGATCGGGCGCGAGGTCGCGCGCCGGCTGACCGAGCGCGGCGACCGGGTGATCCTGCTGGCCCGCAACGAGGAGCGGGTCGACGACCTGGTCCGCGAGTTCCCCAGCTACTACTCCGCGCACCCGGTCGACCTGGCGGACGCGGCCGCCGTGGTCGCCTTCGCCCGCGAGCTCGGCCGCGGCCGGCCGGCCATCGAGCGGGTCGACTCGCTGGTCCACGCGGCCGGCGTCGTCGACCTGGGCCCGGTCGCCGACCTCGACGCCGCCACCTGGCAGCACCAGCTCGACGTCAACCTGACCGCTCCCGCCCTGCTGACCGCGGGCCTGCTCCCGCTGCTGCGCGCCGGGCGCGGCACGGTCGTCTTCGTCAACAGCGGCGCCGGCCTCGCCGCCCACGCCGAGTGGTCGGCGTACGCCGCCTCGAAGTTCGGTCTGCGGGCGTTGGCCGACTCGCTGCGCGCCGAGGAGGCGGCGTACGGCGTCCGGGTCACGACGGTCTACCCCGGCCGGACGGCGACGCCGATGCAGCAGAAGGTGCACGAGCACGAGGGGGCCGACTACGACCCGGCCCGCTGGATCCGGCCCGAGACGGTTGCCGACGCGATCCTGCACGTCCTCGATCTGCCCGACGACGCGACCATCGCGGACCTCACGATCCGACCCGGCCCCTAGGAGGCGCGGACGCCCGGGGCATGGATAACCGGTTGAGAGTTGCACTGTGCATTGGGTTGGCTAGGACACGGAATGTCGGCGCGCTGTGATGGTGTTGGTCGACGACAGTCAGTTCGCCGATCGTGAAGGATCTCCATGTCTGACCAGAGCGCCACGCCGGCTGCCACCACCGCCGACTACGGTGTGCTCCGCTGGCTGGTGGCTGCCACCTTCATCGTGATCCTCAACGAGACGGTGATGTTCAACGCGCTCCCGAGCCTGAGGACCGAGTTCGACGTCTCGCTGACCACCGCGCAATGGCTCTCGACCGCCTTCATGCTCACCATGGCCGTCGTCATCCCGGTGACCGGCTGGTTCCTCCAGCGGGTCACCACACGCCAGGCCTTCGGCACCGCGATGGCGGTCTTCTGCACCGGCACGCTGCTGGCTGCCGTGGCCCCCACTTTCCCGGTGCTGCTCGCTGCGCGAATCGTCCAGGGCAGCGGTACGGCGGTGATGATGCCGCTGCTCATGACGACGCTGATGACGATCGTGGCGCCTCAGGACCGCGGCCGCATCATGGGCAACGTCACGCTGGCCATGTCGGTGGCTCCGGCCCTGGGCCCGACGTTCTCCGGGCTGATCATCGACAACCTGTCGTGGCGCTGGATGTTCGGCCTGGTGCTGCCGATCGCCGGCGGCATCGCCGTCGTCGGCCTGAGCCGGCTGCGCAACGTCGGCAAGCGGTCGGGCGGTTCGGTGCACGTGCCCAGCATGCTGGTCTCGGCGATCGGCTTCGGCAGCCTGGTCTACGGGCTCAGCCAGCTCGGGAACCCCACCGCCTCGCACGCCAAGGCCTGGGCCTTCGTGGTGACCGGCGTCGTCTTCGTCGCCGTCTTCGCCCTGCTCCAGCTGCGCCTGCAGCGCACGGGTGCTCCGCTGCTCGACCTGCGCACCCTGGGCCACCGCACCTATCGGCTCGGCCTGATCACCATGGCCGCGGCCTTCGCCGGCATGTTCGGCTCGATGCTGATCCTGCCCACGTATCTTCAGGGGGCGCGCGAGCTCACCCCGTTCCAGACGGGCCTGCTGACGATGCCCGGTGGCCTGGCCATGGGGCTGCTCGGCCCGCGGGTCGGCCGCTGGTTCGACCGCTTCGGTGCCCGCCGCCTGGTAGTCCCGGGCGGCCTGGGCATGGTGCTGTCGCTCGGCATCCTGACCACCCAGATCAGCCTGACCACCCCGATCTGGCTGGTGCTGGTGGCCCACGTGCTGATGATGGTGTCCCTGGCACTGGTCTTCACGCCGGTGTTCACCCTTGCCCTGGGCGACGTGCCCCCGCATCTCTACTCTCACGCGAGCTCCCTGCTCGGAACGCTGCAGCAGGTGGCCGGGGCCATGGGCGTCGCGATCGTGGCCACCCTCATCTCCGCGCGCACGACCTCCCTGGTCGCCGACGGCAAGGACCTGGCCACCGCATCCGTCGGCGCCATGACCTGGGCGTTCGGCTTCGGGGCGATCCTGGCGGTTGTCGTGCTCGCACTCTTGGCGCGACTACCCAACCGGCCGGCGACCCCGCCGCACGGTGCAGCGCCCGACGACCTGCTCCCCGAGACGGCTCAGTCCTCGTAGTCCGAGCGCGGTCAGTCGTCGGGATCGTCGAGCCGGGCCAGCCAGGTGGCGAACCGCTCGACGGCGGTCTCGAACTCCGGATGCGTGTCGGTGAACTCCTGCAGCCGCTCGGCGAGCCACGCCAGGGTGACCTCTTCGTCACCCCGGCGCTTCTCGAGCTCCTCGATCCCGCGATCGGTGAAGTACATCAGGACTGGAAGGCGGGCTGACCGGCCTCCGCGAACGCCGCGTCGAGCAGCGTCCGCTGCTCCTCCTGGTGGCGCTTGACGGTGCCGACCGACGGCGAGGACGACGCGGGCCGGGTGACCTGCTCCACCGGGAGGGCGAGGCCGGGCCAGACGTTCAGCGCGTAGTGCGGCCACGGGCCCATGTTGGCCGGCTCGTCCTGCACCCAACGCACGGACCTGAGGTTGGGGTACTTGGCGATCTCGGCCTGCAGCTGGGCGTTCGGCTGCGGGTAGAGCTGCTCGACCCGGGCGATCGCGAACTTCGCGCCGTTCTCGCGCTTGCCACGGTCGACCATGAGGTCCCAGGTGACCCGGCCCGAGCACAGCAGCAGGGTCTCGACGGTGGCCGGGTCGGCCGAGTCGTCGCCGATCAGCGGGCGGAACGAGCCGTTGGTGAAGTCGGACGGCTGCGAGGCCGCCTCCTTGCGCTTGAGCATCGACTTGGGCGTGAAGACCACCAGCGGGCGGTGCTCCTCGCCGAGCGAGTGCTGCCGCAGCAGGTGGAAGTACGACGCGGGGGTCGACGGCTGCGCCACCACGAACGCGTCGTCCGCGGCCATGGTGAGGAACCGCTCGATCCGGGCGGACGAGTGGTCGGGGCCCTGGCCCTCATAGCCGTGCGGCAGCAGGAGTACGACGCCGGACTGCTGGCGCCACTTCGCCTCACCCGCGGAGATGAACTCGTCGATCACGGTCTGCGCGCCGTTGACGAAGTCGCCGAACTGAGCCTCCCACAGCACCAGCGTCTCCGGCCGGGCGACCGAGTAGCCGTACTCGAACCCGAGGGCGGCGTACTCGGAGAGCAGCGAGTCGTAGACGAAGAACTTCGCCTGGTCCTCGGTGAGCGTGGTCAGCGGCGTCCACTCGTCGGCGTTCTTGCGGTCGATGATCGTCGCGAAGCGCTGCACGAACGTGCCCCGTCGCGAGTCCTGGCCCGCCAGCCGCACCGGCCGCCCGTCCATGAGCAGGGCGCCGAAGGCGAGGATCTCGCCGGTACCCCAGTCGATGGGGCCGTCGGTGATCGCGGCCGCGCGCCGCTGCAGCTGCGGCATCACCTTCGGGTGCACCGTGAAGCCCGAGGGCGGGGTGATGTAGGCGTCCGCGATCCGCTTGAGCACCTCGGCGCTGACCGCCGTACTCGTCTCGCCGGCCGGCTTGTCCGGGTAGTCCGGCACGGTGGTCCACTCGTCGGGGGCGCTCTTGGCCTCGCGGACCTCGGTGAACACCCGCTCCAGCTGCTGCTGGTAGTTGAGCAGGACCTTCTCGGCCTCCTCGAGCGTGATGTCGCCACGG
>DASXRJ010000152.1:0-5879 GCA_036506675.1 Nocardioides sp. | reverse complement strand
AGGGGTACGACGCGCTGCGCCGCGAGGTCGAGGCCGTGCAGCAGTCCGAGCAGGCCGAGTACCTGGAGAAGACGTGACGCGGATCGTCGCCGGCCTGGCGGGCGGGCGGCGGCTGGCGGTGCCGGCCGGGGGCGGGACCAGGCCGACCGCCGACCGGGTGCGGGAGGCGCTGTTCTCATCCCTGGAGTCCGAGCTCGGCGGGCTTCAGGGCCTGTCGGTGATCGACCTGTACGCCGGGTCGGGAGCGGTCGGGTTGGAGGCCCTGTCGCGCGGGGCCGTACGCGTCCTGCTGGTGGAGTCCGACCGGCGAGCGGCCGCCGTCGTACAGGCGAATGTGCGGGCCGTCGGACTGCCCGGGGCCAGCGTGCTCACCCGGCCGGCGGAGAAGCTCGGGCCGAACCCGGCCGAACCGTACGACGTGCTGTTCGCCGACCCGCCATACCTGCTCGGCGGCGACGAGCTGAGGGCGGTGCTGGCCGGCCTGGCCGCGACCGGGTGGCTCACGGCCGACGCGACCGTGGTAGTGGAGCGCGGGGCGCGGGAGGACTGGCGGTGGCCGGACGGGTTCAGCGGGTCGCGGGAGCGCAAGTACGGCGATGCGCGCCTCTGGTACGGTCACCGCGACTGAGGCACCGTCGAACCGTACATGCACAGCCTTGTAGAACAATCCTCAGCATGTACGAATCTCGCAGTCGACTTGGAGGCTAGGTGCACCGCGCAGTCTGCCCAGGGACGTTCGACCCGCTGACCAACGGTCATCTCGACGTGATCGGGCGGGCCGCGGCGATGTTCGACGAGCTCGTCGTGGCGACCGGGGTGAACCAGTCCAAGAAGCGGCTGTTCGACGACGACGAGCGGGTCGCGATGCTGCGCGAGACGGTGGCCGGGTTCGGCAACGTGACTGTCGGGACGTTCGACGGGCTGCTGGTCGACTACTGCCGGGCCGAGGGCGTCAACGTCATCGTCAAGGGCGTGCGGACCGCCGGTGACTACGACTACGAGCTGCAGATGGCACTCATGAACCGCAGGCTGACCGGTGTGGAGACGGTGTTCGTGCCGGCCGCGCCGGAGCTCGCGCACCTGTCGTCGAGCCTGGTCAAGGAGGTCGCCAGGTTCGGCGGTGACGTCAGCGGCTTCCTGCCCGCCGACGTGCACCGCCGTCTGGTGGCGAAGCTGTCAGCCTAGGACGCGCTCGACGAGCTGCCGCAGGTCCTCGGTGAGGTCCTGCTCGCCGAGCTCGACCCGCTTGTCCCCGGCCTCCACGTGGTAGTTGAACCGGTCCGGCTGCGGCCTCGATGCGCGGATCCCGAAGTCGGCCCGTGCGACCAGCTCCTCGACCTGCCTGCCGTCGGGCACGGTCGCGGTGTCCAGCACCGCTTCCTTGGAGATGCCCGCGAAGCCACCGGTGCGGCGGACCGTGATCTTCATCGGCCGGCTCCCCGCCCGGCCCCGCGGTCCGGGGCGCGGACGGCGGCCGGGCGCTGGCCGTCGCCGGCCGTGGCCGGCACCGCCTGCCCCGCCTCGTGCGGGGACCGGTCGCCGAGGAACTTCGACACGTCCTGCCCGTCCGGTACCTTCGCGGCCGGCTCCACGCCGACCTCCTGCCACGCCCGCGTCACCGCCACCACCTCGGCCGAGTCCTTGCCGAACCGCTCCTGCGCGCACTCGATCGTCGCCTGCGCGAACCGGGCGAAGTCGGCCCTCGGACTCAGCTTGCCGCTGGTGATCGCGTCGTACCAGATCTGCCCGGCACCCTCCCAGGAGTGCCCGCCGATCTTGGTCGCGGTCAGGTAGAAGGCCCGGTTCGGGATGCCCGAGTTGATGTGCACACCGCCGTTGTCCTCCTCGGTCTCGACGTAGGAGTCCATCGAGGACGGCTGCGGGTCCTTGCCGAGCCGCGGGTCGTCGTACGCCGTGCCGGGCTCCTTCATCGAACGCAGGCCTGCGCCGTTGACACCGGGCTGGAAGATGCCCTCACCGATGATCCAGTCGGCCTCCTCGGCGGTCTGGCCGAGCGCGTACTGCTTGGTGAGCGAGCCGAAGACGTCGGAGACGCTCTCGTTCAGCGCGCCGGACTGGCCCTGGTACTCCAGTGCCACCGTGTGCTGGGTGACGCCGTGGGTGAGCTCGTGGCCGGTGATGTCGATGCCGGTGAAGCGGGTGAAGACCTCCCCGTCGCCGTCGCCGTACACCATCTGCTCGCCGTTCCAGAAGGCGTTGTTGTAGTCGCGGTCGTAGTGCACCGTCGACGTCAGTCGCAGGCCCTGGTCGTCGACGGAGTCGCGGCCGAAGCACTCCTTGAACATCCGCCAGGTGGCGCCGGTGCCGTCGTACGCCTCGTCGACCGCGCTGTCGTTCGCGGGCCCGTCGCCCTCGCGGCGGACCTCCCGTCCGGGCAGGTCGGTGCCGTTGCCGGCGTCGTACACCAGCCGGTCCGGACCGGGTGCCGCCCGGTCGCCCTCGGCCGCCGCGACCCCGGGGGCACGCTGGGCGCGTCGGGCACGCAGCACGTGGTCGTGCTCGAGCGTCTGGCGGTAGGCCTCGCGGGCCGCATCCGTGGCCGCGGTGCGCCGCAGGTTCTCGATCAGGTACGGGGGGATGATGAAGTTCGCTGTCATGCCACCTCATGGTGCCGTCACGCGGGGTGCGCGTGCGTGCGTGATTCGCAATCTGTGGATAACCCCGGGCGGGGCCCCGATTGGGCAGGATCGCGCCGGGGTTGCTAAAGTTGCTCCTCGGTCTCGACGAGGCCGAGTTCTGTCTGCCCGACCGAGAAGGACACCTCTGAGCACTCTGGACCCCCGGTCCCTGTTCGTGATCGACACCCACGAGCTCAACCGGCGCGCGGGGTCCCAGCGTGAGGTGTTCTTCGAGGCCAAGGCTCCGGCGGATCTCGGCATCGACGTGATCGGCGTTCCCGAAGGCGATCCGATCCAGTTCGATCTCAGACTGGAAGCGGTCGTCGAAGGGGTGCTCGTCACCGGCACGGCCAGCGGCCGTGTGGTGGGGGAGTGCGCGCGGTGCCTGGTGGACATCGAGGACGAGTTTCTCGCTGACCTCCAGGAACTGTACGTCTACCCCGAGAGCGACGCCGAGGACGACGAGGCCAGCCGGATGGAGGGCGATCTGATCGACCTCGAGCCGGTGCTCCGGGACGCCGTGGTGCTCGCACTGCCGTTCCAGCCGCTGTGCACGGACGACTGTCCGGGTCTGTGCCCCGAGTGCGGGGCACGCCTGGTGGACGAGCCGGACCACCGGCACGAGGACGGGTCCGACCCGAGATGGGCGGCCCTGTCCGGCCTGCTCGCGCAGGCCGACGTACAACCTGATACCAGCCAGCCGTCCGGGTCCGACGACACCGGTCGAACCGAGGAGTCCTAACCGTGGCCGTTCCGAAGCGGAAGATGTCGCGCAGCAACACCCGCCACCGCCGCGCACAGTGGAAGGCGGCCGCGCCGCAGCTCGTCACGTGCGCCAACCCGGCGTGTCGCGCGAAGCACCTGCCGCACACCGTCTGCCCCGAGTGCGGCCAGTACGGCGCCAAGGGCGAGCGGCGCCAGGTCCTCGACGTCTGAGCCAACCGTTGACATCGGTCGCGGACTCGAAGGTGTATGCCGAGCTGCACGTGCTGCTCGGCGTACAGCTCGCTGACGACCTGCTCGAGCACGCTTTCACGCACCGCTCGTACGCGTACGAGAACGGCGGGCTGCCGACCAACGAGCGCCTGGAGTTCCTGGGCGACTCGGTGCTCGGGGTCATCGTCACCGAGACGCTGTTCCGTACCCACCCGGACCTGTCCGAGGGCCGGCTGGCCAAGCTGCGCGCCGCCGTGGTCAACATGCGCGCCCTGGCCGGTGTGGCCCGTGAGCTCAAGCTCGGGCAGTACCTGCGCCTCGGACGGGGCGAGGAGGCCACCGGCGGCCGGGACAAGTCGTCGATCCTGGCCGACTGCGTGGAGGCCCTGATCGGAGCCGTCTACCTGGAGCAGGGCTTCGAGGTCGCGGGTTCGGTCGTCCACAGGCTGTTCGACGACCTGATGGAGTCCTCGGCCCGGCTCGGCGCCGGCCTGGACTGGAAGACCAGCCTGCAGGAGCTCGTCGCGCAGCTCGGCGTCGGCGCCCCGGAGTACGTGATCGCCGAGTCCGGCCCGGACCACGCCAAGACCTTCGAGGCGCGGGTGCGGATCGGCACCGACAGCTACGGTCACGGCGTCGGCCGGAGCAAGAAGGAAGCCGAGCAGCAGGCGGCCGAGACCGCCTGGAAGGCGCTGCACGCCAAGCACCAGCCGGACGCCCCTGACGGCGACGCCGACGACCCGGACGCCGCGGCCGGCTGAGCCAGGGTGCCGGAGCTCCCCGAGGTCGAGGTCGTCCGGCGCGGCCTCGAACCCTTCACCACCGGCCGCACGATCGCGGCCGTCGAGGTTCTTCACCCCCGTCCGGTACGACGCCATGCCGCGGGGCCGGACGACTTCGTCTCCCGCCTGACGGGTCAGAAGTTCGCCGTCCCCGCGCGGCGCGGCAAGTACCTGTGGCTCCCGCTGGAGTCCGGTGACGCCGTGCTGGCCCACCTCGGCATGAGCGGGCAGTTCCGGGTCCGGCCGGAGGGCGCGGACGCCGAGCGGCACCTGCGCGTCCGGATCCGGTTCGCCGACGGCGGCGGCGAGCTGCGCTTCGTGGACCAGCGGATGTTCGGCGGGCTGTCGTACAGCGAGGGCGGCGCGGACCTGCCGGCGGAGATCGCGCACATCGGGCGGGACCCGTTCGACCCTCTGTTCGACCTCGACGCGGTGGTGGCGGTGTTCCGGCGCCGTCGTACCGGCGTGAAGCGAGCGCTGCTGGACCAGAACCTGGTCAGCGGGATCGGGAACATCTACGCCGACGAGGCGCTGTGGCGGGCCAGGGTGCACTACGCGCGGGCGACGGACTCGATGCGGCCGGCGCAGGTCCGCACGGTGATGGCCGAGGCGCGGGCGGTGATGGCCGAGGCGCTGGACGTCGGCGGGACCAGCTTCGATGCCCTGTACGTGAACGTCAACGGCGAATCGGGCTACTTCGAGCGGGGTCTTTCGGTGTACGGGCGGGAGGGCCTGGCGTGCGAGCGGTGCGGCCGGCCGATCCGCCGGGAGGCGTTCATGAACCGTTCGTCGTACCGTTGCCCGCGGTGCCAGCCAGTGCCCCGACACGCCCGGTGGTGAGGAAACTTCTGGCAGTCAGGTTGACCTAGTGCTAGGACGGTGCGACCCTGAAAGACGGCACCCCATACTCCGCGTCCCGTTCCAGGGATGCCTCTGCCGAACCCCTCCCGGAGGACAGCGAAAATGGCCAAGGCTCTTCTAGGGCACCTTGGAGGCAGTGATCCGCGCCTGCTCGAGCAGGTTCGCCACCTGAATCGCCGCGTAGCCGATCTGGAGGCTCACGTCATGCGGCTCCAGGCGGAGAACGATCATCTGATGGCGGCCATGCACGAAGGCCGGCTTCTCACCGTCGACGAGGCTCTCAGCACTCACGCGTCGGTCTGACGCGTCCCGCACCATCCGAAACCAGCGGCGGCGACCCACCCGGGTCTCCGCCGTACTCACGTGCGTGGTGAACACAGGTGGGCCACCAGGTGTCGGTATGGTTTGGGCTGATAAACACGGGTTGGGAGCTCCGCTTTGTACCTGAAGAGCATGACGCTCCGCGGATTCAAATCGTTCGCCTCGGCGACCACGATGCACTTCGAGCCGGGGATCACCTGCATCGTCGGGCCGAACGGATCGGGGAAGTCGAACGTCGTCGACGGCCTCGCCTGGGTCATGGGCGAGCAGGGCGCCAAGTCGCTGCGCGGCGGCAAGATGGAGGACGTCATCTTCGCGGGCACCTCGGGCCGCGCGCCGC
>DASXRJ010000151.1:0-1687 GCA_036506675.1 Nocardioides sp. | reverse complement strand
TCACAGGGCCAGTCACAGGGGCAGTCACCGAGGCAGTGAGTCGCGGCGGCCGCTCAGCAAGGCCCGCTCGGCCGCGTTGTCGGTGAGCCCGATCGCTGCGTCATACGCCGCGGCCGCGTCGTCGTACCTCTCGAGGCGGCGGAGCAGGTCGGCCCGGGTCGCCTGCCACGCGTGGTACGACGCCAGCTCGCCCCCGAGCCCGTCGACGATCGCGAGCGCCACCTGGGGCCCGTCGAGCTCGGCCACCGCGACCGCCCGGTTGAGCGCGACCACCGGACTGGGTGAGATCGCCATCAGCTGGTCGTAGAGCGCGACCACCTGCGACCAGTCGGTCATCGACGCGTCGAGCGCGTCGGTGTGTACGGCGTTGATGGCGGCCTGGATCTGGTACGGCCCGGGCCGGTTGACGACCAGGCACCGTCGGACGATCTCATGGCCCTCGTCGATCATCGCGGCGTCCCAGAGGGACCGGTCCTGGTCGGGCAGCGTGACCAGGGAGCCGTCGGCCACCCGGGCCGGGCGGCGCGCGTCGAGCAGCAGCATCAGCGCCAGCAGCCCGTCGACCTCCGGCTGCGGCCCGAGCGGCCCGACCACCGAGCGCACCTGGCGGGTGAGCCGGATCGCCTCCTCGCACAGGTCTCCGCGGACGGACGCGGGCGTGGAGGACAGATAGCCCTCGTTGAAGATCAGGTAGAGCACCGCCAGCACGGTCTCGAGCCGGGCCGGCAGGTCCTCGGGCATCGGCACCCGGTAGGGGATCTTGGCCTGCTTGATCTTGGCCTTCGCGCGGGTGATCCGCTGGGCCATCGTGGTCTCCGGCACCAGGAACCCCTGGGCGATCTCCGCGACCGTGAGGCCGCCGAGCAGACGCAGCGTGAGCGCCGTACGCGCCGCCGGCGCGAGCGCCGGGTGGCAGCAGGTGAAGATCAGCCGCAGCCGGTCGTCGGTGACGGGTCCGGTCGGCTCCGGGGGAGTGTCGTCGGTCAGCATGGCAGCCTCGGCGTACTTCGTGTCGCGGACCTTCTCCCTCCGGATCCGGTCGATCGCCTTGTTACCGGCGGTCGTCGTCAGCCACGCGCCCGGGTTGGGCGGTACGCCGTCGCGCTGCCACCGTTCGGCGGCCTGCACGAAGGCCTCGGACAGGGCGTCCTCGGCGAGGTCGATGTCGCCGAAGCGCCGGATCAGCCCGGCCAGGATCCGGCCGTGCTCGGCGCGGAAGATGTCTTCCATGCCTAGTGATCATCCCCGGAAGTTCGTCGGGTGTCCCGCTCCCCCGACCACCTTCCGGGATGACCACTAGCGCGGCGTGCGAGTCGGTCTGCGGCATTCAGGCCTACGCTTCCTCAGGCTCCGCCTGGCTCTGCTCATCTCCAGGCTCCGCCTGGAAGGTCCGCACCTCGACCGGTCCGGCGCAGGCGGCCGAGCCGCGGGTGGCCCAGTCGAGCGCGGCGTCGAGGTCGGCGACCTCGATGATCCAGAAGCCGCCGAGGTACTCCTTGGACTCGGCGAACGGGCCGTCGGTCAGGATCGGCTTCTCCCCGCGGGCGTCCACCGTGGTCGAGCTCTCGATCGGGTGCAGCCCGCCGGCGAAGACCCAGGACCCGGAGGCCCGGAGCTCCTCGTTGAAGGCGTCGACCGCGGCGAAGACCTTGGGCATGTCCTCCTCGGCGGGCAGAGGCGCGTTGGG
>DASXRJ010000150.1:0-3285 GCA_036506675.1 Nocardioides sp. | reverse complement strand
GTCGGGCGCGACCGGCCGTCGTGGCAGGACGCCGTCGAGCTGCTCGACACGAAGGCCTACCCCAGCGGGCACGCGGCCGACATCGCCGCGCTGATGGGCGTGGGCATCGTGCTGGTGACGATGCTGGTACGCCGTGGCTCCGCGCGCAGGTCGCTGACCACGCTCGCGATCCTTCTCGCAGTGGCCGTGGCCGCCGACCGGGTGCTGCTCGGCCGGCACTTCCCCTCCGACGTGGTGGGCGGGCTGCTCCTCGGCGCGTTCTTCGTGCTGCTGGGGCTTGCGCTCTACTCGCCCGTGCCCCGCAGTCACGCGCAGTCGGCGCTGCCGCTGGTCGAGTCGGTGCCGGCGAGCACCCGCGACCTGCACGTCGTACTCAACCCGAGCAAGGTCGAGGACAGCGGTCAGTTCGAGGCGATCGTGACCTCGATGGCCCGCGAGTCCGGCTGGTCGGAGCCGACCTGGCACTACACGACGGTCGAGGACTCCGGCACCGGAATGGCCGAGGTCGCCGCGGTCGCGGGCGCCGACCTGGTGCTGGTCTGCGGCGGCGACGGCACCGTGCGCGAGGTGTGCGCGGAGCTGGCCGGCACCGGCATCCCGGTGGGGATCATCCCGGCCGGGACCGGCAACCTGCTGGCCCGCAACCTCGACATCCCGCTCTACCTGCGCGCGGCCATCGACGTCGCGCTGACCGGCCAGGACCGGGCCATCGACATGGTCGCGGTCGAGGGCGACGGTGTCGAGAAGACGCATTTCATGGTGATGGCCGGCATGGGCTTCGACGCCGCGATCATGGAGGGCGTCAACGAGGACTTCAAGAAGAAGGTGGGCTGGGTCGCCTACGTCTTCTCCGCGCTCAAGTCGCTGATGTTCCCGGCCGTCAAGGTGGAGATCTCGGTCGACGGCGAGCCGTTCAGCAAGCACCGCGCCCGCACGATCGTGGTCGGCAACGTGGGCTACCTGCAGGCGGGGATGCCGCTGCTCCCGGATGCCAGGATCGACGACGGCACGCTCGACGTCGTACTCCTGCATCCGCGGCGGTTCCTCTCCTGGATCCCGCTCGCCTACCGGGTGCTGGCCAAGCGGCCGAAGACCGACGACACGATCAACCGGATGACCGGCAAGACGGTGACCATCCGGGCCTCGATCGACACGCCCCGCCAGCTCGACGGCGACTCCATCGGGCCCGGCAAGGAGCTCACCATGGAGTGCATCCACGGCCGAGTGCTGGTGCGCGTCCCGCGCTGACCTCTGCTCGGGTCAGCCCTTGGCGTGGCTGATCGCTTCCTCTTCCTCCGGCGAGAGCTGCTGCTCGCTGGTCCACGAGGTGATGCTCTTGGCGTAGGTGCGGGCCTCGCTGCGGGCATGGATCGAGCTGACCACCACGCCGTGACCGGCGTCGTCGAGCAGCGCCATCGACCAGGACAGGTGCCCGCCCATGTCGCCGAAGGCGTCGTACCGGACGACGGCGACGTGCCGCAGCGCGTCCTCGCCCTCGGCGCGCAGCGCGGCGACCTCCTGGCGCAGCCCGTGCACGTCCTCGGGCGTGGCCTCGGGGTCTCCGACGATGTGGAGGGCGCCCACGCGACGCAGGGCGAGTACGCCGAGTCCCACGGCGATCAGCGCGAGCAGCAGGGCAAGTCCGGCGAGCGCGGTCGACATGACTCGTGAGCGTATCCGCAGCCGCTGCCCGGCAGCCGGTCACCACCCCGTTCGCGCGTCCGGGACGTGCCAAACTGCAACGCGTGACCGCTTCCCCCACTCACCGGATCGCCTACCAGGGCGAGCCCGGAGCGAACTCCCACCTGATCTGCAAGCAGCACTACCCCGACTGGGAGGCGGTGGCGTGCGCGTCCTTCGAGGACGTCTTCGCCGCGGTCGAGAACGGCGACGCCGACCTGGCCATGATCCCGATCGACAACTCGATCGCCGGCCGGGTCACGGACATCCACCACTTCCTGCCCGACTCCAACCTGCACATCATCGGCGAGCACTTCCTGCGGGTCCAGTTCGCCCTGATGGCGGTGCCGGGCGCGACGCTCGACACCATCAAGACCGTGCACAGCCACGTGCACGCGCTCGGCCAGTGCCGCAAGATCATCCGCGAGCACGGCCTGACCAAGGTCATCTCCGGCGACACCGCCGGCGCGGCCCGCGAGGTGGCCGAGTCGCACGACATCACCCAGGCCGCGATCGCTCCGCCGCTGGCCGCGGAGATCTACGGGCTGGAGATCCTGGCCGACGACGTCGAGGACGAGGAGCACAACACCACCCGCTTCGTGGTGCTGTCGCCGTCGTACGTCGAAGCGCCGGCGGGCAACGGGCCGGTCGTCACCAGCTTCATCTTCAACGTCCGCAACCTGCCGGCCGCCCTCTACAAGGCGCTCGGCGGCTTCGCGACCAACGGCGTCAACATGACCAAGCTGGAGAGCTACATGGTCGGCGGCGAGTTCACCGCCACCCAGTTCCTGGCCGAGGTCGACGGGCACCCCGACGACGTCGGCGTGCACAACGCGCTCGAGGAGCTCGCGTTCTTCACCACCGACGTGAAGATCCTGGGTGTCTACCCGGCAGATCCCTTCCGAGAGGGCTGAGCCGGGCCGGCTGGCGCGCTACGCCGGCTCCTCCGGCGGGTTCTGCAGCAGGTTGAACGTCGCGCCCTGCGGGTCGCGCAGGTAGCCCAACCGCCCGACGCCAGGAATGTCGAACGCCGGATGCGCCACCTCGGCACCCAGCTCCTGGGCGCGGGCGACGGTCGCGTCGACGTCGTCCACGTTGAAGTAGACGTTCCAGTGCGGCCGCATGCCGGGCTGGATCGGCATCGCGCCGGCCACCGAGCGGCCGTCGATGCTGAACGTCGTGTACGCACCCGCGTCGGGGCCCATGTCCTGCTTCTCCGGCTCCAGCCCCAGCACCTCGCGGTAGAACCCGGCCGTGCCGTCGATGTCGTCGACGGTCAGCTCGTTCCAGATGTTGGTGCCGGGCTCGTTGGCGCGCTCCGCGCCGGCGAGCTCGCCGCCCTGCCACAGCCCGACGATCGCGCCACCCGGGTCCTGTACGACGGCCATCCGGCCGGCGGGACCGACGTCCATCGGGTCGGCCAGCACCTTGCCGCCCGAGGCCAGCGCGCGCTCGGCGGCACCGTCGACGTCGTCGGCGGCCAGGTAGACGTTCCACTGCGCCGGCTGACCCTGCCGGTCGGGTTGCTGCCCGCTGAGGCCGGCCACCCGGTCCGCCTCGATGGTGGCCAGGCTGTAGACACCACCCTGGTCGGGGGGCTGGTGG
>DASXRJ010000149.1:0-8780 GCA_036506675.1 Nocardioides sp. | reverse complement strand
TCGTCGCCAGCCGAAAGAGACTAGAGCTCTGCGAAACCGCCTGCGGTCCTGGTCAGACCGTGCGCGGTCGCTGACCGGTTCGCCCGGGAGTCGAGCTCGGTCCTGGCAAGGGCTGGGTCCCTCAACAGCAGGTCGAGAATGTGCGCGCACCGCCGTCTCGTCTTGGCCACCCAGTCAACGTCATCGGCGTCGGGACTGACATTCGTTCGAGCTGTGCCTCGGCCAGAGTGGTCCCTGGGAGGACGCCGGGATCTCAACGTCGTGTCTCGGACAGCGGATCACCGGCGCGTCCTCCGGGACTGGCGATAATGGACCCGTGAGCAGCGAGCGGACCGTCGCCATCCTTGCCTTCGACGACATGGAGGTCCTGGACTTCGCCGGCCCCTACGAGGTGTTCAACGTCGCCGGCGAGCTCGGCGAGGGGAACCCGTTCCGGGTCTTCTCGGTCGGCCTGACCGGCTCACCCGCGGTGGGCCGGGGCGGGTTCACCGTGCTGCCGACGTACTCCCTGGACGACGCGCCCGCCAGCGACCTGCTGGTGGTGCCGGGCGGTGCCGGCACCCGTCCGTTGCTGACGGACGAACGGCTGCTGGCCTGGCTCAGGGAACGAGGGACCGAGGTCGAGCTGCTGCTCTCGGTCTGCACCGGCTCGCTGCTGCTCGCCAAGGCCGGGCTTCTCGAGCGACGCCGAGCCACGACCCACCACGGTGCGTACGACGAGCTGGCGGCGATCTCACCGTCCACGCAGGTGGTCCGGGGCCAGCGTTTCGTGCGGTCTGCCGAAACGATCCTCACCTCAGCGGGCGTCTCGGCCGGCATCGACCTGTCGCTGCACGCGGTCCAGTTGCTCGCCGGGCAGGAGACCCGGGACCGCACGGTGGCCGAGATGGAGTGGATGTGGCAGTCCTGACCGGCCCGCAGGCCGTGCCGCTGTCACACCTCGCCGTTTGCGGGCGGACCCGCGGTCAGTAGCGTCGGCGCCATGACCGATGGCCCGTTGTCCGACCTGCTGGTGCTCGACCTGACCCGGGCGCTGGCCGGCCCGCACGCCGGGATGACACTGGGCGACCTGGGCGCGCGGGTGATCAAGATCGAGTCGCCCGCCGGTGACGACACCCGGGGCTGGGGGCCGCCGTTCGTCGGCGACGACGCTGTGTCGACGTACTTCCTCTCGGCCAACCGCGACAAGGAGTCGCTGGTCCTCGACCTCAAGTCCGCGGCCGACCGCGACGTGCTCGCCCGGCTGGTCGAGCGGGCGGACGTGCTGATGGAGAACTACCGGGTCGGCGTGCTCGACCGGCTCGGCTTCCCGGTGTCGCGGCTGCACGAGCTCAACCCGCGGTTGGTGGTGCTGTCGATCACCGGGTTCGGGCACGACGGGCCGGAGGCGCAGCGGCCGGGCTACGACCAGATCGCGCAGGGCGAGGGCGGGCTGATGTCGATCACCGGCACCGAGGCACCGGCCAAGGTGGGTGTGCCGATCGCGGACCTGCTGGCCGGCATGAACGGCGTGATCGGCGTGCTGGCCGCGCTGCACGAGCGGGCCGCCACCGGCCGGGGTCGGGTGGTCCGGACCTCGCTGCTGGCGTCGGTGGTCGGCGTACACGCGTTCCAGGGGACGCGGTGGACGGTGGCCGGCGAGGTGCCGGGACTGGCCGGCGACCATCATCCGGCAATCGCGCCGTACGGCATGTTCGAGACGGGTACGGCGCCGATCCAGATCGCCTGCGGCTCGGAGAACCTGTGGCGGGCGTTCTGTGGCGAGTTCGGGCTCGAGGCCGCTGACCCGCGGTTCGCCACCAACGCCGACCGGGTGGCGCATCGCGACGAGCTGATCGCGCTGATCGAGTCGCACTTCGCCGACGGGCCGGCCGAGGAGTGGCTGGGCCGGCTGGCCGCGGCCGGCGTACCGGCGGGCAAGGTGCGGTCCCTTGACGACGTCTACACCTGGGAGCAGACGCTGTCGCAGGGGCTGTTGCTCTCCATCGACCACCCGTCGCTGGGGCCCTTGCAGCTGCCGGGATCGCCGTTGCGCTTCGACGACAATCTCTTCTCCGGAGGGCGGGCCGACCACCTTCCGCCGCCCTCGCTCGGCCAGCACAGCGAGGCGATCCGGGCCGAGCTCGACTCCTGATCTTTGTCCGGCGGCGCGGCTACGCTGATTTCATGACCATCTCGCAGCACCTGCCGATCGTCGTACTCTCCCGAGCGCTCGACCAGACCGGCGACGTCCTCGCCGACATCCATCCCGACCAGCTCTCCGCCCCCACGCCGTGTCGCGACTGGGACGTCGCCCGGCTGGCCGCGCACCTGGTCGGCGATGCCCGGCGGTTCCTGCAGGCCGCCAGGGGCGAGAAGCCGGACTGGGGGAACGACCCGTCGGTGGCGGGGAACGGCGCGACCGAGTTCCGGACAGCGGCCGACGACCTGATCCACAGCTGGCACGAACGAGGTGACACCGACCTCGGTCAGGCCGACTGGCAGACGGCGGAGTTCGCCGTACACACCTGGGACCTGGTCCGCGCCACCGGCCAGACCCGTGCCCTCGACCCCGAGGTCGCCCAGCGCGGGCTCGACTACATGGCCGCCGGCCTGACGCCCGACAACCGGCCGCCCGCCTTCGGCCCCGAGGTCCCGGTGGCCGCCGATGCGCCCGTCTACGACCGGCTCGCGGCGTACGCCGGTCGCGACCCGCACGCCTGATCCCTCCCGCAACGTCATGCGGGCGGAGCCGTCTACGGCTCTGTCCGGATGACGTCCTGAGCCCCTCAGCTCACCAGGTCTCGACACGCAGTCCCGCGACGCGATCGAACTCCTTGACGTTCCGGGTCACGACCACAAATCCCCGCGATCGCGCCTGCCCGGCGATCAGCAGGTCGTAGGCGCCGATGGGACGACCCGCGGCTGCGAGTTCCGTGCGAATCTCCCCGGCATGTGCCGCGGCCTCGGAGTCGAGATCGAGCACGGTGACGTGGGCGAGGAACTCCTCGACCGCGGCCCGGTTGGCCGAAGGGTCGGAGGCACGCGCAGCGCCGTAGCAGAGCTCCGCGACGGTGATCGTCGACACCGCCACCTCGGGGGTCTCGGCCAGTCTGGCCCGGATCGCGGGGTCCCTGCGCCGCAGGATCTCGATCGAAACATCGGTATCGAGCAGGTGAGCCATCGTCACCGGGCCCGGACTCACAGGCCCCCACGCTCCTGAGGCATCGGCTGCTCGCGATCGACCATGAAGTCGTCGCTGACCTCGGGCCCATGGTCGAAGAAGAAGTCCCAGTGGCGGCCCGCAGGCACAACCACCCGCGCCTCACCCACGACGAGGATCTCCACGTCGGTGACGCCCTCGGGGAAGGCCACCTCGCGCGGCAGCCGCACCGCCTGAGTGGTGTTGTTCTTGAAGAGCTTGGTGGCCACCATGGACCCTCCTCCTCGTATCTACACCGAGTATATACCAGCGACTGGTGGGTCCAGGACGTCATCCGGGCGGAGCCGTCTTTGGCTCTGTCCGGATGACGTCCCCGGGCTCTTCAGCCCAGGTGCACGATCGCGGCGACCGGCCCACCGCCGTCGGGGCCCTGGTGGGCCGCGGAGACGGACACGAACGCGGCCGGGTCGCCGGTGACCGCAGCGGTGACACCACCGACACAGGCCTTGATCTGCCGGTGCCAGTGCACATCCGAGTCGTCGAGCATCGCGTTGCGGCGGCCCCGCACCCGGCCGTCTTGCGACACCTCGCACTTGAGGAACACGTTGACCAGCCGGCCCTGCAGGTCCGACGGATGCGGCCGCTCCGGCAGGTCCAGCCCGGCCGACCGGATCGCCTCCCAGATGCCGTCGGCGTCGATGGCGTCCTTCATCACCGAGTGCCCGATGCGGTACCGCCCGCCCACACCCGGCGCGTTGCCGACGACCACGACCTGGGCACGGTCCAGCTCGACCCCCGACGAGCACGACGCGACCGACGAGTACAGCGACCGGTCGTGCATGACGTCGGCATCGGCCGGCATCTCGATCTCGCCGAGCGCGACGGCGATGCCGAGCGCCGTACACCCGTTGGAGAGGTCCATCGACTCGTGCGTGTGCTCGGTCCACACGGTCTTCCCGCGCGCCTTCGCGTCGCTGATCGTGTGGATCGTCAGCAGCGGCGTCTTGGTCTGCACGTAGTGCACCTCGGCCGGGTCGCTGATGCCGGCCCGCTCCATCGCGACCTTCACCGCCGCCGCGACCTTCTCGATCATCGGCACCCGGCCGATCTCCTCAGGCAGCAACGGCTCGCTCATCGCGAACCCGACCGTCAGCCGCGGTTCCTCGGTCGGCTCGGCGTCCACCGTGGCGAAGATCGTCGCGTGCGGACTGAGTACGCCGTCGGTCCCGCCGGACCACACGATCGGGATCTCGCTCACCTGGTCGGCCGGAGCGCCCTTCTCCACCAGCACCTCGCGGAAGGCCCGGTCCGCGATGATCCGGGTGTAGTCGTTGACGCCCCCGTTCCCCTCGGTCTTGCCGATGATCGCGATCACCCGATCGGCGGCCATTACTCCGTCGTCGATCAGCTTCGCCAGTTCCGAGGCGTCGGCCACGGAGTGGATCGGCACCTTGCGGACCTCGATAGCGCTGGGCATCAGCCCTCCATTCATGAGTCGGTCTCTAGTTGAGCTTGTTGATCGGGTACGACGACGGTGCCGGTCTCACCCGTGACCGCGTCGACGATGTGCGCGAGATCGGTGATCACGGCCCGGTCGCCGCCGTACTCCACGAACCGGCAGGCCGCCTCCACCTTCGGCCCCATCGAGCCGCTGGCGAAGTGGCCCTCGGCGGCGTACTTCCGCAGCGGCGAGACGCCCACCCGGCCGAGCGGCTCGGCGTCCGGCTGGCCGAACCGCAGCACCGCCGCCGGTACGTCGGTCGCGACCACCAGCACCTCCGCCGCCACCGTGCGGGCCAGCAGCGCCGCTGCCAGGTCCTTGTCGATGACCGCCTCGACGCCGCGCAGGGAGCCGTCCGGATCGCGTACGACGGGCACCCCGCCGCCGCCCGCGGCCACCACCACGAGCCCGGCCTCGACCAATGCCCGGATCGCCGCGGCGTCGACGATCTCCCGTGGCTCCGGGGAGGCGACCACCCGTCGCCAGCCCTTCTCGCCGCGGTCCTCCCAGGTCTCGCCGTGCTCGACCAGCACGGCCGCCTCCTCGCGGGACAGATAACGCCCGATCGGCTTGGTCGGCCTGGTGAACCCCGGGTCGTCGGCGTCCACCAACACTCGCGTGACCACGGTCGCGCCGCTCCGGTCGACGCCGAGGCGGGCGAGGGCCGGGTCGAGCGCGTTCATCAGCACGAACCCGAGCGTCGCCTGCGTCTGCGCCCCGCACCAGTCCAGCGGCACCGGCGGTACGACGCCCGCGGCCAGCTCGTTCTTCACGAGAAGGTTGCCGACCTGGGGGCCGTTTCCGTGGGTGATCACCACGTCGACGCCGTGCGCGACCAGGTCCGCCACCTCGGCCATCGCGACCTCCGCGGCGGCGATCTGGTCCTCCGGCCGGGCGCGCCCCTGGGCATTCGTCATGGCGTTGCCGCCGAGCGCGAGCAGGACCCTCATGCCCTCGAACCTAGGCACGCCCCACCCGCCCCGCACCAGCAACTTCGGCCAACGCACGGCCTCCGATCGGGCAGGTGTTGCCAGTGTTCCGGTTGGGGTCGATCCCCGGGCGTCGCGCAGCGGGCCACGGGATGGGGAGACACGCCCACGGGCTGGGAGTAACCGGTCGAGCAGTAGGTGACGATGGGCAATCGCCCCCGAGTGCTGCCAACACTCATAGGCGATCGTCCAGCATCATCAAGCGCTCGCCAGGTTGCTCGCCGGGACGACCGCTAGCCCGCAACCCGGACCCAGCCAGGCCCAGCCAGGCCCAGCCCGGAACAGCCAGGCCCAACTCCGACCAGCCCCACGAGCCCCGGCCCAGCTGCACCTAGCGCCCGCCGGCGACCCGCAACGTCGTCCCCGTGACGTACGACGCCGCGTCGCTCATCAGCCACGCGACCGCGTCGGCGATCTCCGAGGGTTCGCCGGCCCGGCCCAACGGGACCCGTTCACCCACCCGCGAGACCCGGCCGGCGTCGCCGGCGTCGGCGTGGATCCGGGTGCGGACCAGCCCGGGCGCCACGCCGACGACCCTGATCCCGTCGGCGGCTACTTCCTGGGCCAGCCCGAGGGTCAGCGCGTCGACGCCGGCCTTGGCGGCGGCGTACTGGACGTACTCGCCGGGCGAACCGAGCGTCGCCGCGCCCGAGCTGATGTTGACCAGCACGCCGCCGGCGCCGCCGTACGACCGGCCGAGCGCCCGCACGGCGGCCCGGGCCACCAGCAGCGCCCCGGTGAGGTTGAGGTCGACCGTTGCCCGGATGACGTCGACCGGGGTCTCGGCCAGCGGACCGAGGTTCAGGGTGGCCCCGGCGTTGTTGACGACGCCGGTCAGCCCGGGGGCGGCCGCGAAGAGCCGGTCGATCTGGTCCTGGGAGGTCACGTCGGCCCGGACCACCTCGCACGCCGCACCCAGCGCCGAGACGGCCTGCCGGCACGACTCCGCCGCCCCGGAGTCGTGGGCGTAGCCGAGCACCAGGTCGTGTCCGTCGGCCGCCAGCCGCCGCGCGACGGCGGCGCCGATCCCCCGGGTGCCGCCGGTCACCAGCGTGAGCGGCCTCCCGGACCTCGCCGTCACCCGACGTCCTTCACGTAGCGCCGGCACGGCACGGGCACCGAGCCGGTCTCCGCGGACGCGGCGTACTCGAAGCCACCGTCGTCCCGCCACCCGCGTCGTTCGTAGAAGCGGCGGGCCCGAGTGTTGCCGGGCGCCACCGCCAGCCAGGCGCTCGAGAACCCACCCGCCGCCACCAGTCGTTCCGCCTCGTCGAGCAGCACCGACGCCAGCCCGGTGCCGCGGTGGCCGGAGTCGACGTACACCTGTTCGACCTCGTCGGCCACGACCATCACGAAGCCCGCGACCGCACCGTCGACCTCGGCCACCACCGTGCCGCCCGCCGGGTCGGCCACCCGCGCGGCGGCCCGGGTGCGGAACGACTCCGGCGTCCTGATCGCGACCAGCTCCTGGGGCACGTTGCCGAGGTGTCCGTCGCGCCAGCCCGCAACCCAGATCGCGGCCACCACGTCCGCGTCTCCGGGTCCGGCAGGTCGCAGCGTGGGGTGTCCGGACGGGCGATCGGGTGGGGTCATGTTCGGAGGCTATCCACCCCTGCCGAGACGGCCCCGCCGGACAGCCGCGCATAGCCCGGGCCCCGGTCGAAGAACGCCTCGTCCGCGCCCGTCCGCCCGGCTCTCCCGGCCCGCTCGGCCCGCTCGGCAACGGTCGCCGCCTCGTCGTACCCGAGCGCGTCGAGCCAATCGGAGTCGAGCGAGTCGAGCGAGTCACCGTCCGGCACCCCCGTGAGTACGACGCCGTACTCGCGCAAGGCGGCGGCCGCCGACACCTTCCGCCACACCACGTCGCGTACGACGAGCGCCGGGTCGCGTTCCAGCGGCGAACCCCACCCGCCGCCGCCCGTGGTCCGGATCCGGATCAGCTCACCGGCCCGCACCGGCTCGGCGTCGGCCAGCGCGTCGACCTCCCGCTCGTGCGGCCCGCCCGGGTCGATCACCACCGAGAACGGCGCCCCCGCGCGGCCACCGCGCACGCCCCAGCAGGACAGGATCGACCGGTCCGCGATCGACATGAAGTGCCCGTCCCGCAGCATCCGGATCTGCTTCTCATAGCCCAGGCCGCCCCGGAACCGCCCGGCCCCGCCCGAGTCGACCGCCAGCGACAGCGACTCCACCCGGAACGGGAAGCGCGCCTCGGTGAACTCGGTCGGCAGGTTCCGCGAGTCCGGCACCACGTGGATGGTGTCCTCGCCGTCGGCGTAATAGCGCCCGCCCGACCCACCACCCAGCACCTCGCGCATCAGGTAGGGCCGCCCGTCCAGGTCGAGACCGTAGACGCCCGTGTAGCGGATCGTCTCCTGGTCCGCCGGCATCCGCCCGTCGACGGCCTTGGCCAGGACCCCGGCCAGCACCCCGAGCAGCCGCAGGATCACGAAGGTCCGCGCGTTGGTCGGCGCCGGGAACACCGGGGTCAGCAGGGTTCCGGGCGGCGGGAACCGCAGCTCGATCAGGGGTACGACGCCCTCGTTGACGTCGAGCTCGGCCATCCGTTCCGGGGTGTCGGCCAGGTTGCGCAGGATCGGCGCCAGCCACTTCTTCAGGAACACCCCATCGGAGTAGTCGCCGCAGTGGTTGATCGGCCCCTTCGCCTGCGGTCCGGTGCCGTCGAAGTCGACCACCAGCCGCTCGCCGTCCGGGTCGTCGGCGGGCGTCCGGGTCAGCGTGATCCGCTGGGCGTGCAGCCGGGGCTCGTCGACTCCGTCGTGCTCGGCGTAGTCCTCCCACGTCCACGACCCGACCGGGATCTTCGCCAGGATCTCGCGACGGTACGTCGACGTGGTGCGGTCGATGATCGCGTCGAAGCACGACTCCACCGTCGCGACGCCGTACCTCTCGAAGAGCTCGCCCAGCCGCCGCGCGCCCATCAGGCAGGCCGAGCACTCCGCGTCGAGGTCGGCGGCCAGGGACTCCGGCATCCGCGAGTTGCGGGTCATGATCGCCAGCGCCGCCCGGTTGGGTACGCCGGCGTCGTACAGCTTGATCGGCGGGACCATCAGGCCCTCCTCGAAGACGCTGGTCGCGTGCGACGGCATCGACCCCGGTACGGCACCGCCGATGTCGTCGTGGTGCC
>DASXRJ010000148.1:0-7367 GCA_036506675.1 Nocardioides sp. | reverse complement strand
TCAGCCCGTCGATGGCGGTCAAGCTGATCGACGAGTTCAAGCAGATGTCGCGGCCCGAGCGTGACCAGGTGCCAGGGCTGCGGCTCACGGACCGGGAGCTCGAGGTGCTGCGGCTGGTGGCAAAGGGCCTCAACAACCGCGAGATCGCCAAGCAGCTCTTCATCTCCGAGAACACCGTCAAGAACCACGTCCGCAACATCCTGGAGAAGCTCCAGCTGCACTCGCGCATGGAGGCCGTCATGTACGCCGTCCGCGAGAAGCTCCTCGACCTGCCCTGACGGCCGCAGCCGGCGATGCAGGTACTTGACCTGGGTTCCCTCACGTTCAACGCTTAGGACATGGCCAGTCATGCGGCCGAGGAGCGTTCCTCGCGCCCATTGCTCACGCTCGGTCGGGTGGACCGGGTCCGGGTCCAGGTCGGCTACCGTGCCAGGCCCGACGGCCCGGCGTACCTGCAGTTCATGCTCGACCTCCCGGTCCCCGAGGCCGACAGCCCGCGCGACCAGGATGCCTTTGACGAGCCGCGGGTCCTCGCTGCCCTGGAGCCGGTCCTGTACGCCGGTGCCGACGCGCCGCGGCACTACTCCCTTCACCAACACCGGTGGCACACCAGCTGGGGTCTGAGCCCGGGTTCGCTGGAGATCGGGCTCCACGTGACCACCGGGCCCAGGACGACGGCCGTCTCGGAGGCGTCGCACGACGGCGTGACCCGCGCCTTCCGCGACCTGCTGGAGGTGGCCGGCCGACCAGAGCCGATGCCGATCTCCCGGGACGCCGCGATCCTGCGGGCTCGACGCGGCGCGGCCGCGGCGTACGGTGTGGACCCGGACGCGCTGTCGCTCGGCGTGGAGGAGCACCACCCCGCTGAGAACTCCTGGACGGTGGGACTGCGCACCACCGCCGGGGACGAGTACGACGTCGTGGTCGGCTTCGTCGATGGGTACGCCGGGTCGGTCCGGGTGCGGCACGAGGACCGGATCGAGGTGTACGACTCCGTCGGGTCCGAATGATCCGGTCAGGTAGACCGCCACGACCGTGGCGGCCGCTGACTGTCGGTGGCTGGTCATAGTCTCGACCGCATGCTGTCGTTAAGCCGCGCCCAGGCGCGCCGCATCGCGCTCTCCGCCCAGGGCTTCCGTGACCCACGGCACACGACGCCCACGATGCGCACCTTCTCGCGCACGCTCGAGCGCACCGGGGTCCTGCAGGTCGACTCGGTCAACGTGCTGCAGCGGGCGCACTACATGCCGCTGTTCAGCCGGATGGGCCCCTACGACACCGACCTGCTCGCTCGGGCGTCGAGCGGGCGCCGGCGCCGGCTGGTCGAGTACTGGGCGCACGTGCAGGCGTTCATGCCGGTCGAGCTGTGGCCGGTGATGCAGCACCGGATGGCGTCGTACCGGGAGAAGCGCGGGAAGTGGTGGCCGCTCACCACCGATGCGATCGACAGGTCCGTGCTCGAGGAGGTACGCCGCCGCGGCCCCAGCACCGCCCGCGACCTCGACGACGGCAAGCCGCGCAACCAGGAGAACTGGGGGTGGAACTGGTCCGACTCCCGCAAGGCGCTCGACTTCCTCTACATGGTCGGCGACCTGGCCATCGCCGGTCGCAACAGCCAGTTCGAGGTCGTGTACGACGTGCCCGAGCGGGTGCTGCCCTCTCATGTGCTGGCGCTCCCGACTCCGTCGGCGGCCGACGCCGATCGCGAGCTGGTCCGCCGAGCAGCCGCCTCTCACGGCGTGGCGACGCTGCCGTGCCTGCGCGACTACTACCGGATGCCGCAGGCGGCGGTCCGACCGGCGGTCGACGAGCTGGTGGAGGCCGGTGAGCTCGAGGAGGTGCGGGTCGAGGGGTGGAACCGGCCGGCGTACCTCCACCGCGACGCGCACCACGCCCGCAAGATCGCGGCCCGGGCGCTGCTGAGCCCGTTCGACCCGCTGGTGTGGGAGCGCGACCGCACCGAGACGCTCTTCGACTTCCACTACCGGATCGAGATCTACGTGCCGGCCGACAAGCGGGTGTTCGGCTACTACGTGCTGCCGTTCCTGCTCGGTGACCGGATCGTCGGCCGGGTCGACCTCAAGGCCGACCGGCCGACGGGCCGGCTGCTGGTCAAGGCGGCGTACGCCGAGCCGGGCGCGCCGCCGGAGACCGCCCCCGAGCTGGCGGAGGAGCTCGCCGACCTGGCCCGCTGGCTGGGCCTCGACGACATCGTGGTCGAGCCGCGCGGCGACCTGGCCCCGGCGCTGGCCGGCGAGATCGCCGCCTGATCGCGGCCGGCCCGCTGATCTGAGGCCGATCGTGCGGCGGCCCGGAGTCGCGGGCATCGAGTGATCCGATGGCAGCGCCCGGTGTAGGAACGGGCGGCACGGACGCGGAGCAGTAGGTGTCGACGGGCGATTGCCTACGAGTGTCTGAACACTTGGAGGCGATCGCCCAGCATCACCAACCGCTCACGAGACTCGCGCCCTGAAACAGGTCGCCAGCGGAGCTGGATCTTTACTTCCTGGGGTCGCGGGCCAGCCACCGCTGAGGCAAGATCACGGGCATGACCCCCGCACCCGGTCTCGACCGTCGTACCTTCGTCAAGGGAGCGGCGGTCGCCACCGCCGCGCTCGCCGTCCCGCTTCGCGGCTTCGACGCGGCGGTGGCCGCGGCTCCCGCCAGTCGCGGCATCTTCGGGTACGGCGTCGCCAGTGGCGACCCGACCGGCGACGCGGTGGTGATCTGGACGCGGGCCACGCCGCCGCCGAGGCCGGGCGAGCCGGTCGCCACACCCGGCAGCGGGCTGGGGTCGCCGCTCAACGTCGTGTGGCAGGTCAGCACCGACCCGGCCTTCGAGAACGTCATCCGCGAGGGCAACGTGCACACCCACGCCTCCAGCGACCACACGGTCAAGGTCGACGTGACCGGGCTGGCGGCGTACACGGCGTACTGGTACCGCTTCAAGGCGCGCGGCGAGACCAGCCCGGTCGGCCGCACCCAGACCGCCGGCGACGAGCCGGGCACAACCCACGCGCTGCGGTTCGCGCTCGCGTCGTGCAGCAACTACACGGGCGGCTGGTTCGGCGCCTACCGCGAGATCGCCCGGCGCGACGACCTCGACTTCGTGCTGCATGTGGGCGACTACATCTACGAGTACGGCAACGGCGCCGACCGCTACGGCCCGCCCGAGCTGATCGGCGTACGCGACGGCCAGCCGGCCACCGAGACCATCGACCTGCAGGGCTACCGGCTGCGGCACGCCCTGCACAAGGCCGACGACGACCTGAAGGCGGCGCACGCCCGGCACCCGTGGATCACTATCTTCGACGACCACGAGGTCGCCAACAACGCCTGGTCCGACGGCGCCGAGAACCACCAGGCCGGCGAGGGCGACTACCTCGCGCGCCGCGACCAGGCGCTGCAGGCCTACCTCGAGTGGATGCCGTTCCGCCTGCCCGACCAGTCGCAGCCGCACCAGGGCACGAGGTTCTTCAGGCAGTTCACGTACGGCGATCTCGGCGACCTGACGATCCTGGAGACCCGCCAGAACCGCAGCAAGCAGGTCGACCCGCCCGGTGGCCCGAGCGTCACCGGCTTCGTGCCCATCGGCCTGGACCCGCGCATCGACCAGGCGCTGGCCGACCCGACCCGGCACCTGCCCGAGCCCGAGCAGCTCGAGTGGGTCAAGGCCGCGGTCGCGACCACGGGACGCCAGTGGCACCTGCTCGGCAACCAGGTCATGGTGATCCCGTTCCGGCTCCCCGGCGCGGTGCTGGGCGCGCCGGGCACGACGCTGGTCAACGCCGACGCCTGGGACGGGTACGGCGCGGACCAGCGGGCGTTCCTGGCCCACCTGGCCGCGCAGCCGGCCGAGGCGGGTGACGCGGTGGTGCTGACCGGTGACATCCACTCCTCGTGGGCCGCCGACCTGCCCGCCGACCCGGCGAGTACGACGTCGTACACCTCGGCGGGCGTGGAGTTCGTGACGCCGTCGGTGACCAGCGACGGGTTCTACGAGCTGTCGGCCTCGATCGTGCCCGCCGGCACGACGCCCGAGCAGCGGGTCGGGCTGGTCGGCCTCGTCGCCGGGCAGATCAAGAGCCTCAACCCCTGGACCAAGTACCTCGACGGCGTCGGCCACGGCTTCGTGGTCATCGACGTGACGCCGTCCCGCGTGCAGGCCGACTACTTCCACACGCCCACCCCCACGAGTGCGATGCCGGATCCGCGGGTCGTGCGCGACGTCGTACCGGCGTACAAGCGGAGCATGCGGACCGTGGCCGGCAGCCGCCAGGTCACGGGTACGGCGGGTCCGGTGGGTGCGCGCTCGGATCACCCGGCCGGAGCCTGAGCTTCGGAGCAGACCGGTAGCGGCCCCCCGGCGGGGGCCGCCACTGAGGGTTTCTTCACTCCGCTGGGTAGAGTGGCAGCCGCATCATCGACCGGCGAAACGCCGACACTCCAGGAGCTCACCACCGTGCCTGCCATCCTCGACAAGATCCTCCGCATCGGCGAGGGCAAGATCCTCCGCGAGCTGGAGGCGATCGCCAAGGCCGTCAACGCAATCGAGGACGAGTTCGTCAAGATGAGCGACTCCGAGCTGCAGGCCATGACGGCCGAGTTCAAGGAGCGCCTGGAGGGCGGCGAGTCCCTCGACAGCATCATGCCGGAGGCGTTCGCGACGGTCCGCGAGGCGGCCAAGCGGGTCATCGGCCAGCGGCACTACGACGTCCAGGTGATGGGTGGCGCGGCCCTGCACCTCGGCAACATCGCCGAGATGAAGACCGGTGAGGGCAAGACGCTGGTCGCGACCCTCCCGGCGTACCTCAACGCGCTGACGGGCGACGGCGTACACGTGGTCACGGTCAACGACTACCTGGCGAAGTACCACGCCGAGTGGATGGGCCGCGTGCACCACTTCCTGGGCCTGAGCACCGGCGTGATCCTGCCGTCGATGTCGCCGGCCGAGCGCCGCGAGGCCTACGCCTGCGACATCACCTACGGCACCAACAACGAGCTCGGGTTCGACTACCTGCGCGACAACATGGCGAACTCCATCGCCGACTGCGTCCAGCGCGGGCACGCCTTCGCCATCGTGGACGAGGTCGACTCGATCCTGATCGACGAGGCCCGGACGCCGCTGATCATCTCGGGCCCGACCCAGGACGAGGTCCGCTGGTACGACGAGTTCGCC
Source organism: Nocardioides sp. (assembly GCA_036506675.1). Lineage (GTDB taxonomy): Bacteria > Actinomycetota > Actinomycetes > Propionibacteriales > Nocardioidaceae > Nocardioides. Next base: position 2,188 of record DASXRJ010000148.1, on the reverse strand, counting down.
AAGATCGCCCGTTCGATGGTCAAGGACGTCGACTACGAGACCGACGAGAAGAAGCGCACGATCTCGGTGCTCGAGCCCGGCATCACCAAGGTCGAGGACCACCTCGGCATCGACAACCTCTACGACTCGGTCAACACCCCGCTGATCTCGTTCATGAACAACGCGATCAAGGCCAAGGAGCTGTTCCGTCACGACAAGGAGTACGTCGTGATGAACGGCGAGGTCCTGATCGTCGACGAGCACACCGGCCGCATGCTCGCGGGCCGGCGCTACAACGAGGGCCTGCACCAGGCGATCGAGGCCAAGGAGGGCGTGCAGATCCGCGAGGAGTACCAGACCCTCGCCACCGTCACCCTGCAGAACTACTTCCGCCTCTACAAGAAGCTCTCCGGTATGACCGGTACGGCCATGACCGAGGCGTCCGAGTTCGACAAGATCTACCGGCTCGGCGTCGTCCCGATCCCGCCGAACATGCCGCTCGTGCGCATCGACCAGGGTGACCTGGTCTACCGCACCGAGGAGGCCAAGTACGCCGCCGTGGTCGACGACATCGCCGAGCGGCACAAGAAGGGCCAGCCGGTCCTGGTCGGCACGGTCTCGGTCGAGAAGTCCGAGCACCTCTCCGGGATGCTGAAGAAGAAGGGCGTCCCGCACAGCGTCCTCAACGCCAAGGTGCACGCTGACGAGGCCAAGATCGTCGCGCTCGCCGGTCACAAGGGCGCGGTCACGGTCGCCACCAACATGGCCGGTCGAGGCACCGACATCATGCTCGGCGGCTCGGTGGAGTTCCTGGCCGACCAGGAGCTGCGCAAGCAGGGCCTCGAGCCGCTCGGCGAGACCGCCGAGCAGTACGAAGCCGAGTGGCCCGCGATGCTGGAGCGGATCAAGGCCCAGGTCGCGAACGAGCACGACGAGGTCAAGGGCGTCGGCGGCCTGTACGTCGTCGGCACCGAGCGCCACGAGTCCCGCCGGATCGACAACCAGCTGCGCGGTCGTTCCGGCCGTCAGGGCGACCCGGGTGAGTCCCGGTTCTACCTCTCGCTGCAGGACGAGCTGATGCAGCGGTTCAAGTCCGACTGGGTCGACCGGGTGCTCACCATGCTCAAGGTCCCCGACGAGATCCCGATCGAGAACAAGCGGGTGACCGGCGCGATCGCCAACGCCCAGGGCCAGGTCGAGTCGCAGAACTTCGAGTCCCGCAAGAACGTCCTCAAGTACGACGACGTGATGAACCGCCAGCGCGAGGTCATCTACGGCGAGCGCCGCGAGGTGCTCGAGGGCGCCGACCTCGAGGCCCAGATCCGCGGTTTCATCGAGGACGTCGTCGAGGGGTACGTCGTCGGCGCCACCCAGGAGTTCGCGGAGGAGTGGGACCTCGAGGCCCTCTGGACCGCCCTGAAGCAGCTCTACCCGGTGTCCCTCGACTACAAGATCCTCGAGAAGGAGGTCGGCGGCCGGGCCAACCTCAACCGCGACGACCTGATCGAGCGGCTGAAGAAGGACGCCCTCGAGGCCTACGACCGCCGTGAGGCGTCGCTCGGTGAGGACAACATGCGCGAGCTCGAGCGCAACGTCATCCTCGCCGTGATCGACCGCAAGTGGCGCGAGCACCTCTACGAGATGGACTACCTGCGCGAGGGCATCTACCTCCGCGCATACAGCCAGCGCGACCCCTTGGTCGAGTACCAGCGCGAGGGCTTCGACATGTTCGCGGCCATGATGGACGGCATCAAGGAAGAGGCGGTCGGCTTCCTCTTCAATGCCGAGGTCCAGTTCGAGGAGGCGCCGCACGACGCGCTGACCGCGCCGATCGTCGAGCCGATGGCCCGCGAGCTGCCCTCCGAGCCGCTGGAGGACGCGCTGTCCGCGCCCCTGCACGCCGGCCACCACGAGGAGCCGCACCTCGAGGGTCCGGCGATGCTGGTCAAGGGCCTCGCCAAGCCCAAGCGATCTCAGCAGCTCTCCTACTCGGCGCCGACTGTCGACGGCGAGGTCGAGGTCAAGGGAGACACGATCACCAACGCGGGCGACCCGTACGCCGGCGTCGGCCGCAACGCCGAGTGCCCGTGCGGCTCCGGCAAGAAGTACAAGAAGTGCCACGGTGCGCCCGGCGGGCCGACCGGCCTGACCGCCCGGGTCAACGGCTGAGCATCGGCTCAACAGACACACCACGCACAGAGGGGCGGGG
>DASXRJ010000147.1:0-3429 GCA_036506675.1 Nocardioides sp. | reverse complement strand
GTTCGGGACGATCGTCGTGGCCACCGTCTACGCGCTCGGTCACATCTCCGGCAATCACATCAACCCGGCCGTGACCGTCGCGCTGGCGGCCACCGGCAAGTTCCCGTGGACTCGGGTCCCCGCGTACCTGGCCGCGCAGGTGACGGGCGCGACGATCGGCGCCCTGGCCATCGTCGGTGTGCTCGGGTCCCGAGCTCACGAGGTCGGGCTGGGAGTCGCCGCGTTCAACGAGAGCCTGGGCGTCGGAGTTGTCCAGGGCTTCTTCGCCGAGTTCGTAGGAACCTTCATCCTGGTGTTCGTGATCTTCGGGGTGATCCACACGAAAGCGGCGCCGGGGTTCGCCGGTGTTGCGATCGGCCTCGCCGTGTTCGCGGCGATCATCCCGGTCGCCCCCGCCACCGGGGCCGCGATCAACCCTGCCCGCGTGGTCGGACCGATGCTCGTGCTGCAAGCCTTCGACGGCACCGTGCACTGGGCTCAGCTCCCCACCTACGTGCTCGCGGAGCTGGCTGCGGGCGTAGCAGCAGGCTTGGCCTACACGCTGGTGTCGCGCAGTCGCGCCCGCCGGCCGGTCGACATCCCGACCACGGACATCGTCACCGCCCGCCGAGCCGCCGAGCCGGTGGCGTGACCGCCCGACCCACGGACAGGAGGATGTCCACGATGAAGAAGCTGATCAACGACCCCACCACCGTCGTCTCCGATGCCCTCCTGGGGATCGAGGCCGCCCACCCGGACCTGCGGGTCGACCACGAGCACCACGTCATCTACCGCGCCGCTGCCCCGGTCAACGGCAAGGTCGGCCTGCTCTCCGGCGGCGGATCGGGCCACGAACCCCTCCACGGCGGGTTCGTGGGCCTGGGGATGCTGGACGCCGCCTGCCCGGGGGAGGTGTTCACGTCCCCGACGCCCGACCAGATGCACGAGGCGACCAACAGAATCGACGGCGGCGCCGGGGTGCTCCACATTGTCAAGAACTACACGGGCGACGTGATGAACTTCGAGATGGCGGCCGAGATGGCAGCCGAGGAGACGGGGACGAAGGTCGAATCGGTCGTCACCAACGACGACGTCGCCGTCGAGGACAGCACCTACACCGCTGGCCGCCGCGGTGTGGGCGTGACCGTTCTCGTCGAGAAGATCTGCGGAGCAGCCGCGGAGACCGGTCGGGACCTCGCCACGGTCGCCGCCCTCGGTCGGAAGGTCAACGGGTGGGGGCGCAGCATGGGCATGGCGCTGACCTCCTGCTCGGTGCCGGCGGCCGGCAAGCCCACCTTCGAGCTCGGAGAGAGCGAGATGGAGATCGGCATCGGCATCCACGGCGAGCCCGGCCGATACCGCGAGCCACTCGCACCGGCGGCCGCCATCGCCGAGCGCATCGTCGAGCCGATCGTGAAGGACCTGCCCTACCGCGCCGGCGACGAGGTCCTGGCCTTCGTCAACGGCATGGGCGGTACGCCCCTGATCGAGCTCTACGTGGTGTTCGCCGAGCTCAAGCGGATCCTCGACGGCCACGGCATCACCATCGCCCGGTCGCTGGTCGGGCCGTACATCACGTCACTGGAGATGGCGGGCTGCTCGGTGACCCTCTTGAAGCTGGACGACGAGCTGACCACGCTGTGGGACGCGCCCGTCAACACCCCGGCGCTGCGGTGGGGAGGATGAGCTCATGACCACCGACCCCGTGACCGTCCGCCAGATGGAGCGCTGGGTCCGGACCTTCGCAGACCTGGTCGCGACCCACAAGGCACTCCTCACCGACCTCGACGCGGACATCGGCGACGCCGACCACGGGATCAACATGGACCGGGGGATGCGGGCCGTGACCGGCAAGCTCGACGCCACATCGGAAGGGACCGCCGACCAGTTGTTCAAGCTCGTCGGCATGACTCTGGTGAGCACTGTGGGCGGCGCCAGCGGCCCGCTGTACGGGACCTTCTTCCTGCGCCTCGGCGCGGCGTGCGGCCCGGTCACCGAGCTCCCGCCACAGGACCTGGCCATGGCGCTGCGCGCCGGTAACGACGGCCTCATCGCTCGGGGTCGGCCCGAGCTGGGCGACAAGACCATGTTCGACGCCCTCCACCCGGCGCTGTGCGAGCTCGACCGCGCGCTCGGCGAGGGCAAGAGCACGGCAGCCGCGTTCGCCGCAGCCTCACTGGCAGCCGACCGCGGCCGCGACGCCACCATCCCCATGGTGGCGCGCAAGGGCAGGGCCAGCTACCTCGGCGAGCGCAGTGCCGGCCACCAAGACCCGGGCGCGACCTCCGCGGCGTTGCTGGTCGAGGCCGCAGCGGCAGCGTTCGCCGCCACCTCATGAGCCCGACCGGGGAGATCCACCAGGGCTCACCGAGCGCCATGGTCGGGATCGTCGTCGTGTCACACAGCCGACAACTGGCCGAATCGGCTGTGGAGCTCGCGCTCCAGATGGTCCACGGTGCGCCGCCGCCGATCGCCATCGCCGCCGGGCTCGACAACGGCGTGCTCGGCACCGACGCGATCCGGGTGCGCGAGGCCATCGACCAGGTTGCGTCGGCCGCCGGTGTGCTGGTCGTGATGGACCTCGGGAGCGCCGTGCTCAGCGCCGAGCTGGCCCTCGACCTCAGCGGCGCCTCCAAGACACCCGTCGTGCTCTCCGAGGCTCCGCTCGTCGAGGGGCTCGTCGCGGCCGTCGTCCTCGCAGCTGCGGGCGCAGGCCTCGACGAGGTGGCCGCCGACGCCCGGCGAGCGGGTGAGATCAAGGCCACGCTCCTCGGCTCCGGCTCGAGACCGGCCAGCGAGGAGGTCGAGCCCGACGCCCAGAGCGCGCTCCCGGCGAGCATCGAGCTGGTGCTGCACAACCAGCACGGGTTGCACGCCCGACCCGCGGCCCGCCTCGTCGACACGATCCGTCGATTCGACGCCGACGTGAGCGTCCGGAACGTCACGACAGGCGGCCCGCCGGTCAACGGCCGGAGCGTGAGCGCCCTGTCGACCCTCGGAGCTCTCAGGAGCCATCACATCGAGGTCAGAGCCTCCGGCCGCCAGGCGCGCGAGACCCTGGCTGCCGTCGCGGCGATCGTCGGGCGCAACTTCGACGAGGAGGTCCGGGCCGCTCCGCCGACCATCGCTCCCCCGCCCGCGACCTCGTCCGGCCCGCTGGCGGCATCTCCCGGGATCGGCGTCGGGCCGAAGCTCTCGCTAGCGACGACGGCGATCGAGAGCGACGATCACCCACCGGGGGCAGCGGATGTGGAGCGAGACCGGTTGATCGCCGCCGTCACCCGCACCCGCAAGGAGCTCGGGGCGACTCGCGACCAGGTGGCTCGAGCAGTCGGAGAGCACGACGCCGCCATCTTCGACGCTCATCTGTTGCTCCTCGAGGACGACGAACTCGTCGGGACCGCACTGGGGCTCATCGAGGAGGACGGCGCTGCGGCCGATCGAGCATGG
>DASXRJ010000146.1:0-5732 GCA_036506675.1 Nocardioides sp. | reverse complement strand
CTCGGCCCCATCGGACCGTCGCCGGTGGGCTCGAGCCGGTTGTCCATCGCCTTGAGGTCGGCGCCGGCGCAGAAGGTCCCGCCGGCGCCGTACAGGACCGCCACGCCCGCCGTCTCGTCGGCGTCGAAGGCCCGGAACGCGTCGGCCAGCGCCTGCGCCGTGGCCCGGTCGACGGCGTTGCGCGCCTCCGGCCGGTCGAGTACGACGGTCGTGACCGGCCCGCTGCGTTCGACGTACACACTCATGCCCGGACCTTAGCGGTCTGAGCGGGTGTTGTAACGCGGAGTTACGGCTACTGAGCGCCCGGTCCTGACGTTGGCCCAGTGCCGGTAACTCCGCGTTACAAGCGCCCCCGCGGCAGCCCGAAATGTGCGACAGACCGGACCCGATCGGGTCCGGTCTGTCGGCTGGCGGTGGCGGAGGGATTTGAACCCTCGGTGGGCTTGCACCCACAAACGCTTTCGAGGCGTTCTCCTTAGGCCGCTCGGACACGCCACCGCGGAGTAGGGTACCGGAGCCGGTCCGGGGGTCGAAATCCGGCCGCGTGGGGCTGCTTGTAACGCGCTGTTATCCCGCCTAACCACCCGCTGCAACGGCGCGGTAGGCGGGGGAACAGCGCGTTACATGAGCCGCGTGCCGCCCGCTGCAACCTTGTTGCAACGTCTGCGTGATGACGTGTGACGGTGTTCACTAGTGGTATGTCCGACGCGATGCGAGCCGAGGTGGCCGATTCCTGGCACCGCTCGGCCGCGGCCGGCGTACACGCGGACGAGGTCGAGGCGCCGATCACGCTGCCTGACGGGGACCTGCGCGACTACCGCGGGGCGCATCCGCTGGCGCGGGTGTTCCCGCTGCTGGACGACGTGCTCGGCCAGGCCGCGCGCGACTGCGACGCGGTGATGGCGGTCTCGGACGAGGCGGGTCAGCTGCTGTGGGTCTGCGGTACGCCGGCGCTGCTGCGACGGGCCGAGGGGATCGGGTTCGTCGAGGGCAGCAACTGGGACGAGCGACTCGCCGGCACCAACGCGCCCGGACTCGCGCTGCGGCTGGACCAGCCGGTGAGCGTCATCCGGGCCGAGCACTTCCGGCGGTCGGTGCAGCGCTGGTCGTGCGCGGCGACGCCGATCCACGACCCGGGTTCGTCGTCGCTGCTGGGCGTCCTCGACATCACCGGGGGCGACGAGATCGTCGTACCCCAGACGCTGGCGATGGTCCGCGCCGCTGCCCGGATGGCCGAGGCCGAGCTGGCGCGGGACCTGCCCCCGACGCGGGTCCCGGAGCAGCGCCGGCCGGGGACGATGTACCTGGTCATGGAGGCGCTGGGCCGCTCCGACGCGCTGCTGTCGGTCGACGACGGCCGAGGCCGTACGACGCAGCTGCGGCTCAGTCCTCGGCACAGCGAGATCCTGCTGCTGCTCGCCTCGGCCCCGCGCGGGCTGTCCGGCGACGAGCTGGCCGTGCTGGTCTACGAGGACGACGGCGGCTCGTCGACTCTGCGGGCCGAGCTCAACCGGCTGCGCGGGCTGCTCGGCGAGGACCTGCTGGCCTCGCGGCCCTACCGGCTGACCGCGAACGTCACCGGCGACTGGCTGGCCGTCGACGCGCAGCTGGCAGCGGGCGACCTGCGGGGTGCGATGCGGTCCTACTGCGGGCCGATCCTGCCGCGGTCGGTCGCGCCCGGCGTCGTACGGCTGCGAGAGGGGTTGTCGCACTCGCTGCGGCAGTCGCTGCTGCGGTCGCACGAGGCCGACCTGATGTCGACCTGGACCCGATCGTCGTGGGGCAACGACGACTACGAGATGTGGCTGGCCCAGCGGGCGGCGGTCGGGAGCCGGTCGCCGATGCTGGCGCTGATCGACGGGCAGATCGGGCGGCTCGACCGCGAGCTCAGGTGAGCCCGTGGGTCTCCCCGGCCTTACCGGAGGACCGACGGTTGTCAGGGGATGCAGTCCCTGACAACCGCAAGTTTCCCCGGATATCCGGGGAAACCAACCACCTCGCGCAACGTCCCTGCAACGTGGCGATTCCTAACCTGTGACTGCAGTCACAACTACCCAGGAGTCACCCATGACCGTTTACGCACAACCCGGAACCTCCGACTCGGGGATCGAGGTCAAGAGCCGCTACGGCCACTACATCGGCGGCCAGTGGGTCGACCCGATCAAGGGCGCGTGGTTCGAGAACATCTCGCCGGTCAACGGCAAGCCGTTCACCGAGATCGCCCGCGGCACCGCCGAGGACATCGAAGCCGCCCTCGACGCGGCCCATGCCGCCGCACCCGCCTGGGGGCGTACGGCGCCCGCCGAGCGCTCCAACATCCTGCTCAAGATCGCCGACCGGATGGAGGCCTCCCTCGAGGACCTGGCCGTCATCGAGACGTGGGACAACGGCAAGGCCGTTCGCGAGACGCTCGCGGCCGACCTGCCGCTGGCGGTCGACCACTTCCGCTACTTCGCGGGTGTGCTGCGGGCCCAGGAGGGCACGATCAGCGAGCTCGACGGCGACACGGTTGCCTACCACTTCCACGAGCCGCTCGGCGTGGTCGGCCAGATCATCCCGTGGAACTTCCCGATCCTGATGGCGGTGTGGAAGCTCGCGCCCGCGCTGGCGGCCGGCAACGCCGTCGTACTCAAGCCTGCCGAGCAGACGCCCTGGTCGATCCTGAAGCTGATGGAGGTCATCGGAGACCTGCTGCCGGCCGGCGTACTCAACGTCGTCAACGGCTTTGGCGTCGAAGCCGGCAAGCCGCTCGCGTCCTCACCGCGGATCGCCAAGATCGCCTTCACGGGCGAGACCACGACCGGCCGGCTGATCATGCAGTACGCCGCGGAGAACATCATCCCCGTCACTCTCGAGCTCGGCGGCAAGAGCCCCAACATCTTCTTCGCCGACGTGGCGGCCGAGAAGGACGCGTTCTACAACAAGGCGCTCGAGGGCTTCGCGATGTTCGCACTCAACCAGGGCGAGGTCTGCACCTGCCCGTCGCGGGCGCTCGTGCAGCGGTCCGGGTACGACGAGTTCGTGGCCGACGCCATCGCCCGCGTGGAGGCGATCACCCAGGGCAACCCGCTCGACACCAACACGATGATGGGTGCCCAGGCCTCCAACGACCAGCTCGAGAAGATCCTGTCCTACCTCGACATCGGCCGACAGGAGGGCGCGAAGGTGCTCACCGGCGGCGCCCGCAACGTGCTCGAGGGCGACCTGGCCGAGGGCTACTACGTGCAGCCGACCATCTTCGAGGGCGACAACTCGATGCGGATCTTCCAGGAGGAGATCTTCGGCCCGGTGGTCGCGCTCACGTCGTTCGACGACGAGGCGGACGCGCTCAAGATCGCCAACGACACCCTCTACGGCCTCGGCGCGGGTGTGTGGACCCGCGACAGCGGCCGGGCGTTCCGGGCCGGCCGCGAGATCCAGGCCGGGCGGGTCTGGACCAACTGCTACCACGCCTACCCCGCACACGCGGCGTTCGGCGGCTACAAGCAGTCGGGCATCGGCCGCGAGACGCACAAGATGATGCTCGACCACTACCAGCAGACGAAGAACCTGCTCGTGTCCTACTCTCCCGACGCGCTCGGCTTCTTCTGATGACCGACCCGGGCTCTCCCTCTCGGGTCGGCGTGACCGGTGAGGCGGCGGAACTGCTCCGTCGCCTCACCGGGCTGCACGGGCCGTTGATGTTCCACCAGTCCGGCGGCTGTTGCGACGGGTCGTCGCCGATGTGCTTCCCGGTCGGGGAGTTCCGGCTGGGTGGGGCCGACGTACACCTGGGCGATCTGGAGGTCGGGCTGGAGTCGCCGGTGGCGGTGTGGATGTCGGCGTCGCAGTTTGAATACTGGAAGCACACCCACCTCACCATCGACGTCGTCGCCGGCCGAGGCGCGGGCTTCTCGGTCGAGGCACCGGAGGGCGTGCGGTTCATGACCCGGTCGCGGGTGTTCAGCGACGAAGAGTACGCCGGCCTGGCGGAGCTGTAACGCGCTGTTACCCCGCCTACTGCGCCGTCGCAGCGGGTTGTTGGGCGGGATAACAGCGCGTTACAAGGGGCCGCGCCGCTGACGTCAGCCCGTGTGCCAGGCCGGGTCGCGCCCCATCAGGCCGAGCAGCCGGTCGAGGGCGGGGGCGTCGGCGCCCACGCGGATCACCGGGCCGAAGGCGTCGCCGCGCATCTCCTCGGTGCCGGGCGTGGAGAAGAACTCCGCGAAGGACAGGCACGGGGCGAGCTCGGCCTCGGCGACGTCGTACTCCTGGCCGGTCGCGACCGCGAGGTCCCAGCCGTGTACGACGAGCTCGTTGAGCCCCACCACGGCCGCCTCGGCGCCCGACATGTCGATGCCGCCGGCCTGGGTCTGCCCGTGGTACGCCGCCGGATGGCGCCAGGCGAGCGCGAGCGCGGCGAGGTCCTGGCGGATGGTGTCGCGCCAGTTCGGGTCGAGCCGCGAGGCGTCGCCAACGGCCCGTCGAGCGCCCTCCGGGACCTCCTTCCGCGCTGCGGTGGTGAACGCCACCGTCAGTCCGGCGAGATGATGGACCAGGTCGCCGACGGCGTACTCAGTGCACGGGGTCGGGTCGCTCAGCTGGTCGTCGCGCACGCCCGCGACAAGCGTGGCGACGCTGCGGGTGATGGGGCCGAGGTCGAGCATCGTGGTGGTCTCCATGGATGCGCAGACCGGCGTCGCCGCCGAAACTCATCGATCAGCGACGATCACCACGTGCAACGTCCGCGGGCCGTGTACGCCCTCGACCCGGTCGAGCTCGATGTCGCTGGTGGCGCTGGGGCCGGAGATCCAGGTCTGCGGCCGGGCTGGATCGAGTACGGCGATCGCGTCCGGCACGTCGGCGACCACCTGCTCGGAGCGTATGACGCAGAGATGCAGGTCCGGCACCAGACTGATCGCCCGGCGACCCTGCCCGGGCCCGTGGTCCAGCACGATCGTCCCGGTCTCGGCGATCCCGAGTCGGGCGTCGGTGACCACCGCGCCACAGACGTCCAGCGAGCCCGCCGAGAGTAGGTCGTCGACCACCACGCCGGGAAGGTCGACCGAGAGGCCGGCGGGCACCACGACCGTCGCGCCCGCCGGAAGCAGGCAGCGTATGACGTCCGCCAACTCGGCCACGTCGCACCGATGCACCACGGCTCGATAGTCCGCGACCCGCTGGGCGAACAGGGCTACCAGGTCGACCCCCGGAGCCGGCCCGCCCGGCCCGCCCGGCTCGGGGAGAACCACCGAGCCCGGCCGCTCGACGTCCGCCAGCGCTCCCCGCACCCGGGCCAAAATCTCCTCGCGCGCGTTCATGACCCGCCCTCCGACCGGCCCTCCGAGCGACCCGTTGAGCGACCCTCTGGCCGACCCTCGGACCGGCCGCCGTTCGTCCGCTTCCACCACGCCCGGAACGACTCGGCAGGGGGCGCGGGCAGGTCTCGGGCTCCGGTCCAGGCGGCGCCGGGTCCGGGCAGGCGTCCGGCCGCGGGCCGGCCGCCGGGCAGCGTCGTACGAGAGCGGCGGCCGAGCCAGCGGCCCGCCAGCCCCGACGCCCGCTCGACCACGCCGAACCGCCACGCCGATGCGAACGCCCACGCGGCACCCTCGCGCCGCGGGCAGTAAGGGCCGCCTCCAGTGAGACCAGGTGCCGGTCGAGGTCGTGCAGGACGGCGTCCTTGATCGCGGCCCCGGTGAGCCGGAGCTCCTCCCAGTCCGGCACCTCGGCGACCACCCGGGCGCGCTTGT